>JARLGR010000266.1 GCA_031292665.1 Mycobacterium sp. | reverse complement strand
ACCAGAACCCTTGGCCACAAACCGATTCTACCGCACAACCCTCACAAACCCGACCAAATTAGTGACTACACAATGTGGCGTGTCGGCGAGATCACCCCAGCTCAACCACCACAATCATCGAAGAACCCGACTTAACTTCGGGCTAACCCATCGCTTCAGCCGGGCCGGATCTCGAAGGTGAACTCCTGGTTGCCGATTCGGATGCGGTCGCCGTCGGCCAGGGTGGCGCTACCCCGGATGCGCTGGCCCTGCACTTCCACGCCGTTGGTCGACCGCAGATCGGTGAGGACGAAACCCGTTCCGGTGTCGGCGATGACGGCGTGATGGCGGCTCACTTCGGTGTCGTCGAGAACGACGTCGTTGTCGGTGAAGCGACCGATCCGGATGGTCACGCCGCTCAGCCGATGCTGTCGCCCGGTCTTGTCGCGCAGCCGCGCGACGGAGCGCTCCGCCACCGGGGTTTCCGAGGCCGTGTCCTCCTGGCGGTAGACGCCGCGCTTGTGGGTGGTCAGGGCGGCCAGGTGGGTGCCCAGCGGCTCTTGGCGCAGGATGCGCTCGTGCAGGGCGCTCACCGTGGGACCGGGGTCGATGCCGAGTCCCTCCGCCAGCGCGGTTTTGAGTCGCCGGTAGGCACCTAGCGCGTCGGACTGGCGCTCGGTGACGTAGTAGGCGGTGATCAGCTGGGCCCACACCGGTTCCCGGTAGTGGTGTTCGGCGGCAAGCGCCTCCAGCTCGCCGATGACCGCGGCGGCGCGCCCGCATGCGATCTCGGCCTCGGCGCGGGCAAGTTGGGCCGCCACCTTCTCCTCCATCAGCGTGGTGGCGAACCCGGCGACGAAAGCGCAGTCGCGCAGGTCGTCCAGCACCGGTCCCCGCCACTCGGCCAGCGCGGCCGAGAAGTGGCCGCTGGCCTCGTCGAACTGCCCCGCGGCGGCCGCCTTGGTACCCGCGGCCTTCGAGGCGAGGAACCTCCCCACGTCGCAGTCGGCGTCGGCGACGTTGAGCTGATACCCCGGCGGTGCGCTCGCCAGCACCCGCGAGGGGTCCGCGCCGGCGGAACGCAGCAACCGACGCAGATTCGACACGTGGGCCTGGATGCTCGTGCGCGCGGCCGGCACGGGATCCTCGCCCCATACCCCGTGGATCAGCGACTCGACGGACACCGGCCGGTTGCGGTTGATCAAGAGCATGGCCAGCACCGCCCGCTGCTTGGGCGGGCCCACCGGCACCCGGACGCCGTGGGCGGTCATCGACAACGGCCCCAGGACGCCGAACCCCAGACCCGTGTTCGTCATTGCGCCGCCCGCCTCCAGCAACGTCGGGGCCGTCTTCGCCGGCCTGCGCTCTCATTTTGACCGCATGTGCCGCGTTAAGGGGTACTAAGGCCGGCTGGCGGCGTGGGATTTCGCGGCACCCGGCCGTTCAATCCCGCTCAGAGTCGGCAGGAATCCGCCCGGTGGCCGAGTGCAGGCGAAAACCTGGCGGATGTCCGGTCGACTGGACACCACGAGACTGACGCGCTAGGTATGTTCTATTGCTAGACCAACGGGGAGGGAATCATGTCCTGGTTTGTGCAGCCCGAGGCGGTTTTGGCCTCGGCGGGCGCGGAGTCGGCGATCAGCGCGGAGACCGAGGCGGCGGCAGCGGCGGCGGCCCCGGCCCTGCTCGGCGTGACGCCCATGGGAGGCGACCCGGACTCCGCCATGTTTTCGACGGCGCTTAACGCGTGCGGCGCCAGTTACCTGGGCGTGGTCGCCGAGCACGCCGCGCAGCGCGGCCTGTTCGCCGGTACCCAGGGCATCGCCTCAGCGGTCTACGACGCCACCGAGGCGGCACGCGCGGCGGCCATAGGGCTGTAAAGGGGGAACCGCGCATGCCTGATCCGGGGTGGGCTGCGCGCACACCCGAGGACAACGATCTGCTGCTCAAAGCAGGGACCGGGGTGGGCGCCCACGTGGCCAACCAGACGGCGTGGACCACTTTGGGCGCCAGCCATCACGCCTCTGGTGTTGCGTCGGCGATCAACACCGCTGCAACGACGGCGAGCTGGGTGGGCGCCGGGTCGGCGGCCTCGGCCACGAATGTCACCATGCTCAACGCCTCGCTGCACGGGCTGGCCGGCTGGGTCGACGTGAAGCCGGCGGTGGTGGCGGCCGCAATCGCGGCGTATGCGACGGCGAATTCGGGCATGCGTCCGGCCCCCGAGTGCCTCGCCAACCGCGTCGAGACAGCGACCGATTACAGCATCAACCCAAGCGTGCTCTGGACCCTGACGCCGCGCATCACCTCGCTTGAGTTCGAGTACTACGGCACCATGTGGCCTAACAATTCCGCGGTCGGCGCGGCCTACGGAGCAATCCTTGCGGCGCTGGCCGAAAGCCTGGCGATTGCGCCGCCGGTGGCCGGCATGGGCGCCTCGCCGGCGGCCCCGGCACAGGCGGCGACGGCGGTCGGTGAGGCGTCCGCCGACGCAGCAGCGGGCGACGGGATGCGCGCTGCCTACCAGGGGGTACAGACGGGGACGACGGGCGCCGGCGCGGCGACGTCGGGCGGCCAGGATATGGGAAGCCAACTCGGCACTTTCATGGGACCGGCGCAGTCGTTGATGGGAGCGGTTCCGCAGGCGCTGCAGGCGCCCGCCGGCATGATGCAGGCGCCCATGAGTGCGATGCAGCCGCTGCAGTCGATGATGGGCATGTTCGCCAACCCCGGTGCCCTCGGCATGGGTGGCGCCACCCCGGGGGTCTCGGCCGCCTCGGCCGCCGGTGGGATTTCCGCCGTCGAGGCCGGGGCTTCGGCCGGTGGCGGAGGTGCTTCCCTGGGCGGCGCGGGTATGCCCGCGACCACCTTCACCCGCCCCGTCAGTGCCTTCGAGCCCGCCACCAGCGGGCGCCCGATAGGGCTGCGGCCCAGCGGGGCGTTGGGCGCCGAGACGGTGCGCCCGCCGACGACGTCTGTCGGCGGCAACACGATCGGCGGTATGCCCGTCGGGCATGCAGCGGGTCAGCGCGGATCCCACGGCAAGTCCGAGCAGCCTGCGACGGTGCGGGTCGTCGACGACCGCGGGTAGTAAATCGCCTGCTCACAGGGTGAATCGACACATCTGAATAGTCCCCATACACTGCATCGCATACCCCCGGATGATCAAAATGGGGAGCGACCAGCCGGAGAAGGAGAAATTAAAGTGGCGAACAATTCAATTGTCGTCGACGCAAATTTATTGCGCAGCACCGCCGACAAAATTCAGGCCAATATGGAGCACGCGATCGCGGTCGCGAAGGGCTATTTGGCCAACCAGGAAAATGTGATGAGCCCTGCGACCTGGTCGGGTGCCGGCGTCGTCGCCTCGCACGCGACGGCCACCGAGGTCGCCAACGACTTGAACAAGGTCCTGCACGGGGGCACGCGTCTGGCCGAGGGCCTCAAGCAGGCCGCAGCGCTGATGGAACATCACGAGGCCGACTCGCAGGCCGCATTCCAGGCCCTGTTCGGCGGCACCCAGAACGTTTAGTCACTCTACTCGCAATCTTGCTTCTTGAAAGGATTTCAGCATGGACCCGTTAATCGCTTACAACCCTTCAGCCGTCGCCGATTTCGCCACGGATGTGGGTTCACGCGCCGGCCAGCTCGAGGCGCTGCACGGCGACACCGCCAACCTGACCAACGCGCTCCAAGAATTCTTCGCCGGCCACGGCGCGACTGGATTTTTCGACGCACAGTACCAAATGCTCTCGGGTCTGCAGGGTCTCGTGGACACGGTGCGCCAGCACGGTCAAACGACCGGCCACGTGCTCGACGCCGCCATAAGCACCGACAACCACATGCGGGGTCTGTTTTATACCTGAGACCGGATCGCCCCGGGCTCCGGTCCTCATCGGGGCTCATATGCCTTCCATTTCGATGTCTGACGGGCCGATTGAGGTGAAATCGCCGTGCTGACAACGACAATCGACGGACTATGGGTGTTGCAAGCGGTGACCGGGGTCGAGCAAACGTGTCCCGAGCTCGGCCTGCGTCCACTCCTGCCGCGACTCGACACCCCGGAGCGCGCGCTGCAGCATCCGATGGCCGCCGAGCTTCTCGCCGCCGGCGCGCTCGACGCGGCCGGCAACGCCGACCCGATGATTCGCGAATGGCTCACGGTACTGTTGCGGCGCGACCTGGGGCTCTTGGTGAACATGGGCGTACCAGGTCGCGAGCCAACGCGGGCTTCGATTTGCCGATTCGCGACCTGGTGGGTCGTCCTGGAACGCCACGGCGACCTGATACGTCTTAATCCCGCCGGCAAGGCCGGCGACGAGACGGCGGCCAGCGAACTGGTGGTGGGTCAGGTCGAGCGGCTGTGCGGCGTGGCGGAGGCGGCGCCGCTGCGACCGGTCACCCTGGACACCGAGCAGCTGCTGGAGTCGGTGCGTGACGCGGCCAGCCTGCGGGCGTTTCTCCTCAGCCAGCGTCTCGACGTCGACCAACTGCAGATAGTCACCATGGCCGCCGATCCCGCGCGCTCCGCGCACGCGGCCATCGTGGCGCTGCAGTCGGGCATCGGGCCGGAGCGGACCGCGCGCGTCGCCGTCGGCGATTCGACGGTGGCGATCGTCGACACCCCGGCCGGCCGCGTCTGTGTCGCGGACATCGTCTCCGGCCAACGCCGATACCAGGTCGTCTCTCCCGGCTCACGCAGTGATATCGCCGGGGCGGTGCAGCGGCTCATCCGCCGCCTCCCCGCCGGGGACGAGTGGTACTCATATCGCCGTGTGGTCTGATGGGAGGAGGTCCGACAAACCAACTCAGTAAACCAATCTCGTGAAATAGCAAAGCCTTACGCACTTGAGGGCGGCGTGATCGCGTAAACGCAGTATCGCCAGGCGTGTTAGCATCGCGATTGTGACGAGCCCTTGGAATGAGCCGAATATGTCGGACGAAGGGGCGCTCGGGCGGGGGGATCCGTCGGCGGGGCGCAACTTCCGAGATTCGGTATCGGATACTATGCGGATTACCGATCTGGCGGCACCCCGAAAGATTCCGCCGGGGTCGGGATGGCGAAAATTCATCTACACCGCATCATTTCGCAAAATAAACCTGGGCGAATCGCCCAGTGAACGGCACTACCGCGATTTGCAGAACCGCATCAGGCGCCACATTCGTCGGCAGTATGTGATCACCGTTGTCTCTGGCAAGGGCGGCGTCGGGGTCACGACGATGGCCGCCTGCATCGGGGGCGTTTTTCGTGAATGCCGCCCGCAGAACGTGATTGCGATCGACGCGGTGCCCGGATTCGGCACCTTAGCCGACCGCATCGACGAGTCGCCGCCGGGTGATTACAGCGCGATCATCAACGACACCGATGTGCAGGGCTACGCGGATATCCGCGAACATCTGGGGCAGAACGCGGTCGGGCTCGACGTGCTGGCCGGAAACCGCACTTCAGACCAGCCCCGGCCGTTGGTGCCGGCCATGTTCTCGGGGGTGTTGTCGCGGCTGCGGCGAACCCACACCGTCATGATCGTCGACACCTCCCCGGACCTCGAACACGAAGTAATGAAGCCGGTTTTGGAGAACACCGACACTCTGGTGTTCGTCTCCGGAATCACAGCGGACCGTTCCAAACCGGTGCTACGGGCCGTGGACTATCTCCGGTCCCAGGGCTACCACGAATTGGTCTCGCGCAGCACCGTGATCATCAACCACACCGACCAGATCACGGATAAGGACGCGTTGGCCTACTTGACCGAGCGGTTCACCAAGGTCGGGGCAATCGTCGAAGTGATGCCGTTTGATCCACACCTGGCCAAAGGCGGGATCATTGACACCGTTCACGAGCTAAAGAAGAAGTCGCGATTGCGCCTACTCGAAATCACCGCCGGCCTGGCCGATAAATACATTCCGGATGCCGAGCGGACGGCGCCGTGACATCGCCGCATAAGGTTGCATTCCCGGCGCGTTGTGCGGTCAATATTTCCTACGACAAGCATCTATGCTCGCAAGTTTTCCCCGCCGGAATTCCAGTCGAAGGATTCTTTGAGGGCATGGTCGAATTATTCGATGCCGACCTGAAGCGAAAGGGGTTCGAGGGCGTAGCACTTCCGGCGGGCAGCTATGAGTTGCACAAGATCAATGGTGTGCGACTCGACATCAATAAAAGCCTCGACGAGCTGGGCGTGCAGGATGGCGACACGCTGGTGCTGGTGCTCAGGGCGGCCGGCGAGTCCTTCGAACCTCAGTACGAGTCGCTGTCCACGGGCCTGGCGGCGATGGGCAAGTGGCTGGGTCGCGACGGCGGCGATCGGATGTTCGCACAAGTGACGCCGCGGACGGCCGCGCATACGGCGATCGCGATCATCGCGATGGCGGTCGGGGTAGTCGTGGCGCTGACGTTGCGGGCACGGACCTTCACTGACGGCATCGTCCCGGCGGGGGTGGCCGGCGCGATCGGCGCGCTTCTGGTGATCGCGACATCGGTGGTGCGGCGGGGTTGGCGGGAGCGGCGCGACATGTTCAGCGGATTCGCGTGGTTGGCAGCGGTGTCGCTCGCCGTCGCCGGTGCCTGCTCGCCGCCCGGCAAGCTGGGCGCGCCTCATGCGCTGATCGGGCTCGTGGTGGTGACCTTGGGCGCTATCGCCATCGGTGTGTTGACGCAGAAGCGCTGGCAGACCGCGGTGGTCACCGCCGTGGTGACGGTGTGCGGGATCCTTGCGGCCATCGCCGCGGTGCGGATGTTCCGCCCAGCCTCGCCGCAGGTGCTGGCGATTTGCGCGCTGGTGTCGCTGCTTGTGTTGGTCAGGTTGACGCCGTTGATCGCCCTGTGGGTGGCGCGGGTGCGGCCCCCGTACTTCGGCTCGATCACGGGCCGGGACTTGTTCGCACGGCGCGAGGACATGCCCGTCGACACGGTCTCGCCGGTCAGTGAGGACGATACCGAGGACGAAGACAACGAGTTGACCGACATCACCGCGCGCGGCGCCGCGATCGCCGCATCGGCACGGTTGGTCAACGCCGTTCAAGTCGGTATGTGCGTGGGGGTTTCGATCGTTCTGCCCGTTGCGGTGTGGGGGGTCCTAACGCCTGGCCGCCCGTGGGAGTGGTTGGCGCTGCTGGTCGCCGGGCTGGTGGTGGGCATATTCATCACCCAGGGCCGCGGATTCGCCGCCAAGTATCAGGCGGTGGCGCTGGTGTGTGGGGCGTCGGCCGCGGTGTGCGCAGGCGTTGTCAAGTACGCCATTGCGCAGCCACGCGATGCCGTGACCGGCTTGCTATGGCCGGCAGTGGTGGTGGCGGGTTTCGCCGCATTGGGATTGGCCGCAGCACTTTTGGTGCCGGCGATGCGGTTCAGGCCATTCATCCGATTGGCGGTGGAATGGGCTGAAGTGCTGGCGCTGATCGTATTGCTGCCGGCGGCGGCGGCCCTGGGGGGGCTCTTCGCGTGGCTTCGGCACTGAAGCGGGCGTGCTCGCGGGCGGCCGCGGTGAGCGCAGCCGTCACCCTGGTGGCGCTGTCGGGCAATGTTCCGGCGGCACAAGCGATTAAACCCCCAGTGGTGGATCCGGGGATGGTGCCGCCGGACGGGCCACCGCGACCCGACCAACCGATGCGCCGCGCCAACAGTTGCTCCGCGCCGATCACCGTGAAGAACCCCGACGTCGCGCAGATGGCGCCGGGATACAACCTGCTCAACATCAGCAGCGCCTGGCAATACAGCACAGGCAACGGTGTGTCGGTCGCGGTCATCGACACCGGGGTTTCTCCCAACCCGCGGTTGCCGGTCGTGCCCGGCGGTGACTACATCATGGGCGAAGACGGGCTGTCGGATTGCGACGCGCACGGCACGATCGTGAGCTCGATCATCGCCGCGGCGCCACAAGGGACCGTGCCCATGCCGCGGCCAATGCCGCCGACACCGGCGTTCCCGCCGCCGGCCGCGCCGCCGGCCGTCACCGCCGCCCCGCCCCCGCCCGTCGAGGTCCCCCCTCCCCCCGCGCCACCGCCACCCCCGCCGCCGGTGACGATCACCCAGATCGTTCCGCCGCCGCCACCACCACCGCCGCCCCCGCCCGAGGGAGGGGGCGCCACGGCTGCATCCAACGGCCCGCCGGATCCGCAAACGGAGGACGAACCGGCGGTACCGCCGCCACCGTCGGGTGCACCCGACGGGGTCGTGGGCGTCGCGCCGCATGCGACGGTCGTTTCGATTCGGCAGTCGTCGCGGGCCTTCGAGCCGGTCAACCCACCCCCGGCCGACCCCAACTCGGACGAGAAGGTGAAGGCCGGAACGCTCAACACGGTGGCGCGGGCCGTCGTGCACGCCGCGAACATGGGTGTGAAGGTGATCAACATTTCTGTGACCGCCTGTCTGCCCGCGGTGGCCCCAGCCGACCAGCGCGCGCTGGGTGCCGCGCTGTGGTACGCGGCCACCGCCAAGGATGCGGTCATCGTGGCCGCGGCCGGCAATGACGGCGAAGCCGGCTGCGACAACAACCCGATGTACGACCCGTTGGACCCTTCGGATCCGCGGGACTGGCATCAGGTCAAGATCGTCTCTTCGCCATCGTGGTTCTCCGACTATGTCTTATCGGTGGGCGCCGTCGACGCCACCGGTGCCGCTATCGACAAAAGCATGTCCGGCCCCTGGGTCGGGGTTGCCGCACCCGGAACCCACATCGTGGGTCTGTCGCCGCAAGGGGGTGGACCGGTCAACGCCTACCCGCCGTCGCGGCCGGGCGAAAAAAACATGCCGTTTTGGGGCACCAGCTTTTCGGCGGCTTACGTCAGCGGCGTCGCCGCCCTGGTGCGGGCCAAGTTTCCCGACCTGAGCGCGCACCAGGTAATCAACAGGATCGTGCAGTCGGCGCACAATCCGCCCGCCGGAGTGGACAACAAGGTCGGGTACGGACTGGTGGATCCGGTCGCCGCACTGACATTCAATATCCCGCCCGGTGACCGGCTGCCCCCCGGTGCGCAAAGCCGGGTGATCACGCCCACTCCGCCGCCACCGGCGCCGGATCACCGGGCGCGCAACATCGCCATCGGGTTCGTCGGCGCCGTGGCCGCCGGTGTGCTGGTGCTGGCCATCGCGGCGCGGCTGCGGAGGGCGCGATGAGGCCCGGGCTGAGCGGATTCAGCCCGAGCAGTAATCGACGGGTGGTCGGGGTATGCGTCGTGTTCCTGCTAGCGCTGACGAGTTGGGCACTGACCGGCTACATCGGCGCGGCGATCGCGGCGGTGGTGGGCGTCGTTCTGGTGTTCGCCCGATGGTGGGGTCAACCGGCGTGGTCGTGGGCGGTGTTGGGGCTGCGGGGGCGGCGCCCGATCAGCTGGGACGCGCCGATCACCGTGGCCAACAACCGATCCGGCGGCGGCGTACGGGTGCAAGACGGTACCGCGGTGGTGGCGGTGCAACTGCTCGGTAAGGCGCACCAAGCCACCAGGGTGACCGGCTCGGTGACCGTCGAAACCGAAAACGTCATCGACGTCGTCGAACTGGTGCCGATGTTGCGGCACGCGCTGGGCCTGCAACTCGAGTCAATCAGCGCGGTCACATTCGGCTCGCGGCACGGCACTGTGGGCGACTACCCGCGCGTGTATGACTCGGAGATCGGCACCCCGCCGTACGCCGGCCGGCGCGAAACTTGGCTGATCGTGCGGCTGCCCGTGCTCGACAATGCGCAAGCATTGCGATGGCGCACAACCGTTGGCGCAGCTGCAGTTTCGGTCGCGCAGCGCATCGCGGGACTGCTGCGTTGCCAGGGGTTGCGGGCGAAGGTGGCCACCGCCACCGACCTGGTGGAGCTTGACCGCCGGCTGGGGTCGGACGCGGTGGCCGGGGATGCGCAGCGGTGGAAAGCAATCCGGGGGGAAGCGGGCTGGATGACAACCTATGCCTACCCGGCCGAAGCGATCACGTCACGGGTCCTGGCGCAGGCGTGGACGCTGCGTGCCGACGAGGTCATCCAGAATGTGACCTTGTACCCGGGCGCGACATGCACTGCGACCATCACCGTGCGCACGCCGACGCCGGCACCTACCCCGCCCGCCGTGGTCTTGCGCCGGCTCAACGGCGAACAGGCGGCCGCGGCCGCTGCCAACATGTGCGGCCCGCGGCCACATCTGCGCGGACTGCGGCGCAGCCGACTGCCCGCGCAGTTGGTCACCGAGATCGGCCCCTCGGGTGTGTTGATCGGCAAGCTCAGCAACGGGGACCGCCTGATGATCCCGGTTACCGATGCCGGTGAACTGTCGCGAGTATTCGTCGCCGCCGACGACCCGATAGCCAAACGGATCGTGATCCGCACGGCCGGCGCGGGCGAGCGCGTGTGCGTGCACACCCGCGACACGGCTCGCTGGGCAAGCGTCCGCATGCCGGAGATCAGCGTCCTCAGCACGTCGCGGCCGGCGCCGCGAACCACCGTCAGCGTCGTGGAATTCGTCCCGCGGCGTCGGCAAAGCGGCGTCGGCGCGGCCGAGTTCGGAGGCACAGATTTTGGGGACATCGCGATCTCACCTGCCCCACGACCGGCCACCGTCATCACCGTCGCGCCGTCCGGCTCGATCCTGACCGAGGCGCAGCGGCACAACTTCGAGGTGACGATCGAGCAGATCGGCCCGGCGACGATGAATCTCAATGCGGCCGGCCAAAGTTGGGTGATCGAGATGGACATATTCCGGGCCGAGAACCGTTACGTCAGCCTGGAGCCGGTCAGCATGTCGATCGCCACCTAGAACGTCCACAACGCAAGGCACGGGTTGATGAGCGCACGTAGAGACTGTCACGACAGCTTCTCCGCCAACCGAGCGGGTGTCGAGGACGGTGCACGCCGTGGGTGACTTGCACACCGCCCGGAGGCATTTCGACCGGGCGATGGCACTAAAGAGCCGTGAGGGCCACGCGGCCGCGTTGCCGGAGTTCGTCGCCGCCACCGACGCCGATCCGACGATGGCCGACGCGTGGCTGGGGCGTATCGCCTGCGGTGACAGCGCTCTCGTCTCGCTCGAGCAGCTCTACGCCAACAGTGAATGGCTGCACCGCGAGACGACGCGGATCGGCCAGACCCTCGCCGCGGAGATCCAGCTGGGCCCTTACATTGGAATCACGGTGACCGACGCGCCGCAGGTGGGGCTGGCCCTGTCGTCGGCGCTGACGATCGCCGGCGCATACGCCGAGGCCGACAAGCTGCTGGCCAACCGGGACCTGCTGGATTCCTGGGCCAACTACCAGTGGCACCAGCTGGCGCGGGTGTACTTGATGTTCACCACACAGCGCTGGCCCGATGTCTTGCTGACGGCCGCCGAGGAGTTGCCGCCGCAGGCGATCATCATGTCGGCCGTCACGGCGTCGATCTGTGTGCTGGCCGCCTACGCCGCGGCGCATCTCGGTCAGGGCCGAGTGGCCCTCGACTGGCTGGACCGCGTCGACGTGATCGGGCACAACAGGTCATCGGCACGGTTCGGCGCCGAGGTGCTGACCGCGTCGATCGGACCAGCCGACATTCCTCTGCTGGTCGCCGACCTGGCATACGTGCGGGGCATGGTGCATCGACAACTCGGTGAGGAGGACAAGGCGCAGATCTGGCTGTCCCGGGCGACCATCAACGGAGTCCTGACCGAGCCAGCGAAAGAAGCCCTGGCCGACCCCAATCTGCACCTGGTCGTGACCGACGAACACACCATCGGCAGCCGCACCGATCGATGGGACGCCTCGACGGCGAAGTCCCGCGAGGAGATCGAGGACGACGACGCGGCGGAGCGGCGCGCGGAGTTGCTGGCCGAGGGCCGTGCGCTGCTGGCCAAGCAGGTCGGTCTGGCGGCGGTCAAGCAGGCGGTCTCGGCGCTGGAAGACCAACTCGAGGTGCGCGTGATGCGCCTCGAGCACGGGCTGCCGGTCGAGGGCCAGACCAATCACATGCTCCTGGTGGGGCCGCCCGGTACGGGTAAGACGACGACCGCCGAGGCGCTGGGCAAGATCTACGCCGGCATGGGGATCGTGCGCCATCCCGAAATCCGGGAGGTGCGCCGATCGGACTTCTGCGGGCACTACATCGGGGAGTCGGGTCCCAAAACCAACCAGCTGATCGAGAAGTCGCTCGGCCGAATCATTTTCATGGACGAGTTCTACTCTCTGGTCGAACGCCACCAAGACGGCACGCCGGACATGATCGGGATGGAGGCTGTCAACCAGCTACTGGTTGCGTTGGAGGCACACCGATTCGACTTCTGTTTCATCGGCGCCGGCTATGAGGATCAGGTCGACGAATTCCTCACCGTGAACCCCGGTTTGGCCGGCCGGTTCAACCGCAAGCTGCGCTTCGAGTCGTATTCGCCGGCCGAGATCGTCGAAATCGGGCGTCGCTACGCCGCACCGCGCGCCAGCCTGCTCGACGACGCTGCGCGGGAGGCGTTTCTCGACGCGGCCACCGCCATCTGCGAATACACCACTCCCGGTGGGCAGCATGGCATCGACGCCATGCAGAACGGCCGGTTCGCCCGCAACGTCATCGAGCGCGCCGAAGGGTTCCGCGACACCAGAGTGGTCGCCCAGAAACGCGCGGGCCAGCCCGTGAAGGTCGAGGACCTGCAGATCGTCACCGCGGCCGACATCCAGGCCGCGGTGCGCAGCGTGTGCTCGGATAATCGGGATATGGCCGCCATCGTCTGGTAGCCAACCCGGTGCTTGACGAAAAGCGCTGTTTATGTGGTCGTCACGTTTAAACTGCACGCGGGTCCGCAGGCTGGGGCTAAACGAACGGAGTGTGCGCGGGGTGCACCGTATCTTCCCGATCACGGTGGCGCTGGCGTTGCTGACCGCGCCGTCCGCCGCCGCGATCCCGCCGCCCTCCATCGATCCCGGCGCGGTGCCGCCCGATGTGACCGGCCCGGACAGGCCGGAACAACAGCGCGTCGTCTGTTCCTCACCGACCACCCTGCCGGACTCGAGCTTCCACGATCCGCCGTGGGGCAACGCCTACATCGGTGTGGCCGAGGCGCAGAAATTCGCGACCGGGGTGGGGGTAACGGTGGCCGTGATCGACACCGGCGTCCAGGCCTCGGCGCGCGTCCCGGCGGAGGGCGGCGGTGACTTCGTCGACCAGGCCGGCGACGGGTTGTCCGACTGCGACGCCCACGGCACCCTCACCGCGTCCATCATCGCCGGGCGGCCCGCGCCCGCCGACGGGTTCGTCGGCGTCGCCCCCGACGCCCGGCTGCTCTCGCTGCGGCAGACGTCGGAGGCCTTCCAGCCCGTCGCCGCGCAGGCCAACCCCAACGATCCCAACTCCACGCGCGCGGCCGGATCCGTGCGTAGCCTGGCCCGCGCCGTGGTGCACGCCGCCAATCTCGGTGCGGGAGTGATCAATATCAGCGAGGCGGCCTGCTACAGGCCGGCGCGGCCGCTCGACGAGGCCACGTTGGGAGCGGCGATCAACTATGCGGTCAACGCCAAGGGCGCGGTGATCATCGTGGCGGCCGGCAACACCGGCGGCGACTGCACGCAGAACGCGCTGCCCGACGCGTCCGCAACCGCCGACCCGCGCGGCTGGAACAAGGTGCAGACCATCATCACGCCGGCGTGGTACGCGCCGCTCGTACTGACGGTCGGCGGCATCGGCCAGCGCGGGGCGCCCAGCCAGTTCTCGATGCATGGTCCGTGGGTGGGTGTGGCGGCACCCGCCGACAACATCGTGGCGCTCGGCTATCAGGGTGAGCCGGTGAATGCGTTGCAGGGCAAGGAAGGTCCGGTCGCGATCGCCGGCACGTCGTTCGCGGCGGCCTACGTCTCGGGGCTGGCGGCCATGCTGCGGCAGAAGTTTCCCGACCTGTCCCCGGCCCAGATCATCAACCGGATCACGGCCACCACACGACACCCGGGCGGCGGCGTGGACGACGCCGTCGGAGCGGGCGTCGTCGACGCGGTCGCGGCACTGACGTGGGACATCCCGCCGGGCCCCGTGTCGGCGCCGTTCAACGTCAGGGCTGTGCCGCCGCCCGTGGTGGCGCCGGGCCCCGATCGCCGGCCGATCACCGGTGTGGCGCTGGGGGTCCTGGGCCTGACGCTCGCGCTGGGGCTGGGCGCCCTGGCCACCCGGGCCATGAGACGCCGATGAACAGTCCACTGGGACTTCGGTTCAGCACCGGGCACGCGCTGTGGTTCGCGGCGCTGGCCCCGCCGTGCCTCCTCCTGTTAACGGACACCCCGTACTGGCGGGTTGGCGTCGTCGTGGTGGTGCTCGGCGCCCTGGTCGCCTTCGTCACTTTCTTCGGGCGCCGGGCAACCGGGTGGCTGACCACCGCCTGGGCGTGGCTGCGGCGGCGACGCAAGCCGCCGGACTCCCCGTCGGAACCCGTCGTCGGCGCCACCGTGAAGCCGGGCGACCACGTCGCCGTCCGCTGGCAGGGCGAGGACCTGGTCTCCGTGATCGAACTGATCCCACGGCCGTTCACGCCGACCGTCATCGTCGACGGCCAGGCCCACACCGACGACGTGCTTGATACCCGGCTCCTCGAGGACCTGTTGTCGGTGCACTGTCCGGACCTGCAGGCCGATGTCGTGTCAGCCGGACACCGCGCCGGCTCCACCGCGTCCGCCGAGGTGGCGAGCCTGTACCGGCAGCTGACCGGGGCGGACCCGGCCCCGGCGAACCGCCGCACCTGGATCATGCTGCGTGCCCAACCCGAACGCACCCGCAAGTCGGCGCGGCTGCGCGCGGAGGGCGTCGCGGGTCTGGCCCGCTACCTGGTGGCCTCGGCGACGCGCATCGCGGATCAGCTGGCCAGCCACGGCGTCGACGCGGTGTGCGGACGCAGTTTCGACGATTACGACCGCGCGACCGACGTCGGTTTCGTGCGGGAGAGATGGTCAACCATACTGGGCCACAACGGCTTTACCGCGGCCTACGCCGCGCCCGGTGGCCCTGACCTGTGGTGGTCAGCGCCCGCCGGGCACACCATCACCCGCGTCCGCGTCGCTCCCGGTCAGGCTCCGCTGTCGACAGTGCTGCTGACCACGGCCACCAATCCGACGACTCCCCGCGGATTTTCGAGGCTGTTCGGGTGTCAGGGGGTCGCACTGCAAGGCCAGAACCTGGTCGCCAGCCACCACTGCCAGCTGCCCATCGGCTCGGCCGGCGTGCTGATCGGCGAGACCGCGAACCGGTGCCCGGTCTACATGCCTTTCGATGACGTGGACGCGAGCATCACCCTGGGCGACGCGCAGGCATTCGCCCAATTCGCGTCGCGCTCGGCGGCCGCGGGCGGGATCGTCACCGTGGGAGCGCAATTCGCTGAATTCGCCCAGCTGATCGGCGCGCGCGTCGGGCCGGTGCCCAAGGTGGCTTGGCCTACCGCGACGACCTATCTGGGCCGGCACCCCGGCATCGATCGAGTCGTTCTGCGCCACAACCTCATCAGCACTCCACGGCACCCTAAGCTGCCGATCCGGCGGGTTGCCCCGCCCGAGGAGAGCCGGTACCAGGCGGCTTTGCCGAGATAGGCGGCGCAATTCGGTACGGTGCCGGCCTGACGAATTTTCAGCGAAAGGGTTTCGGTCATCCGTCGCGGTCATGGCGAGGTTGCACGATGTGCAAGCGCACAAGCGCCGCGGCGTCGGCCGCGCAGTGAAGGATCCCCTTGCCGTGGCGCGAAAGCTGGGCAAGCGCAAGCGGCTCAGGCGGAGCGACCTCGGCCGCTGACGCGGCCATCTCGCTCACGGCCAGGGAATGTGTCGAACTTTTTCCGGCGTTTCCCCCGGCCCCGCTTGCAGCAAATCCGCCCACCGTCAGAACCGGATGTTGCGGACCACGTCGTAGACGCCGGTGACCCACAACAGCATCGGGATAATTGACGCCACCACCCCACCGTCGATGAGTTCCAGAGCCCAGTTCGTCACCGGCGAGATGCGGCGAACCTGACTCGTCGCCCCCACGACGATCACCGCGACTACCGCGGCCGCGAGGTAACTCGTCAGGATCAGCCAGCCGTAGTGTGGGTACCAGTCGCAGAGCCTGACGGCGAGCGCCGTCGGTATCGCGACCGCGGCGGCGAGCAACGCCCACGCGCACCAACGCTCCGCGTAGAGCCGGGACCTGAACCCGCAGATCACGGCGACCAGCACGGCGGTGACCAGCGTGGGCACGAAGAAATGCCCGCGCACCACGACGGCGACCGCACCGACCGCCAGAACCAGGGCGCCGGCCGTCACGTACCCGATCAGCAGTTGCCTCGCCAGTCGCGACCGCTCGGTGAGCCGCGCGGCCGACGCGGGCACCGACGCGATGATCGCCTGCCAGGTCTCCGACTCGTCGCCGGTGTCCCCCTCGGCCGCGACGGGATCCAGCAGTTCCTCGTTGTCCGCCGTCTCGCCGGGAACCGGTATCGGCGGCAAGGCGATCCGCGCGGCGGCGACCGTCAGCTTGGCGGCATTCGCGACGATGAACAGCCCGAACGCGATCGCCCCCGCGGGCACCCAGCGCTGGTAGCCGTAGCCGGAGGCGACGGCGGCCGCGGTGACCGCGATCGCTGTCACCGCGATGAACGATTCCAACTCAGCGCGCCGGCGGGGACCGCCGCGGGTCAGCAGCGTCAAGAGCAGCACCACGGCGGCCCCACCGGCCAACTGTGGTGCACCCAACGCAGTCACCCCGCGCGGCAGCGGGATCGCCATCGCCGCAGCGCCGGCGATTAGCGGGTACGCCGCGATCAGCAGGCTCTCGGAAAGGCTGACATTGTTGTAAAACCTGTTGGCGGCAAAAGAGCCCACCAGCACACCGACGCCGATCAGGCCCACCACCGCCGGCCAGAACGGGCTGCGCCCGGCGTCCCACCATGCCCGCATTGCGACCGCGGTGATCGGCAGCGTCACGACCGGGAGAGCCACCGCGACAAAGCGATACAGCGCGTTGCGGTCAAACTCCGGCGACTCGTCGAGCACCGCGACCGCGTCGATGACATCCTCGACGAGCGGTCGATATCGCTCGGTGCGGCTGGCCGAGACCAGGGTCAGCAACGATCCGTCGACCACGCCGGCGTCATCGAGTGACTGGTCGGGCGGCAGCGGCGGGGAGCCGGGCCGGGCGAACGTCCACACGCCCTGGGCGGAGAAGTCGAAGCCGCCCAGAACCTCGGCGGGGGTATCCCCCAGCAGATCGGCCAGCACTGCGACGGTCTCGTCGACGTAGGCCTCCATCGGGGCCGCCGAAGGCAGCACCAGATCGGTCATTCGCTTGCCGGTCAGAACCGTCACCCGCGTGGTGGCGGGCCTGGCGGCACTCGGACCAGCGGCAGCAACAGGTGCGCTCAACGACGTCCAGCCCTCTCGAAATCTTCGGATAACGCTGCGGCCAACTCGAGAACCCTACGCTTGTACACGGAGTCGAGTGACGCCAGCTGAATTTCCGTACCGGACGCAATGTGTTTGTCCCACGGCAGCACGACGATGCGCCCGGGTTGAACCTGCCGCCCGAATTCGCGCAGCAATTCCCTGACCGGGATGTTCGGCTCCCCCGGTACGACGTGATTGATCACCAGACACGCACGGCGCAGCAGATCCTGGTAGCCGTTGTTGCGCAGCCAATCCAGCGCGACCAAAGCCTGCTGCGCTCCGTCGACCGACGCGCTGGCCACAATGACCACCGCCGACGCCGTCGACAGCACGCCTTGCGTCACCGGATCGAAGAACCCGGCGCCGCAGTCGGCCAGCACCAAGTTGTAAAACCTCGATACCGTGCTGGACGCCAAATGCCAGTCCTCCCCGCTGAGCCCGCGCCGGGCGGCGCTGTACTCTTCTGCGGGAAGCACTTCCAGGTGCACCGCATTCGTGCTGGTGTGCGCGCGCACATTGTTGTAAGCCGATAAGTCATTGTCGGCCAACAAGCTTGCGATGGTGGCCGACGGCCGTAGTCCCGCTCGGGCGGCGAGGTTTCCCGCACCGGGATCGGCATCGAGCGCCAAAATCCGGTCCCCGCGCACTTCGGCGAACGTCGAGCCCAATGCGACCGTCAGGGTGGTCTTGCCTGCCCCACCCTTGAGGCCCAGCACCCCGATCTCATAGGACCCGCGCGGATTTCGGCGAATACGGCTGCGCAGCTCCAGTTCGCGCTTCTCGTCGGGGGACAGACCGAAGTTGATGCGGGTCAGCGCGTGGACCCAGCGCCGCCATCCGCGCCCCGACACCAATCTGGGCCCCTGTTGCGCCACGGGCTGGTCGGCTTTCGCCGGTTCGCGCTGCGGCTCCGCCCGCTGCACGGGTGGGATTGGCGCGGCAGCGGATGTGGCCTGAGCGGCGGCGAGTTCTTCGGCGCGGCGCCTGGCGGCCCGGCGTCCGACACCCAGATCGGGCGGGGTTTCCGCGAGCCCCGGCCCAACCACAGGCGGCCCCGCTGCATCCGGGCGCGGACGCGCCCCTACCAAAGGAGACATCGGCGCCGGCCCGACGCCGGGTTCGCCGTCTTCGCGATATCGGTGGCCGCGGCGCGCGGGCGGGGAGTGCGCCGGGGGTGGCCCGTCGAGTGGCGCCAATGCGGCGGGTGCGGGCCCGCCGTT
>JARLGR010000265.1 GCA_031292665.1 Mycobacterium sp. | reverse complement strand
CGGTCAGCAATGCCGTGGTCCACTCGGTCCGTATGCCGGTGATCGTGGCGCGGCCGTCCTAGGCGCCCACCGCGACACGCCCACGACGATGCCCACGACGATCCCCACCGCGACGGACACCGAGTCAGCGACGAGGACTGCTGTGCCCTATCTCGACGTGCGAGAAACCCACACGGGGGTCGTCGTCCTGGCCGGCGACCGGGCATTCAAGGCCAAGAAGCCGGTGGTGACCGACTTTCTCGACTTCCGCACGCCGCAGCAGCGTGAGCGCGCCTGCCTTCGGGAAGTCGAGCTGAACAGCCGCCTGTCACCCGAGAGTTATCTCGGCGTGGCGCATCTCACCGACCCCGCCGGGGGCCCGCCCGAACCCGTCGTTGTCATGCGGCGCTACCGGGACACCGACCGGCTGGCGTCCCTGGTGACCCGCGGCGAGTCTTCGAAGCCGGTGCTGGACTCCTTGAACGCTATTGCCGCGGCGTTGGCCCGCTTTCACCGGCACGCCGAGCGGAGCCGAGAGATCAACGCCCAGGGTGAGGCCGGCGCCGTATGGCGGCGCTGGCGCGACAACCTGGTCGAGCTCGAACGCTATGCGGGCGAGCAGAATTCGGGAATTACCGTCGAGTCCGTCGCCCGGCTTCAGCGCCTCGCCGGCCAATTCATCGCGGGGCGGGCGGCCCTGTTCGCACGCCGCATCGAGGAAAGACGCATCGTCGACGGGCACGGCGATCTGCTCGCCGACGACATTTTCTGGGTCGGGGGCAAGCCCGCGCTGCTCGACTGCCTGGAGTTCGACGACGAGCTGCGCTTCCTCGACTGCGCCGACGACGCCGCCTTTCTCGCGATGGACCTCGAGTTCCTGGGCCGCAGGGACCTTGGCGACTACTTCTTCGAACGCTATGCCGCACACGCCGCGGATACCGCGCCTCCATCGCTCCGGGACTTCTACGTCGCGTATCGCGCCGTCGTCAGGGCAAAGGTGGACTGCGTCCGGGTGTCGCAGGGAAATCCCGACGCCGCCGACGACGCCGCTCGCCACCTCGCCATGGCGGCCCGCCACCTCAAAAGTGGCACCGTCCGACTGGCGCTGGTGGGTGGCAACCCGGGTACCGGCAAGTCGACCGTCGCGCGGACGCTCGCCGAACGGGTTGGGGCGCAGGTGATCTCGACGGACGACGTGCGCCGCGAGCTCCGGGACTCCGGCGTCATCGGCGGGGATCCCGGCGTCCTGGACGGAGGGCTCTACAGCCCCGACAACGTCGCGACGGTCTACGACGTCGTGCTGCGTCGGGCGGATCTGCTGTTGGCCGACGGGCAGTCGGTGATCCTCGACGGCACCTGGCGGGATCCGCACACCCGCGCGCAGGCGCGTCGCCTTGCCGCCGAGGCGCATTCGGCGATGGTCGAGCTCGTGTGTTCCGCGACGGTCGACACGGCAGCCGACCGGATCACGACGAGGCCGCCCGGCAACTCGGAGGTGACTCCGGAGATCGCCTCAGCGTTGGCGGCTCAGCGGGAGGGCTGGCCGACCGCGCACCGGCTCGACACCTCTCGAACGCTCGACCACCTGTCGGCCGAGGCTCACGATGTCTGGCAGCGCGTGGTGTTGTCACCTGATTCGCCCGGCGAGACGGAGTAAGCATGGCCGTGGACCCATTCGCCGCTCATCCGGTGTGCCCGCGACTGGTGAGCCAAGGGCGTTGGGCCGTAGGGGCTCCGCTCCAGCGGGGGCGAACGACCCGCGAGTCAGAGGACCAACGGCTCTCACGTCCGATGCCGCGGAATCCGTACCGTTAACACCAGATACGAAGGGGTGGTACCCATGCCAGTGGAGGCGCCGGATTCCCGGGTGATCCGCGACGCGGTGGCGCTAGCATGCCACGCGCCCTCACTGCATAACACCCAGCCCTGGCGCTGGGTGGCCAAGGGCGCGAGCCTGCAGCTGTGGGCCGATCCCTACCGGTTGGTGCATGCGACCGATCTCGCCGGTCGGGAACTGACGTTGAGCTGCGGTGCGGTCCTCGATCACCTCAGGGTCGCCATGGCCGCTGCCGGCTGGGGCAGCACCACCGAGCGCCTTCCGGACCCGGCCGAGCCTGACCACCTTGCCACACTTGGGTTCCTGCCCACCGAAGCCGTGACCGAGGCGCAACGGCAGTGGGCGGCTGCGATCCTTCGACGTCATACCGACCGACTACCGTTCGACGCCCCGGCCGCCTGGCCCGGGCTGGAGGCGGTGCTGCGGCGCGTCGTCCAACCGTACGAGGTGCTGTTCGATGTGGTGACGGACGACGCGCGGCCGGCCCTGGCGGAGGCATCCCGCCTCACCGAGACGCTGCGCCGGTATGACACCTCGTATCAGGACGAACTCCGCTGGTGGACATCACCGTTCGCCTCCGATATGGGGGTGCCGCAAAGCGAGCTGGTTTCCAGCTCGGAGGCTGCCCGCGTCGACGTCGGTCGAACCTTTCCGCCGGGGGGCGGGGGCGGGCGCCACGCCACAGTCGACCACGACCGCTCCAAGATCGTGGTGCTGTCGACGCGCCATGACGACACCCGGCTGGATGTGTTGCGCTGCGGTGAGGCGCTGTCGGCGGTGCTACTCGAGTGCACCGCGGCAGGCATGGCTACCTGCACGCTGACCCATATGACGGAACTGGCGCCCAGCCGCGACATCATCAGGCAGGTGACCGGGACCGCCGGCCAACCGCAACTTCTGATCCGGGTCGGCAAATCCCCGGCCAAGGACCCACACGCGGGAGGGACCGCCCGCCGCCCACTGACCGAAGTTCTCGAGATCCGTTAGTCACCACCGATGCGAAGGAGGGATCGTCGATGACTCGCCACTGGCTGGTGATGGAGACCGCCGGAGAAGGGCCCCAAGCCCCGTACGTCAGCCGCGTGGCGGCCGCCGGGCGCCACCTGCCCGCAACGCATCTCACGACAGACGAACTGATGTCCACCACACGCCACCGCACCCACATCGACCTGGAACGGCTGACCGGGATCCGCGAGCGCCGAGTCTCGGTGGGAGACGAGGACTCCTATACTCTGGCCGCGTCGGCGGCACTCAACTGCCTGGCCACCGCCCAACAGGACCCGGCCTCGGTGGACGTGGTGATCAGCTGCAGCATCACGAAGTTTCGCGGCGGCCTCACCCAGTGGCTGGAGCCGACCATGAGCAGCGCCGTGGCGCACGGAGTCGGCGCGGACAGGGCGATGACGTTCGACGTGTCCAATGCGTGCGCCGGAATGCTCACCGGGGTGACGATTTTGAACAACTGGATCCGGCAGGGCATCGTCGAGCGCGGACTCGTCGTCAGCGGTGAGTACATCTCTCAGCTCGGCCACAACGCCGCCCGCCACATCCGCAACATCATGAGCAAAGAACTCGCCTGCCTGACCCTCGGTGATGCCGGTGCGGCACTTCTGCTGGAGCGGGCTCCAGCGGGCTCTGCGGGAATCGTCCTCGCCGGGTTCACCACGGTCGCCGACTACAGCCGACTCTGCCTGGCCTATCCCCAGGGCGACGATCCGGGCGCGCGGATGTTCACCAATTCCCGCGCGATCCAGAAGGCCGCAATCGCCAACACCCCGCTGCTGCTGCATGAAGTCCTTGAGGCCGTTGGCATTTCGATCCACGACATCGACCACGTGATCACCCACCAGACTTCGGCACGTGCTATCCGCAAGGGCATGGCCCGAATGTCGGAGTCGTTCGGCGACAGCCCCCGCCACGATGCGGTGATCACCGTCGACCGGTACGGCAACACGGCATCGACGACCCACACCGTGGCCCTCGTCGAGGAACTCGAGGCTGGACGCATCGAGGCCGGAGAAAGGATCGCGCTGCTTGCGTTGGCCTCGGGACTGGAAATCGGCGTGGTCTTGCTGACCCTGGATGAGGATTTGGTGAGTCGCTATGGGCACAGTCATTGATCGCGTCGACATAGCGCACCCGCGGTGGCGTGACCGGCACAGCGCGCTGCACCTCGCCGTCAACGTCGCCAAGGAATGTCTGCAGCGGGCCGGATGCGACCCTGACGAGTTGGATCTTGTTGTCAATGCGGGGATTTACCGCGACCGCAATCTGGGAGAGCCGGCGCTGGCCGCGCTGATCCAGGACGATATCGGGGCCAACCCCGAGGATCCGCACGCGGGCGCTCACGGCACATTCTCCTTCGACGTCGCCAACGGCGCCTGCGGAGTGTTGACAGCGCTGCAGATCGTCGACGGATTCCTACGGACGCACTGCATCCACCGCGCGCTCATCGTTGCCAGCGATGCCGATCCGGGCCATGGGATGAGCGAGCACTTTCCGTTTTCGGCCTCCGGAGCGGCCTTGCTGTGCGGGTGGTCCGATGACGACTACGGACTGAGCTGGGTGTCCTGGGTCAATTCACCGGATGACAGCGGGACCTTTTCTGCGACAGTAGGTTTCGCTGATGCCCGTAATGTCCTGCGGTTCCACGAGTCGGCCGATATGGACGAACAATTCGCCGCGGTGGCCGCGCAGGCGGCGCACGAATGCCTGGAAGCGCATTCCGTGGGGCTCCCGGACGTCGATGTGATCGTCGCCGCTCCCGCCCGGCCCGGATTCCGCAGTGCACTGAGCCACCGGCTTGCGATATCGGTCGATCGAATCACCATCGCTGGCGATCAGAGGATGCACACCGCCGCGCTGGCGGCCGCGTTCGAGGGGCAAGCCGAGCGGCTGCCGGCGGGCACCCAGGTCCTGTTTGTTGCCGCCGGCTCGGGTATCACTGCCGGCGCCGCGCTGTACCGTCAGCCGCCACGGTACGGAGGCGATTATGGCCACCACTAATAGACGAACCGACTGTCGTTCGCCCGGCGGGCGGCTTTCCGATCTCAACGACATTGGAGCTGGCGCAGGGTGCGCGTCGTGAAGACCCCCATAAAAAGGATCGCCCTGAGTACCGGCGGCGGCGACGCGCCGGGCCTCAACGCGGTCATCCACGCTGCCACGCTGGCAGCACGAAACCGTGACTGGGAAGTGGTTGGGATCCGCGACGGGTTCAACGGGTTGCTGAGCCCGGACGACTATCCCGATGGTGGGCTGATCGAGCTGACCCGTGAAAGGGTTCGCGGCATCATCCATCAGGGTGGCACGATCATCGGCACCACCAATCGCGGCAGCCCGATCGCTTATCCGGTGCAACAGCCCGACGGCACCTGGGTGGAGGTGGACCGGACACCGGAGCTGCTCGCGCGATTCAAGGAGCACCGGATCGATGCGTTGATCATGGTCGGGGGCGACGGATCAATGGCGATCGGCCACCACCTGCACGAGGCTGAGGTGCGCCTGGTCGGCGTGCCCAAGACGATCGACAACGATCTGGACAAGACGACGTCGACGTTCGGCTTCGACTCCGCCGTGGACTTCGCATCGCAATGCATCGACCGGCTGTTCACCACCGCGACGTCGCACGGCCGGATCATCGTGGTGGAGGTCATGGGCCGCTACGCCGGATGGATCGCCCTGAACGCCGGCATGGCGTCGGGGGTGCACGCGATCCTCATCCCGGAGATCCCATTCAGCCTTGAACCGGTGGTCGCCTTGATCGCCCACCGCGCGCGGCACGGTGCGAAGTTCTCCATCGTCTGCGTCGCCGAAGGCGCCCGGCCGGTCGGCGGAGGGATGTCGATCGTGGGCAAGTCGCGGGGACAGGCCGAACGACTCGGCGGCATCGGCGCCAAGGTGGCCGCCGAACTCCAACAGATGACCGGACGAGAAGCCCGCACGGTCGTGCTCGGACATTTGTTGCGGGGTGGGTCGCCCACCTCGTTCGACCGATTACTCGGCCTGCGCTTCGGTGCCGCTGCCGTGCGGGCCCTCGACGAAGGACAAAGCGGGGTGATGGTGGCGCTCAACCCACCGACGGTGGACTACGTTCCGCTCGCTGAGGCCACCCGGCGGCAGAAGACGGTCCCGCTCGACTGCGACTCGATCCTGACCGCCCGCGACATGGGGATCAACTTCGGCGACGAAATGCCCAGCAACAGCACGCTGGGACCATAGCCACGAGGCACTCACCCCGTCTGGAGTTCTCATGCAACAGCGTCCAGCCGATCCGGGCGGGCATCGGTGGCTCGCGCTGGGCGAGGAGGCATTGCCCCCGGACGAACGGTGGCTGGGGCCGGCCGAGGCGGCCACCCTGGCCGGACTGCGGTATACCAAGCGGCGAACCGAATATTTGCTGCGCCGACTTGTCACCAAGCACGCCGTGGCTTCGGTCACCGGCCGGTCCACCGATCCCGCGACGCTCGCGGGCATCGAGGTCCGCAACGCGCCCAGCGGCGCCCCTTATCTGTGCGTCGACGGCGTCGCGGTCGAGCTGGGAGTGTCGATCACCGACCGTGCCGGGTGGGCGGTTTGCGTGACGTCACCGACGGGGCCGCTTGCTGTCGGCTGTGACCTGGAGCTGGTGGAGCCGCGTTCGCGGGGCTTCGTGTGCGACTTCCTCACCACGGCCGAGCAACGTCTGGTCGGCTCGTGCGCGGCCGGTGACGAGCGCGACGCGATCGCGAACCTGATCTGGTCGGCAAAGGAGAGTGCGCTCAAGGTGTTGGGCACGGGGCTGCGTCGCGACACCCGCACGCTGGAGGTCACCTTCAACGCACCCCACGCCGCGCCGCGTCATGACGGCTGGGGCGCACTGACCGTGCGCGCCGTCGAAGGTTCCGTGTTTCCGGGTTGGTGGCGACGGGAAGGTCAGTTCCTGCTCACCGTCGCGACGAGGGTGGCCGCTGCGGCGCCAGTGGCCCTCGGCCACCCGCAGGTGCTGGCCCTGGCGGCGCCCCGGCACTCCTGGCTCGACCGGCCGCTATACCCGTGACGCGTCCCGTTTGAGGTCCCGTTTGAGGCCCCGGGTGAGAGCATCGACGACGTAGGGCCGCAACGTCTCGGCGCTGATGATCCGGTCCACCGAACCCACCGCGCGCGCACGCTGCACGGTGTGGATCTGATCGAACTCGTCGGCGACTTCGCTGAGTTTCGCGGACCGGACGGCCGCCGTGATTTCGGCGAGTCGCGCCCGCGCCGGGCCCGCAGCGGACCCCCCGGACCCCGTAGCGTCGCGCGCCCGCTCGGCCGCCTCGCGTACCTGAGGATCCTGGGCGGTGCGGGTATCGACCTCCCGGGCGAAAACGGTGGCCGCCGCGGGCGCACCGCCGATCACCGACGCGAATGAGCCCTCCAGCGCGGCGATCTCGATCCCTTCGTTGAGCTGCTTGGAGAACACGACGAAAGCGCCACCGTGGTACCGGGACACCACCACGAATACGATCGGACCCCGGAAATTGGTTACCGCGCGACCGATTTCGGCCCCGTACTCCAGTTGCCAGCGGCGCATCGATTCCGGAGAGCCGTCGAACCCCGACAGGTTCGCCAGGACGACCACCGGGCGGTTGCCGCTGGCGGCGTTGATGGCGCGAGCCAGCTTGCGCGACGCCTGGGGAAACAGCGTGCCCGAGGACCAGGAGGTGGGGCCGCCGGCGGGCACGAACCCGCGCCGTGGAACCGTGTGCGACTCGATTCCCAGCAAACATACCGGGATGCCGCCGATGTGGGCATCCCACACGATCGCGGTTTCGGCGCCGCGCCATTGGCCCCAGCGCTCCAGCGGCGTGGAATCCATGTCGGCCACGGCCCGCATCACCGAGCGCATGTCGAACGGCTTCTTGCGTTCGGCGTTGTGGGCCGCCGAGAAGATCTCCCCGATGGTTGCCATGTCGCTGCCGGTTGTCGCGATGTGGGGCGCGGAGCGAACGTCGCGGTCCACCGGATCGGTCGTGGCTCGGCGACGTGGCCACCTCTCGCCGGGCACCACATAGGTGTGCTCGTAGTGGCGCAGTAGGATGCCGCATGCGTCGGCGAGTGTGGGTGCCCAGTATTGGCCCTGTCCGTTGGGCCCCATGATCCGGTCGAAGCCGCCGATGCCGAAATTGTCCTCCGCCGACACTCCACCGGAGTAGTCGAGCGCCTGCTTTCCGGTCAGCACCATCGCGCTGGCCGGGGTCATCACCAGGATGCCGCGGGTATGCATCAGCATGGTCGCCTCGGCGTTCCAGTATGGCTGGGCGCCCACGTTCACACCGGCGACGACGATGTTGACCTCGCCGCCGCGCTGGGTGAATTCGATCACTCGGCGCAGCACCGCGGCGATCCAGTCCATGTTCTCGGTGCCGCTGTCCATCGCGATCTTGGCCCCCGACGAGAGCGTGAACCATTCGACCGGCACACCCATCCGTTCGGCCAAATCCAGCGCCGCGATGATCCGCCGGCACTCCGGTTCGGCCAGGTTGCCCAGACCGCGGGTCGGATCGCCGAAGAGCGCGACCCGGGCGATTCCTTCCGGGACCTTCTCCGTGTTATTGCGCAGCACGCCGACGACGATGTTGGCGGAATTCCTCCCGTATGGCCGCGACACGGGTGTCAGGTTGCCGCGGTCGTCGAGATCGTGCTCGACGAATTGACCGGTGGGGAAGCGTGCCACCGCCTCGGGCGGCGGTGTGAGCATCCGCACGATCTCGTATGGATACGGCGCACCGATGCGGATGGCGCGCAACAACTTCTGCCGGTACGGCGTCAAGGTTCGGACCGGCTCGTGCCCGAGCGGGCGTTCCCGTACCGTCACACCTTCGCCCAGGCCTTCCACATCCAGGACATGGTCGCGACCATCCGGGAACCGGACCCGCAGCACGAGTTTCTCCAGGTTGGCACCGATCGCCAGTGGCGCCGACGACCGGGCCAGTGCCGTCCACCCATCGCGTGGCACATTCCAGGGCGGCCGGACGTAGAGAACAATCCGGTTGGCTGCCGGGCGGTCACGTGTGTCGAAACCGGCCAGCGCTTCCCACATCGCCGACAGGGCGAGCGAACCCATCAGCTCGAGCCGCGGGTAGCGCACCGTCCCGTCTGCCGCCCGAACCGGGGTGAGGTCGCGCACCTCGGCGAGCGCGAACAGCCGATGATCTGCCGGGTTGTCATGGGCCACCCCATGAAAGACGTACACGTCCTCCGCGGAGCGCAGGCGGTGCAACTTGAAGTTCGCCAGCCGCCACAGGTCGAGCCGCTTGGCGAGCATCGGGTGGAGGTTGCGGTAGAGGGGATCCTCGACGAATTGGCCATCCTGCTGGCGGTAGGTCACGTGATGGGTACGGAAACGCTCCGGGTCCGTCCCGTCGACGGTCGTCACCGTCAGGTCCAGCCGGTGCAGCAGGCGGCCGAAATCGCAATCGGAAAGCAGCTTTGCGGCCTCGACGATGATGGCGTCTTCGGAGACCTCGCCGTGCCGCCACAGCGCCAGATCCACCACGACGTTCCGTCCGCTGTCGACGGTGGCCAGGTGGCCGGCGATCGCCCTGGACAGCTCCGGCAGCTCCGGCATCGGGGCGTATGCGGTCACGAGATGTATGGGCCGGATCTCGTGGTCCCGGCTTTCATAGTCGTAGTCGGCGGCACCGAGCAGCCTCCCGTCGTGCTCCCCGATCCGCAGATCGTGGAGTTCTCGGATCCGGTAGAACCGGCGGGCGTAGACCTCCAGCAGCGCCCGCTGCAGCCCGGGGTCGTCGGTGCCGCGCCACCTACGCAGCAGCTCGGCTCGCAGCGGCTGCGCGCAGGCGACGAGGCGGCCGATTCGCTCGGCCCGGTCGGCGTCGGTGAGATGGTCACGCAGGGCATCGAGATCCCGCTCCGCCCTGCCGTATTCCTCGGCGACCGTGACCGCCAGCAGCGGCTCGTCGAAATAGTGGAACCGCACGTCGCGCGCCAACTCCGCGACCACCCGCTGGCGGCCCTGGATAGCGGCCAGGCGATCGAGCCGGGCCCGCATCTGCTCGTCGGCCGCCTGCGCCAGCTCGGCGTGGTGGCGCAGCCGGCGCTCGAGGATGGCCGTCACCGCCGGCACGAGGTCGCCGACCCGCCGAAACGAGCGGAACATCCAGATCACGGCTTCCTCGAGTTCGGGAGTGCGGGCCAGTCCGTGCACCCCGTAGCGCAGCAGCGCCTGCTCCAACCGCTGCGCGTAGGAGTCGGGTAGGCCCGCCCGATCCGGGTCCAGCCACTGCAGATAGGACAGCAGATACTCCTGGGTGCTGCCGGTCAGCAGCGCCTCCTCGGGATCGGTCTCGCTGCGCGGCCGATACAGCGAGCCGACCTCGGCGAACAGATCCAGCAGCTCATCCTCGCAGCGCAACAGGTCGGTGTCGGCCGGCGCGGTGATCTCACCGAGCCGGCGCTGCTCGGCCAGGATCGCCCCCACCGAGCCGGGGTCCACGTCGTAACCGAGCAGGTAGCCGCGCAGCGCCGCGTACACCGGCTGGCAGGGCGGGGCATCGGGCTGCTCGGCCGCGGTGAGCCCGCCGAAGTCGACCGTGCCCCCGGACGAGCCCCGAGCACCCTGGGACGTGGTGATCCGGACCACCGGGGCGCCCGCCTCCACCTGCATGTTCGCGGCGGTTTCGACCGCAGCGACGGTGCCGGCGAACGGAGCGGTGATGGTGGTCTCCATTTTCATGCTTTCCACCACCGCCAGGGGGTCGCCCTCGGCGACCCGGTCACCCGGTTCGACGAGGACCGAGAGAACGAACGCCGGGCCGCCGCAGCGCACCACGCCGCCGTCGTCGCGGGACACGGCGTGGGCCGCGCCGTCGACGTCGACTCGCAGCGTGGCTCCGTCCACGACCGTCACCACGCGGTGCATCCGGCCGCCGACGAGCACCCGCCGCCGGTAGGCGTCGCGTTGGGCGACCACGACGTCGGCGATGCCGGCGCCGAAGGTGACGCGGTACGTCTGGCCGCCGGTGCGGTACACGTCCAGGTCGTACTGATGGCCCCGGTAGCGCAGGCGGCACCGGTGACCCAACCCCGCGGTCGACTCCGCGCCGCCGCGCGCCGCGCGAGCGTGGAACGCCGCCCGCTCGTCCGCCTCGTCGAGGTCATACGACTCCACGGCGGCCACCAACAGCGCGACGGGATCGGGGGCGGGCAGGTGCGCGGCCTCGCCGGTCAGCCGGTCCAGCCAGTGATTGTCGAAATGGCCGCTGCTGACCTCCGGCCGGTCGAGCAGTGTTATCAGGAAACACCGGTTGGTGGTTCCGCCCTCGACCACCACCGTGGTCTCGCGCAGCGCCCGTCGGAGCCGGGCGAGGGCCTCGGCGCGGTCCGCCCCCCAGGCCACGATTTTGGCGATCATCGAGTCGAAGTCGGGCGGGATCCGGTCGCCTTCGCGCACCCCCGCGTCGACACGGATCCCGGCACCGGCGGGCAGCCGCAGCCGAGCCAGCCGACCGGGCGCGGCCGCGAACCCGTTTTCGGGATCCTCGGCGCACAGCCGCGCCTCGATTGCGTGCCCGGACACGGGCGGCGGCGCGCCGGTGAGCCGCCCGCCGCGTGCCACGTGGAGTTGCAGCTTGACCAGGTCCAGGCCGGTCGTCGCCTCGGTGATCGGGTGCTCGACCTGCAGCCGGGTGTTGACCTCCATGAACTGGAAACTGCCGGTTTCGGCGTCGACCAGGAATTCAACCGTGCCCGCGCTTCGGTAACCCGCGGCAGCCGCCACTCGTACCGCCGCGTCGCGGATCGCCTGCTCCTTGGCGCTGTCGAGCACCGTCGAGGCCGACTCCTCGAGCACCTTCTGGTGCCGGCGCTGCAGGGTGCAGTCGCGGATGCCCACCGCCCACACGGTGCCGTGTCCGTCCGCCATCACCTGCACCTCGACGTGACGGGCAGCGGGGACCAGCCGCTCGAGGAAGACCGTGGGGTCGCCGAACGCCAGCTGTGCCTCGGCACGCGCCGAGGGCAGCGCCGCGGCGAGTTCGGCCTCGTCGGCAACCATCCGGATTCCCCGGCCACCACCGCCGGCGGACGCCTTGACCACCAATGGATACCCGAGTCGTTCGGCGACCTCGGTAGCCTCGGCGACGTCGTTCACCGGCCCGCCGCTCCAGGGCACCACCGGAACGTCGGCCTGCTCGGCCACCCGTTTGGCCGCGACCTTGTCGCCCAGCAGCCGGATCGTGGCGCTGTCCGGGCCGACGAAGACGATGCCGGCTTCCTCGCAGGCCTGCGCGAACGACGCGTGCTCGGACACGAATCCCCAGCCGACCCAGACGGCGTCTGCTTCGGCGGCGCGCAACGCCGCCACCACCGCCGCCTCGTCCAGGTACCGCGACCGGCGTGTGCCATCGGCGTCGACGTACGTCGCCGACCCCAGCGGCACGGCCACATCGGCCTCGCGCACAAACCATGCGTCGGCGTCCGGGTCCGTGTAGAGCACGATCGTTTGGATAGGTGGTTTATCGCCCGCCTGGTTGAGTTCCGCGACGGCGGTCAATGCCCGCACCGCCGGTTCGCCGCGGTTGACGATCGCGAGCCGCCGAATTTGGGTGTTCATCCGTTGCTCCTCAACCTCGCATGACCGAACGCAGCGGGGCGATGACGTCGTCGGGCGGCGGGTCGGGCAGTGGCACCGTGCGGTACCCGTCGAGTCGCAGCACGGGCGTGCCGTCGTCGTCGCGCACGGTGCAGCTGAAGCCGCCGTGCCCATCGCGGAGCGCGGTGGCGACCAACCCGGCCCGCTCCTGCGGCGATCCGTTCAAGCGCACCGCGTCGACGTGCAGTGGCAGAGCCAGGTGGCCGTCGGTGCCGGCCTCGAACAGCCCGACCGTCTGGAAGCACAACTCGACCAGCCGTGGTGCGATCAGCACCGGACCGTCCACCTGCGGCGCCAGGTCGGCGGCGAACCGGGAAGCCGCGCCCTCGGCCTGCTTCCACGCCGAACCGACCACCTGGTAGGCCGGGCCGTGGAAGTACAGCCGGTACACCTGGTCCGGAGTCAGCGCCGGGGTGGTGTCGCCACGAATGGGTTCGCCGCCGTCGAGCGCAGGCGGATCGGCCGTCAGCCGGACCGAACCGGTGAAGTGCACGGTGCGTTGCGGTTGGTCGGAGCCGGGCAGCACCCGCTCGGCCGACAGTCGGCACTCCGCCAGCAGGTCATCCCCGTCGGGGCGAAGCAGCGCGCTGATCGTCACCTCTCGCGGCTCGTCCCGGTAGAACTTCAGCGGCGCCCGGAAGTCCACATTCTCCACGGCGGCCACGTGGAGCTCGGGAGCGAGCAGCCGGGCCACCTCGGCGAACGCCTCCATGCCCATCACGCCGGGAAGCACCGGCGTGCCGTCGATGCGGTGGTGATCCAGGAACGGTCGGGCGGTCGGGTCCAGCGTGGTTCGCACCACCAATCCGTCGTGGACGCTGGCCCGCACGACCTCGCCGACCATGGGACCTGCCGCGTTCACGCAAGCCGGATCGAGTCCGCCGGTATCGTCAAACTCGGCCGCCAGCGCACCGAGCGCCCCCGCGACGACGACCTCGCCATCGGGCATGCCATTGGTCAGTTCCCGCCGGATCCACGCCACGCCCGCCTCCGCGGGGAGCATGTCGACTCCGGCCGCGGCCATGATTTTCGGGATCGACCCGCGGGTCGCCATGCCGATGGTGTCCCACGCGGTCCAGTCGACCGCGAGCGTGCGCACGCCCGGGCGGGTGCGGCGCAGGCTGCTCAACACCTTGCACTGCAAGTCGTTGGCGGCGCTGTAGTCAGTCTGTCCGACGTTGCCGAATCGACCCGCCACCGAGCTGAACGCCACCACGGCGCCCAACGGCATGGCGCCGGCGGCACTGAGCACGTTGAACAGCCCGTCGGCCTTGACCCCCAGCACCAGATCGAACTGGCCGGGGTCCTTGTCGGGAAGCGCATGGCTGACTTCGATCCCGGCGGCGTGCAACAGCACGTCGATGCGCCCGCTGGTGTCACCCACCTGGGCAATGACGTTTCGCACCGCGGCGGCGTCGGTGAGGTCGACGCTGTGGTAGTGGGCGCTGGCGCCCGCTGCCTCGATCGCCCGCATCGCGGCCAAAGCGGAGTGCAGGCGCTCGAGGCGCGCCAGCTCCCGCTCGATCAGAACCGGTTTCGGGCGCTCGCCCCGCGCCCGCAGCCGGTCGGCGATCTCGCCCATCAAACCGTCGCGATCACTGGCGTAGCGGGCCAGATCGGGGTCGGCGGGATCGGGCGCCAGCGTGAGGTCGAGAAGGTGGAATGTGCCACCGAACGCAGCGGCCAGATCCGCGGTGATCGCCGACACGATGCTGCCGGCGGCGCCGGTGACGACGAAAACAGGTTCGGCGCCGACGATTTGGCCTGCGAAGTCGCCCGCTTCGTCGCCTGCCGGGAACGGGCGGTCCGCCAGGCCGACCCCCCAGCGCCGACCCCCGGCGTAGCCGACCTCGACACAGCCGGGATCGCGCAGCGTTTCGTCGATCAGTGCGTCCGCCAGTGCCGACGTCTTGCGGCTGACGGGGAAGTCGACGGCCTTGACGAGGGCATCGGGCCGCTCGCGTCGGTAGGCCTTGGCGAACCCGGTGACCGCACCGCCCAGCGGGCAGGTGGCCCCTGCCTCGTCGTAGCCGTGGTACCCACCCAGGCGGGTCGCGACCACCAGGAACGGGCTCTGCTCCCACAGTCGTCGCATCGCGAGGTAAAGGTCGCGGACCCGGTGGCGCAGCGCCTTCCGCCAGCCAGGGAGGTCCATGTCCTGCAGGCTGCCCTCGTCGTCGAGTGCCGCGAGCCAGTACACGCCGTCGAACGAGGCATCGGCGAGGACCGTGTCGATGTCGTCGGCCGGGTTCAGCAGCAACACCTCGACGCCTAGGCGAGTGAGCCGGCTGACCAGCGCGTGCCCGACCCCACCGTGGTCGGGCATCACCGCCACCCGGGTGCCCGCGCCCAACTCCACTCCGGTCGGTAGGCACGCCTCGAGGTCCGGTCGCAGCGCCGGTACCGGCACCCGCCGCGGGACCCGGTCGGTGGCGGCGATGTCCCCTTTGACCGTTGGTGACGCGGTCGCCGCGCCGAGGTCCCCGGCGGCCGCGTCACTCGGTGCTTTTTTTGGGGCTCCCTGGGTGCCGGTCTTGTCGCGGATCCAGCCGACGACGTGGGTGAGGGTGGGGAAGTCGCGCAGTTTGAGGGTGTCGTCGCGGGCGACGCCGTAGTGCTGGCGGATGGCGGCGAAGATTTCGGCTTGTTTGACGGTGTCGACGCCGAGGTCGGCTTCCAGGTCGAGGTCGACTTCGAGCAGCTCGGGTGGGTAGCCGGTGAGTTCGGAGACGATGCCGACGACGGTGCCGGTCAGTTCGTCGCCGCCCGCCGCCGGCGCCGGGGCGGGGGCCGGTGGCGGCGTGGGTTCGGCGGGCGGGGCTGCGCTCGGTGCTGTGCTGGGTGCGGGGGTGCCGGTCTTGTCGCGGAT
>JARLGR010000264.1 GCA_031292665.1 Mycobacterium sp. | reverse complement strand
CGGTGCAGCGGGCCGCTCACCAGGTGCGCCGCCGATTCGCCGCCGCCGTGCGCGATACGTTGCCCGCCGAGCAGGCCGCGATGCTGCCCGCGCTGGTGCTCGGCGACACCTCGGCGGTGAGCGCCCAGACCGGCCGCGAGTTCCGCGCGGCGGGCTTGACGCACCTGACGGCGGTGTCGGGGGCCAACGTCACGATCGTGTGCGCGGCGGTGCTGCTCTCGGCCCGGGTAATCGGCCCGAGGGCCGCCGTCGTGTTCGCCGCGGTGGCGCTGGTGGCGTTCGTCGTCGTCGTGCAACCGACGGCAAGTGTGCTGCGGGCCGCCGTGATGGGCGCCATCGCGCTGGCCGGCATGCTGTCTTCCCGTCGTCGGCAAGCCATCCCGGCTCTGTCGGCCACGGTGCTGATCTTGCTGGCCGTCGCTCCCCACCTGGCCGTCGACGTGGGCTTCGCGCTGTCCGTGCTGGCGACGGCCGCGCTGGTCGTCATCGCCCCGACCTGGTCGCGGCGCCTGGTCCGGCGCGGCTGCCCCAAGCCGCTGGCGGACGGTCTCGCGGTTGCGTGGGCCGCACATGTGGTGACCGCTCCGCTGGTCGCCGGGATCTCCGGCCGGGTCAGCCTCATCGCGGTGGGAGCCAACCTTGGGGTCGCCCCCGTCATCGCACCGATCACCGTGCTGGGCAGCGCGGCGGCCGCGCTGTGCGTGCTCTGGCCGGCCGGCGCGCAGCTGCTGATCCGATTCACCGGGCCCGAGCTGTGGTGGGTATTGCGTGTGGCGCAGTCGGCCGCCCGTGTGCCCGGGGCGACGGTGCCCGTGCCGGCCGGGGTGGCCGGCGTACTGGTGGTCGCCGCCGCCGCGGCGTCGGTCGTGCTGCTGTGGCGGTCGCGCCGGTTTCGCACCGCCGTCGGGCCCGTCCTGGCGGTCCTGGGCCTGTGCGCCCTGGCCTGGACGATCACCGAGCGGTTCGATCCTTCCCGCGGAGTAGTCGGCCCCTAGTCAGACCCACGTGACACCATCGTGGGGTGAGCGAGGGTTCGCCGTTGCATCTGGTCCTGGGGGACGAGGAACTAATGATCGAGCGCGCCGTGGCCGACGTGCTGCGATCGGCGCGCAAGCGCGCCGGCACGGACGACATACCGGTCAACCGGATGCGCGCCGGTGACGTCGACACCTACGAGCTCGCCGAACTGCTGAGCCCGTCGCTGTTCGCCGACGAACGCATCGTCGTGCTGGAAGCCGCCGCCGAAGCGGGCAAGGAGGCGGCCGCCATGATCGCCGCGGCCGCCGCCGACCTCCCGTCGGGCACGGTGCTGGTGGTGGTCCACTCGGGCGGCGGGCGAGCCAAGGCGCTGGCCACCGAGCTCCAGTCGCTCGGCGCCGTCGTGCATCCGTGCACGAAGATCGCCAAGGTCAGCGAGCGCGTCGACTTCATCCGCAAGGAGTTTCGCGCCCTGGGTGCCAAGGTCGACGAGGACACCGTGACCGCCCTGCTCGATGCCGTCGGCTCCGACGTGCGCGAGCTGGCCTCCGCCTGTTCCCAACTCGTCGCCGACACCGCCGGCACCGTCGATGCCGCCGCGGTGCGCCGCTATCACATCGGCAGAGCCGAAGTGAAGGGCTTCGACATCGCGGATAAGGCCGTGGCCGGCGACGTAGAAGGCGCCGCCGAGGCGCTGCGGTGGGCGATGATGCGCGGCGAGCCGCTGGTGGTGCTCGCCGACGCGCTGGCCGAAGCCGTACACACGATCGGACGGGTCGCGCCCCTATCGGGCGATCCCTATCGCTTGGCGGCGCAGCTGGGCATGCCGCCCTGGCGGGTGCAGAAGGCGCAGAAACAGGCGCGCCGCTGGTCACGCGATACGGTCGCGACCGCGATGAAAGAGGTGGCGGCGCTCAACGCGAACGTCAAGGGCGCCGTGGCCGATGCCGACTACGCCATCGAATCCGCGGTCAGACGGATCGCGGAACTGGCCGCCCACCGCGGCAGGTGAGCCTCAGAGCCTGTTGAGGGCGCGCGCCAGCGCCGACTTCTTGTTGGCCGCCTGGTTCTTGTGGATCACACCCTTGCTGGCCGCCTTGTCGAGCTTGCGGGTGGTCGCGACCAGCAATTCCGCGGCCTTCTCTTTTTCCCCGGCGTGGGCGGCCTCGCGGAATGCGCGAACGGAAGTGCGGAGCGAAGACTTCACCGACTTGTTGCGCAGGCGGGCGCGCTCGTTGGTGCGAATGCGCTTCTGCTGCGACTTGATGTTGGCCACGCGTGAAGTTCCTTCTTTGACTCGACGGTTGCTCGGGCGCCCCAGTGACAGCGACTGCCCAGGTTATCAGTCGGTTACGTTTTCTCCCAAAATGGCAACCCAAAGCCTGCCCGAACGTCAGCTTGAGGCAGCATCTACACGTGCGTCTTACGAACCAGCTCGAGGGGACCAAGCGGGGGTCGCGCGCCGCACGCGCTGAGCGCATATTCGGCGGATACAACGTGTCGAGCCCCCGTTCGGATGTCTACCTGGCGGCCTTCGACGAGATGTTCGACGCCCAGGGCCACGTGCGCGGTGCGTACAAGGGCATTTACGCCGAGCTTGCGCCGTCGGACGCCTCGGAGCTCAAGGCCCGCGCCGACGCGTTGGCCCGCGCGTTCCTCGACCAGGGCATCACGTTCTCGCTGTCCGGTCAGGAGCGGCCCTTTCCGCTGGACCTGGTGCCGCGGGTGATCTCGGGCCCCGAGTGGAGCCGGTTGGAGCGCGGCATCATCCAGCGCGTCAAGGCCCTCGAGAGGTATCTCGACGACATCTACGGCGACCAGGAGATCCTCGGCGACGGGGTCATCCCGCGGCGTCTGGTCACCTCGTGCGAGCACTTTCACCGCCAGGCCGTCGGCATCCTGCCGCCCAACGGCGTGCGCATCCACGTCGCGGGCATCGACCTGATTCGCGATGAGAAGGGCAACTTCCGGGTGCTCGAGGACAACCTGCGCTCGCCCTCGGGCGTGTCGTACGTCATGGAGAACCGGCGCACCATGGCGCGGGTCTTCCCGAACCTGTTCGCCACGCACCGGGTACGGGCGGTCGACGACTACTCCTCGCACCTGCTGCGGGCGCTGCGCAACTCCGCGGCCACCAACGAGGCCGACCCGACAATCGTGGTGCTGACCCCCGGGGTCTACAACTCGGCGTACTTCGAACATTCGCTGCTGGCCCGGCAGATGGGTGTCGAGCTCGTCGAAGGCCGCGACCTGTTCTGCCGCGACAACCAGGTGTACATGCGCACCACCGAAGGCGAGCGCCAGGTCGACGTCATCTACCGGCGCATCGACGACGCGTTCCTGGACCCGCTGCAGTTCCGCGCCGATTCCGTCCTGGGGGTGGCCGGCCTGGTCAACGCCGCCCGCGCCGGCAACGTCGTGATCTCGAGCTCGATCGGCAACGGCGTCGGCGACGACAAGCTGGTCTACACCTACGTGCCCACCATGATCGAGTACTACCTCGGCGAGAAGCCGCTGCTGGCGAACGTGGAGACCTTCCGGTGCTGGCTCGACGACGAACGCGAAGAGGTGCTGGACCGGATCGACGAGTTGGTCCTCAAGCCGGTGGAGGGGTCCGGGGGCTACGGCATCGTGTTCGGTCCGGACGCGTCCGACAAGGAGCTGGCCGCCGTCGGCAAGAAGATCCGCGACGATCCGCGCAGCTGGATCGCCCAGCCGATGATGGAGCTGTCGACCGTGCCGACGCAGGTGGGCAGCACGCTGGCGCCCCGCTACGTCGACCTGCGCCCATTCGCGGTCAACGACGGCAACGACGTGTGGGTGCTGCCGGGCGGGCTCACGCGGGTGGCCCTGGTCGAGGGCTCGCGCGTGGTCAACTCCAGCCAGGGCGGCGGTTCGAAGGACACCTGGGTGCTGGCGCCGCGCGCGTCGGCCGCCGACCGTGAGCTGGGCGCCGCCGGGGTGGTGCGGTCGCTGCCGAAGGCGATGGACCAGGTCCTCGACGGCTCCCCGCCGCCGACGCCACAACAGCCGCAGCATTTGAGCGAACAGCCGCACGAGCAGAAGCAGCAGCAACAACAGCAGGCGGACCGCTGATGCTGGCCCGTAACGCCGAGGCGCTCTACTGGATCGGTCGCTACGTCGAGCGCGCCGACGACACCGCGCGGATCCTGGACGTGGCGCTGCACCAACTGCTCGAGGATTCCAGCGTCGACCCGGACCAGGCGTCCCGGCTGTTGCTGCGGGTGCTGGGCATCGAGCCCCCCGACCACAGCCTGGATGTCTGGTCGTTGACCGACCTGGTGGCCTACAACACCAACGCCCAGGGCGGTTGCTCGATCGTCGACGCGATGACGGCGGCGCGGGAAAACGCCAAGTCGGCGCGCGAAGTGACCTCCAGCGAGATCTGGGAGTGTCTCAACACCACCTACCATGCGCTGCCCGAACGGGAGCGCGCCGCTAAACGCCTTGGGCCACATGAGTTCCTGTCGTTCATCGAGGGACGGGCGGCGATGTTCGCCGGACTGGCCGACTCGACGCTGTCGCGGGACGACGGATACCGCTTCATGCTGTTGGGCCGCGCGATCGAGCGGGTCGACATGACGGTGCGGTTGCTGCTGTCGAGGGTCGGTGACAGCGCGTCCTCGCCGGCGTGGGTGACGCTGTTGCGTTCGGCGGGTGCGCACGACACCTACCTGCGGACGTACCGGGGTGTGCTGGACGCGGCGCGGGTGGTCGAGTTCATGCTGCTGGATCGGCTGTTTCCGCGATCGGTGTTCTACTCACTGAGGTTGGCCGAACACAATCTCGACGAACTGCTGCACAATCCGCAGAGCCGGATCGGGGCCACCGCCGAGGCGCAGCGGTTGCTCGGACGGGCCCGTAGCGAGCTGGAATTCGTGGAACCCGGTGTGCTGCTGGAGTCGCTGGAGATCCGCTTGGCGGGCCTGCAGGAAACCTGCCGCGAGGTAGGGGAAGCCTTGTCGCTACAGTACTTTCACGTCACCCCCTGGGTGGCGTGGTCGGACGCCGGTCAGCGCGGCGGGCTGGTCACCCGGCAGGGGGAAATCTGATGTGGCGGCTCCGCATCGTGCACACCACGGGGTATGCCTACCAGTCGCCGGTGACCGCCTCCTACAACGAGGCGCGGCTGACGCCGCGGTCGAACACGAGGCAGAACGTCATCCTCAACCGTGTGGAAACCGTTCCGGCGACGCGGTCCTACCGCTACGTCGACTACTGGGGCACCGCCGTCACCGCGTTCGACCTGCACGCGCCGCACACCGACCTGACCGTGACGTCGTCGTCGGTCGTCGAGACCGAGCGGCCGGAGGCGCCGGTGACCGAGGCCGCCTGGAGCGACCTGCAGTCCGCCGCCGTGATCGATCGGTTCGACGAACTGGTCCGCCCCACCGAGCACACCCCGGCGACCAAGCAGGTCGCGTCCGTCGGAAAGAAGATCGCCAAATCACACGGGCCGGCCGGGGCCGTCGTCGCCGCCGCCGACTGGGTGCGTGGCGAGTTGGACTACCTCCCCGGCACCACGAGCGTGCACTCGTCGGGGCTGGACGCGCTGAACGAGGGCAAGGGCGTATGCCAGGACTTCGTGCACCTGTCCCTGATGTTGTTGCGCAGCATGGGAATTCCGGCGCGCTACGTGTCGGGCTACTTGCACCCGAAACGTAACGCCGTCGTCGGGGACACCGTCGACGGGCGAAGCCACGCGTGGATCGAAGCCTGGACCGGTGGTTGGTGGGACTACGACCCCACCAACAACACCCAGATCAGCGAGCAATACGTGAGCGTGGGCGCCGGGCGCGACTACACCGACGTCTCCCCGCTGAAAGGCATCTACTCGGGGGAGGGCGCGACCGACCTCGAGGTGGTCGTGGAGGTCACCCGGCTGGCGTAGCGGTTACCGCCGCGCTTCGACCTCGGAGACCTCGACCCGATGCAGGTCGTCGCCGAGCTCGATCCGCCCGCCGAACTCGCCGGCGGCCAGCGCACGCCACTGGTCCTCCTGGCCCGGAACCAGCGCCGGCACGTAGTGCGTCATGACCAGGGTGCCCACGCCCGCGCGGGCCGCTGTCGCCGCCGCTTGCTCCACCGACGAGTGGTAGTCGCAGATGTCCTGGACCCGCTGTTGCGGGATGGTGCCGACGATGTCCTTGCGGATCACGGTGTGCACCAACGCGTCGGCGCCGCGCGCCAGCTCGTCCAGTGTGGCGCAGGGCACCGTGTCCCCGGCCAGCACCACCGACGCCGACCCGGATTCGATGCGGAACCCGATGGTGGGCGCCACCGGCCGGTGATCAGTGGGGGCCACCCGGATGATGACGCCGTCACGGTCCCACACCGGACCGTCGGTGTGCTCGTGCACCTCGACCGCGGGCGGTTCATTCAGGTCGGCGTGATGAGCGATCCGGTAACCGATGTCGTGGCGGAACGCCTGCAGCGTCGCCTCGACCGTTTCCGCGGTGCCGGGCGGCCCGATGATCGGCAGCGGCGGGGGATTGGGCGCGAAGGTGGTGATCCACCGCGTGATGATGAGGTCGCCGAGATCGCCGATGTGGTCGCTGTGCAGGTGGGTGAGCAGCAGCGCCGACAATCCGGCGGCGCCCACACCGATGGCCGCCGCGCGCTGCAGCACCCCACGCCCGCAGTCGACCAAGAACGCCTGCCCGCCCGCCCGGACCAGGGTCGACGGCCCGGCACGGTTGGGGTCCGGGATGGGGCTTCCGGTTCCCAGCAGCGTGATCTCGATCATGGCTCCTATCTTGCAAGCCATGCCCGCAGTTTGACCCGCTGAGGTCGGGTAGGGACACGACTGGTTGCCGGTTCTCGCATTGGCTTTCCCGCCGCGCGAGTTAGCCGTAGCCTGGTGTGAAGCGGATCACAACGGAGGCCTTGATGCGGATTGCGGACATCTTGCGGAACAAGGGGGTGGCGGTGCTCACTATCAACCCGGAGGCGACGGTCCGGGAGCTGCTGGCCGGGCTCGCCGAGCAGAACATCGGCGCCATGGTCGTGGTCGGCGACGAGGGCGTCGTTGGCATCGTCTCGGAGCGAGACGTCGTGCGCCAACTGCATACGCACGGCGCCAGCGTGCTGACCCGCTCCGTTTCGAAGATCATGACCACCGAGCTGGCCACCTGCACCAAGTCCGACACCGTCGACACCATCAGCGTGCTGATGACCAAGAACCGGGTGCGCCATGTGCCGGTGCTGGACGGGAAGAAGCTGATCGGCATCGTCAGCATCGGTGACGTCGTGAAGACCCGGATGGAAGAGCTCGAGGCCGAGCAGCAGCAGCTGCACTCCTACATCACGCAAGGCTGATTGCCCGCTTCGCCGGGCGAAGGCTCAGCGCCAGGCGTACTCCGCGCGCAGCCGGGCGGCCACCACGTCGAAGATCTCGCGCTCCAGAATCGCGCCCTCGCGGCGAATGCTCTCCTCGGGCACGTCGAGCACGCGGTCCAGCCGCACCCAGCTTTCCCTGCCCTCATAATCCCAGTTGCCCGAGCCGATGCCCACCCAGTTCTGGTCGGCGGCGTGGCGCTCCTGGCTGGACACCATCAACCCGAGCAGGATGCTGCGGTCACGGCCGACGACAAGGACGGGACGGTCTTTGCCGCGGGTGGGATCGTCCTCGTAGACCACCCACGTCCACACGATCTCCCCGGGGTCGGCCCGGCCGTCGAGGTCCGGTGCGTAGACCAGCTTGCGGGCCCGGTGCGCGGTGGGGAAGCTGATGCTGGTCACCGGGCGGCCGGCGGTGACCGCCGCGGGTGGTTGCGGCGCGACCGCGGCGATGACGTTCGCGGTGATCTTGACGGCCTGCTGGAGCTCCCGCAGAACGGTTTGTGAGTTCTCCAGGTGCCGGGCCAGCCGCGGAGCCCCGGTGACGACCAGGTTCTCCGCGAACCGCCTCAACGTCTTCCACTGCGACTTTCGGGCAGACGCCATATTCGCAGCATAGACGTGAGCGATCCGGCGCGACCGTGTCCGAGTGCGCCTCCGAGTGTGCCTCAGCCGGCCAGGCATAGATACCCTGGACAGGCTTACAGTTGCCGCCCAAGCCCGCCCGACGCCGCCCTCGAGCACCGGTAGACCAGGAGATTCCCATCAGCAGTTTCGCCGACAAGACCTTCACCGCGCCGGCGCAGATTCGGAATTTCTGCATCATCGCTCACATCGACCACGGCAAGTCCACGCTGGCGGACCGGATGCTTCAGCTCACCGGCGTCGTCGACGAGCGGTCGATGCGCGCCCAGTACCTGGACCGGATGGACATCGAGCGGGAGCGCGGCATCACCATCAAGGCGCAAAACGTGCGGCTGCCGTGGCGGGTCGCCGACAACGAGGGGGCGACCGATTACGTCCTGCACCTGATCGACACCCCCGGGCACGTGGACTTCACCTACGAGGTGTCGCGTGCGCTGGAGGCCTGTGAGGGCGCCGTCCTCCTCGTCGACGCCGCGCAGGGCATCGAAGCGCAGACCCAGGCCAACCTCTACCTGGCGCTGGACCGCGACCTGACCATCATCCCGGTGCTCAACAAGATCGACCTGCCCGCGGCCGACCCCGACCGCTACGCCGGGGAGATCGCCCACATCATCGGCTGCGAGCCGGACGACGTGCTGCGGGTCTCCGGAAAGACCGGCGAGGGCGTGGCCCACCTGCTCGACGAGGTGGTCCGCCAGGTGCCGCCGCCGCAAGGCGAGGCCGGCGCGCCGTTGCGGGCGATGATCTTCGACTCCGTTTACGACATCTACCGCGGTGTGGTCACCTATGTGCGCGTGGTGGACGGCCGGATCAGCCCGCGCGAGCGCATCGCGATGATGTCCACCGGCGCCACCCACGAGCTGCTCGAGGTCGGCATCGTGTCGCCGGATCCCAAGCCCAGCGAGGGCCTGGGGGTGGGGGAGGTGGGCTACCTGATCACCGGGGTCAAGGATGTCCGCCAGTCGAAGGTCGGGGACACCGTGACGACGGCCCGCAACGGCGCCAAGGAGGCGCTGACCGGCTACCGCGAGCCCAAGCCGATGGTGTACTCGGGGCTGTATCCCGTGGACGGCTCCGACTATCCGGATCTGCGCGACGCCCTGGACAAGCTGCAGCTCAACGACGCCGCGCTGACCTACGAGCCGGAGACCTCGGTGGCGCTCGGCTTCGGGTTCCGCTGCGGTTTCCTGGGCCTGCTGCACATGGAGATCACCCGCGAACGCCTGGAGCGCGAGTTCGACCTGGACCTGATCTCGACATCGCCGAACGTCGTGTACCGGGTGCTCCTGGAAGGAGGGGCAGGAGGGGCAGGAGGGGCGGACGACGCTAGCCTTGTTGTGACCAATCCCTCGGACTGGCCGGAGGGCAAGATCCGCATGGTCTATGAACCCGTCGTGAAGACGACGATCATCGCGCCCAGCGAATTCATCGGCACCATCATGGAACTGTGTCAGTCGCGCCGCGGCGAGCTCGGGGGCATGGATTATCTGTCGCCCGAACGGGTGGAACTGCGCTACACCATGCCGCTCGGGGAGATCATCTTCGACTTCTTCGACTCGTTGAAGTCACGCACCCGCGGCTACGCCAGCCTCGACTACGAGGAGGCGGGTGAGCAGGAGGCCCAACTGGTCAAAGTCGACATCCTGCTGCAGGGTGAGGCCGTCGACGCCTTAAGCGCCATCGTGCACAAGGATTCGGCGTCCGCCTACGGGAACAAGATGACCACCAAGCTGAAGGAACTCATCCCGCGCCAGCAGTTCGAGGTGCCGGTGCAGGCGGCCATTGGATCAAAAATCATTGCGCGCGAGAACATCCGCGCGATCCGTAAGGACGTGCTGTCCAAGTGCTACGGCGGCGACATCACCCGCAAACGCAAGCTTCTGGAAAAGCAGAAGGAAGGCAAAAAGCGGATGAAAACGATTGGCCGCGTAGATGTTCCGCAGGAGGCGTTCGTCGCCGCGCTGTCCACCGATGCCGCCGCGGACAAGGGTAAGAAGTAGCCGTGCGGATAGCTGGACCGGCGACGGCGTTGACGGTGGTCGCCGCCTTGGCGGTGGGCTGTGGTGCGGTCGGCAGTAGCGTTGTTCAAGGCACGGCGAAGCCGGCGCCGAACATCAAGCCCCGACCGCTTACCGGTGAAACCATCCGGCAGGTGCTTCTCGACGACGCCGCTCTGTCGCGGTTGCTCAACCAGCCCTTTGTCGCCCGCAAGCCGCCTGAGTTCGGCGGGCCCGACAAGCTCGATCAGAAAGACGCGGCGGTGTCGCCAGCCAGTTGCCTGGGCGTGACGGCGATGCTGCACGAAAGTGTTTACCAGTCCGCCCAAGTCAAAGATGTCGCGTCCGAGTCCTGGTGGAACAACGGCGAGCCGGCGCAGGTGATCAGCGTTATTGAGGGCGTGGTCACGCTACCCTCGGCAGAGCAAGCCGAGGCGCTGTTCGCGCAATTCTCGGAGCAGTGGCAGAAATGCAACGGCACTACGACGACGGAACAATCTGGCCCCATCAGCACGACCAACGTCATCAGCGACGTGCGCGTTGCCAATTCCATTGTGGCGGCGACTAATACCGCGACGTCGGTGCTGCCCGACATGCCGCCCCTAGAGCCTACGCCGCAGGCGCGAGCAGCCGGTGTCCGGTTGAACTGCCTCGTCGAGGTCGAGGTGGTCTTCTTCGGCGACCGACGCCCTTCCGACCCGGGATCGGCGAGCCCGGAGACCAGCGCCACCGACATCGCGCAAGCCATGATGGGCAAGATCAGCGCCCTGAGTTGACGCGGCCGCTTAGTGCCGGCTGGGACATCGCTGGCGTTGGGCTGCGTTTTCGGTGTGGCTTGCGGCGGTTACCCCGCCCGAAAACGTAAACTTTCGGTAATCGGGAGGTGGCAAGGAGCCGACGAGGATGGTCTCGGGTCGACAGTCTTCGGAGCGCGGTCGTCGCCGCGCCGTCGATCCGACGCCGCCGGGGGCAAGTTTACGAAGTGCCTTCCACCGCCTGAGAAACCGCTGGTTCTTCATGGCCCCGCTCGCGGTGGTGGTGCTGGCCTCCGGCTGCACCGTGGTCGTCGGCGGCAAGGCGCAACCCGCGCCGGATTTGGCGCCGCGACCGCTCGCGGGGTCAACCATCACCCGGGTGCTGCTGGGCCACACCACCCTGTCGCGAATCCTCAAGCAGCCCATGATCGTCGATCATCGCTTCCCGTCGCGATTCGGGGGCCCCGAGGCGTTGCAGGCCGACGGAACGTCTTCACCCGTCGACTGCCTCGGCGTCGCGGGAATGCTGGAGCAATCCGCCTACCATTCCGGCAACGTCAAAGGCGTTGCGGTTCAGGCGTGGCGACATGCGGCGGTGTCCGCCGCGGTCACCGAGGTAAGGGAGGGCGTGGTCAGCTTGCCCACGGCCGCCGACGCCAACGCGCTGTTCGCGGCGTTCTCTCGGCAGTGGCAAAACTGTAACGGCCGAACGCAGCCTCTGTCCGACAACGTGTTCCGGCTCACGGCCACGATCGATCAGGTTCGCGTCGCCGACTCCGTTCTGGGGGCCACCATTTGGCTCGCTTTGGCGTCATCGGGCAAAGATACGGACTCCATCCCGGCCGGCCGCGCCGTTGGTGTGCAAGGAAATTGCCTGGTCGAGGTGGAAGTCGACTTTTTCAACGCGTCACGCTCATCGTTGCGGGGCCAAGGCGGTATCCCCACCAGCGCGCAGGACATCGCGGAGCTGATGATGGACAGAATCGGTGCCCTCGGTGAACTGACGCCGCGCTGATCTGCGTCTACATGGGCGCGTTGGCCGGCTGGAACATCCCCGAGCCGTCGGCTTCCTCCTCGGCGCGGATCACGTGTACCACCGCGTTGATCAGGGCCAGGTGGGTGAACGCCTGCGGGAAGTTGCCCAGCTGCCGGCCGGTTCGCGGCTCGATCTCCTCGGCGTAGAGGTGCAGCGGGCTGGCGTAGGACAACAGCCGCTCGCAGAGCCGCTTCGCGCGCGCCACCTCGCCGATCTCGACCAGCGCCGACACCAGCCAGAAGGAGCAGATCGTGAAGGTGCCTTCCTCGCCCGTCAGCCCGTCGTCGGTTTCCTCGACGCGGTAGCGCAGCACCAGGCCGTCCTGGGTGAGTTCGTCGGCGATGGCGAGCACGGTGTTGCGCACCCGCGGGTCATCCGACGGCAGAAACCTCGTCAGCACCACCAGGAGCAGCGAGGCGTCCAGCGCGTCGCTGCCGTAGCGCTGGGTTAACACGCCCCGGGAGTCCACCCCGTGCCGCAGGATGTCGGTCTTGATCTCCTCGGCGATGGCCCGCCACTGCTGGGCGTAGCTCTTCTCGCCCTGCCGCTCGGCCAGCTTCGCCCCGCGGTCCAGCGCCACCCAGCACATCACCTTCGACGAGGTGAAGTGCTGCGGCTCGCCGCGGACCTCCCAGATGCCGCGGTCGGGCTCGCGCCAGTGCCTGATCGCCTCTTCCACCTGCTTTTTCAGCACCGGCCACAGGCTTTCCCCGATTTGCTCGCGGGACTTGCAATGCAGGTAGAACGAGTCGAGGATCGAGCCCCAGATGTCGTGCTGGTCCTGGTTGTAGGCGCCGTTGCCGATGCGCACCGGACGGGCATGGTCGTACCCGGACAGATGGTGCAGCTCTTCTTCGACCAGGCTGCGTTCGCCGCCGACGCCGTACATCACCTGCAGCGGATGACGCTCGTTGTTGTTGGCGCCGGAGACGTCGGCGATGAAGGCGAAGAAGTCGTCGGCCTCGCGGTCCAGTCCCAGCGTGTAGAGCCCCCACAACGCGAACGTGGAGTCGCGAACCCAGGCGTAGCGGTAGTCCCAGTTGCGCTCGCCTTGCGGCGTCTCCGGCAGCGACGTGGTGGCGGCCGCCAGCAGCGCGCCGGTGGGCGAGTACGTCAGTCCCTTCAACGTGAGCGCGCTGCGCTGCAGGTACGCCCGCCACGGGTGGTCGGGGAAGTTGCCGATGTTGATCCACTGCCGCCAGCACTCCGTGGTCTGCCACATCTTGTCGGTGGCCTCTTGGTAGGTCTGCGGCGCCGGGTGCTTGGTCCAGCTCAGGGCGACGAACACGTCGTCGCCCTCCTTCATCCGGGTGCGCGCCCGCGCTTCGCGGCCCTCCAGCCCGATCCGCAGATTGCTGGTCAGCCGCAGCGTCGGGTGGGCGTCCGGGTGTTTGGTGGCGCGTGCGATGGCCTCGCCATAGGCGTTGGCCGAGTATTCCCAGGTGGCCCCGACGCGGTGGTAGTCGAATGCCGGCTCGCAGCTCAGCATCAGCTCGACCGTGCCGCTGACGCAGCGCACCGTTCGCAACAGAATGTGCTCGGCGTCCCAGTCCATCGGTGTGCGGCGATGGGTCCGTGACCGACGCTCGATGTCGTGCCACGGTCCCATCACCAGCGCGTCGCGCACGATCAACCACCCGGTGTGGGTCTGCCACGTGGTCTCCATGATCAGGCTGCCGGGCAGGTAACGCCGGGCGGAGGGCACCGAGACGCCGTATGGCCCCAGCCGGAAATGGCCGGCGCTGCGGTCGAGGATCGCGCCGAACACGCTCGGGGAGTCCGGGCGGGGCACGCACATCCATTCCACCGAGCCGGCCGGCGAGATCAGGCAGGTGTTCTCCCAATCGGACAGGAACGCATAGTCCGCGATCGGTGGAAAGGGGTTGCGCAACGTTGCGCCGGAGGGCAGGGATGCTGGGTCGCTGAAGTCGATGGGCGAAGCCAGGACCGCCTCCGGGGCCGTTTTGAACGCTTCCTCGGCCGCGGCGTCGGCGGGTTGGTCGGCGGGTTCGGCGTGCAGGACCATCCCGTCATCATCGACCGTTGACCGGCCCCCGTCCATGCTTTCGCCGCGGTGAGCGGGCCGGCGTGTCGGGGATCACCCGCGGCGTCTGGCGTACCCGGGCGCGTGTTCGGGCAACGGGCCGACGGCGACCAGGTAGCCGACGAATCGCCTTACCGCCGTGCGGCCCACCAGCCGCGCCGCTCGCGGCGCGGCTTGCTCATTTCCGGGGTCGCTTCCCGCCACCGCGGCCGCGATCACGTTGGCGTGGATCGCCCGTTGCGCCGCCTGCAGCATCACCGTCGGCAGCCAGCGGCGCATCTGTACCCGGGCCAGCTGCCGGGTGGACACCCGACCCGAGCGCAAGGGGCCGGCCAGTATGCGGGCGGCGGCCACCGCGTCGGCGACCGCCAGGTTGATGCCCACCCCACCGACCGGCGACATCGCGTGTGCCGCGTCGCCGATGAACAGCACGCCATCGGAATACCACTTGCGGAGCCGATTGAGTTCCACGTTAAGCAGTTTCACGTCGTCGAACGAGGCGAGCTGGTCGATGCGGTCGGCGATCCAGGGCACCATGCCGATCAGCGCCCGGTGCAGCGCCCCGATCCCTTCGGCCCGCAGCTGGGCGTCGCTGCCTTTCGGGATGATGTAGGCGATCTGGTAGTAGTCGCCGCGGTCGATCATGATGGTCGCGTGCCCGGCGCGGAGCACGCCGGCCAGTCCGCTCGGGTCGTCGGGCCGACGAGGCAACCGGAACCACCACACGTCCATCGGCGTTCCGAAGCTGTGCGGTGTCAGGCCCGTTGCCGAGCGCACCGTCGACGAGCGGCCGTCGCAGGCCACCGTCAGCTCGGCCCGCATCTCTTTGGTGCCGCCCGTCTGGTCCCGGTAGGTGACACCGGCAACGCGGTTGCCGCGGTTTTCGTCGTAAATCACCCCGACGACCTCGCTGCTGCGCATCAGCCGGAAGGTCGGCTCCGCCTCGGCGGCGGCGGCCACCATCTCGAGGAAGTCCCATTGCGGCACCAGGGCGATGTGCTGATGCGCTCCCGGAAGGCGGGTCAGGTCCAGAACAACCGGCTGGTCCTGGATCTCCATGCGGATCGTGCTGATCAGGCGGTGCGGAAGCTCGGCAAAGCGCTCTCCCAAACCCAGCTCGTCAAGCAACCGCAGCGTGCTCGCGTGCACCGTGTCCCCGCGGAAGTCACGCAGGAAGTCGGCGTGCTTTTCCATCACCGTGACATCCACGCCGGCGCGGGCCAACAGCAGGCCAAGCATCACGCCCGCCGGTCCGCCGCCGGCGATCAGGCAGGTCGTTGCCTCAGATTCGGAGGGCCTGGAGGGCATGCGCCGATCCTGGCACATTGGTTTAGCGTGCCGGTGCGAATAGTCTGGGGGCGATGGACGGGTTGCTGAATTGGTGGGACGGCAACGAGCTGTGGCTTTCGGGGCTCGCCTTCATCCTGCAGGCCATGGTCGTGATGCCCGTGGTCCTGGCGGTGGCCTATGTCACGGCGGCCGCGCTGGACGGCATGCTCGGCAGGGGCATCGCGCTGATGCGCCGCGCCCGCCACGCCGACGGGACGCCCGGGTAGCGCCCATGCCTCGGTCACACGTGACGTTGGTTCTCGTCACGTTGGTGGTTTTGGTGATCGTCACGTGGTTGTTGACGCACTGAATCGTTGCTGACGCACTGAGCCGCGCTGGGTCTGGTTCGACCTCGGCCCGGTGGCGGGCCGGTGAATTCCTGTTAGGCTTCGCCACATGCGCGTGGCATCCGAGGTTCTCGAATGCGGTGTCTTCGTGCATTGTTGTCGCTGACTCCCGAACCCGTGCGCGGTCTGGTATGTAGTTCGTGAGTTCTCGTCAGGTTCTCAGTGCCGTTCCGCAGCAACGGGACCAACATCCGTCCCGCACTGGAAGGCCCCTCATGCTGAACATCGGCGGCGCGCCGCGTCGGCGGCGTTTCCGATGCGTCGGGGTTGTCGCGCTGATCACCGGCGTCGTCGCCGCGTGTCAAGGGGGCCCCAGCGACGTCGTCGGCGGCGGCGGGCTGGCCAACGCGCGCACCAGCATCACCCTGGTCGCCTACTCGGTCCCAGAACCGGGCTGGAGCAAGGTGATTCCCGCCTTCAATGCCTCCGACGAAGGCAAGGGTGTGCAGGTGGTCACCTCCTACGGGGCCTCCGGTGACCAATCCCGCGGTGTTGCCGACGGAAAGCCAGCCGACGTGGTGAACTTTTCCGTCGAGCCCGACATCACCCGATTGGTCAGGGCCGGGAAGGTTTCCAAAGACTGGAACACCGACGCCACCAAGGGAATCCCGTTCGGATCGGTGGTGACGTTCCTGGTGCGCAGGGGCAACCCGAAGAACATCAAGGACTGGGACGACCTGTTGCGGCCCGGCGTCGAGGTCATCACCCCGAGCCCCCTGAGTTCCGGGTCGGCGAAATGGAACCTGCTCGCTCCCTACGCCGTCAAGAGCCAGGGCGGCAGCGACAGCCGGGCCGGCGTGGACTTCGTCGGGAAGTTGGTACGTGAACACGTCAAACTACGGCCCGGGTCGGGACGCGAAGCCACCGATGTCTTCGTCCAGGGCAGCGGGGATGTGTTGATCAGCTACGAGAACGAGGCCATCGCCACCGAACGGGCGGGCAAGCCGGTCGAACACATCAATCCGCCGCAGACCTTCAAGATCGAGAACCCGGTGGCGGTGGTGACCACCAGTCCGCACCTCGAGGCCGCCGTCACCTTCAAGAACTTCCAGTACACCGCCGCGGCGCAGAGGGTTTGGGCACAGGCCGGTTTTCGGCCGGTCGATCCGGCCGTCGCCGCCGATTTCCGCGACCAGTTCCCGGCGCCGGTGAAACTGTGGACGATCGCCGAGCTGGGCGGCTGGGGGACGGTCGATCCGCAACTGTTCGACAAGAACACCGGCAGCATCGCCAAGATCTACACGCAGGCCACCGGATGACGGCCGCGGTGACCCCCGATTCCCAGACGGTCCGGCCCGAGCCCGGGGCGCGGGTTTCGCGTCTTCCTCGACGCCGGGCCGGCACCACATCGCTTCGGGTCGGTGTGGCGACGTTGTGGCTTTCGGTGATCGTGCTGCTGCCGCTCGCCGCCATCGCCTGGCAGGCCGCGGGCGGCGGGTGGCAGGCCTTCTGGCTGGCCGTGACGTCGAACGCCGCTCTGGAGTCGTTCCGGGTGACGTTGACCGTTTCCGCCGGAGTTACGGTTGTCAACCTCGTCTTCGGCCTCGTCATCGCCTGGGTGTTGGTGCGCGACGACTTCGTCGGCAAGCGGCTCGTCGACGCCATCATCGACCTGCCGTTCGCGCTGCCCACCATCGTCGCCAGTCTGGTGATGCTTGCGCTATACGGGAACGACAGCCCGGTGGGCCTGCACCTGCAGCACACCGTGTGGGGCGTGGCGGTGGCGCTGGCCTTTGTGACGCTGCCGTTCGTGGTGCGCGCGGTCCAGCCGGTGCTGCTGGAGATCGATCGCGAGACCGAGGAGGCGGCGGCCTCGCTGGGCGCCAGCGGACCAAAAATCTTCACATCGGTCGTGCTGCCGTCGCTATTGCCCTCGTTGTTGTCCGGAGCGGGCCTGGCATTCTCGCGAGCGATTGGCGAATTCGGTTCGGTGGTGCTGATCGGCGGTGCGGTGCCCGGCAAGACCGAGGTGTCATCGCAGTGGATACGAACCTTGATCGAGAACGACGACCGCACCGGTGCCGCCGCGATATCCATTGTCCTTCTGGGTATTTCGTTTTTCGTGCTGCTCATTCTGCGGATCGTGGGCGGCCGGGCGGCCAGACGTGAGGAGAGTGCCGCGTGACGTCGTCGCCATGGGTTCGGTATCTCCTTCGTGTCGTCGCGCTCACCTACATCTTCGTGTTGCTCTTAATTCCCGTGACACTGATCCTGTGGCGCGCGTTCCGGCCCGGGTTCGGTCAGTTCTTCGATTGGGTCAGCACTCCGGCGGCCGTATCGGCGCTCAATCTGACGCTGCTGGTGGTCGCGATCGTGGTGCCGCTGAACGTGGTGTTCGGCATTCTAACCGCTTTGGTGCTGGCGCGCAACAGGTTTCGCGGCAAAGGTGTGCTACAGGCGATCATCGACCTGCCGTTCGCGGTTTCGCCCGTGATCGTGGGTGTGGCGTTGATCGTGCTGTGGGGGTCGGCCGGCGCGCTGGGGTTCGTCGAAAAGGACCTCGGCTTGAAGATCATCTTCGGGCTGCCCGGCATCGTGCTGGCCAGTATCTTCGTCACCCTGCCGTTCGTGGTGCGCGAGGTCGAGCCGGTGCTGCACGAATTGGGCATCGACCAGGAGGAGGCGGCGGCAACCCTGGGATCGAGTTGGTGGCAGACCTTTTGGCGGATCACGCTGCCATCAATCCGTTGGGGGCTGACCTACGGCATCGTGCTCACCATCGCGCGCACCCTCGGCGAATACGGTGCGGTCATCATGGTCTCCTCCAACTTCCCGGGAAAGTCGCAGACGCTGACATTGCTTGTCTCCGACCGCTACAACCGCGGGGCCGAGTACGGCGCCTACGCGCTGTCTACGCTGCTGATGGGTGTCGCCGTGCTGGTATTGATCTTCCAAGTGGTTCTGGATGCCCGCCGGGCACGAGCGGCCAAGTAGGCCTGACAGGGAGACTCGTACATGACCGAGAACGGAACCGGGCCCGTCGACCCCGCCATTGTCGTGCGCGATGCTTATAAGCATTACGGCGACTTCGTTGCGCTGGACCATGTGGACTTCGTGGTACCTACCGGTTCGCTGACGGCCCTGCTGGGCCCTAGCGGTTCGGGCAAGTCGACCCTGCTGCGCACCATCGCCGGCCTGGACCAGCCGGACAGCGGAACGGTCACCATCAACGGCCAGGACGTGACACGAGTGCCGCCGCAGCGGCGTGGGATCGGGTTCGTGTTCCAGCACTACGCGGCGTTCAAGCATCTGACCGTTCGTGACAACGTGGCTTACGGACTGAAGATCCGCAAGCGGCCCAAGGCCGAGGTCAAGGCCAAAGTGGACGACTTGCTGGAAGTGGTGGGACTCAGCGGCTTTCAGACGCGCTATCCCAATCAGCTCTCCGGTGGCCAACGACAACGCATGGCGCTGGCCCGGGCGCTGGCGGTCGACCCGCAGGTGCTGCTGCTCGATGAGCCGTTCGGCGCGCTGGACGCCAAGGTGCGTGAGGATCTGCGGGCATGGCTGCGGCGCTTGCACGACGAGGTGCACGTCACCACGGTGCTTGTCACCCACGATCAGGCCGAGGCGCTCGACGTCGCCGATCGGATCGCCGTGTTGAACAAAGGCCGTATCGAGCAAGTCGGATCTCCGGCCGAGGTCTACGACGCCCCGGCGAACGCGTTCGTGATGTCGTTCCTGGGCGCGGTCTCCACGCTCAACGGGGCATTGGTGCGCCCGCACGACATCCGGGTGGGCCGCAACCCCGAGATGGCGATCGCCGGTGGTGATGGCACCGCGGAGTCCATCGGGGTGGTGCGCGCCACCGTCGACCGAGTGGTGGCGCTTGGCTTCGAAGTGCGGGTGGAGCTGACCAGCGCGGCCACCAAGGGCGCGTTCACCGCCCAGATCACCCGCGGCGACGCCGAAGCGCTGGCCCTACGGGAGGGCGACACCGTGTACGTGCGAGCCACCCGAGTGCCGCCGCTGCCCAGCGACGTCGTTACGCCCGACGATGGCGCCGGCGGCGCTGACGAAGACCAAAGCGCGCTGACGCCGGCGTGACCTACGGTTCGTCGTCGTCTTCGTTGGCGAGGATTTTTTCGGGGTGGCCGCTGGCCCCTGGCACCCGATGAAGGGCAGAAAGGCCCTAGCCGCAGATTGCGTTCTGCGTAGTGTAAATAGCACTACGGAAATGAAAGAGAGAATCATGAAGAAGCTTTCAGCAAGTCTGCAAGAACTTGCAGACCATGCAGAGAACGCGGAGAAGAAGGTAGAGGCGGCTGAGAACGAAACCAGGGAGACAGTGGATGCCACTCTCGTAGCCTCCAAAGCGGCTGCAAAAGCCAGGCAGGATGAATTTAAGGCGAAGGTCGTAGCGAGGAAGGCAGCCGCGGCTTCCGACTGGGAAAAACTCCAGGCAGACCATAACCAGCGGCTGGCGAAAATCAAGAGCAATGTTGCGTCCAAGAAAGACGCTGTCAACCGGAAGGTCGCGGCACACCGGGCCGATGACGCGGAGGAGTATGCCACGGCTTCGGTTTACTTTGCCAGGATGGCAATTGACGATGCTGAGATCGCCACCTTGGAAGCCATTGACGCTCGGGTTTATGCAGAATCGTTAGCCTAGCCAGCGAATGGTGACTCGAACACCCTCCACCCCGACACTTAAGTTGGAGGGAGCGGCAATCTGGACGTCTCCTTGATCGTTACGAATAGAAAAAGATCGTTACGAATAGAAAAAAGAAAACCAGCCAAAAACAGGCTGGCTTTCTTTTTTCTATTCGTAACGATCCGGGGTTCGTTTGGCGTGCGCCCGATCCGGCTGCATGATGCTCGCCACTCTTGTGGGACCGCGCTGCACCTGCGCGGCGTGCCGCTGGCCGTCATCGCCAAATGGCTCGACCATGTGGACGCTTCGATCCCGGCGCGCCTGTACACCCACAGCCAAGACGATGCACTTAAAGCTGCTGGGCAGAGTTTGGGCGCGGTTGTGACATCGTCGTGACACTCAGGACCGTTGAGGCATTGAGCTTGCATAGGCGGAACTGCATAAGAAGAGGTCAGAAATGATTTACGTGGTGCCCCCGGCAGGATTCGAACCTGCTCTGACCTGAGATCCCGTCTAGAGTGCATAACCGTTACATGCATTTGCGGACAACACGATTCGCTGACCGGGTGTGGCCAGGCGCTTGGTGTGGTAGAGCCCGATCGCTGTGCCTTTGTCGAAGATCGCCTGGGGGTACCTCCCGCTTGCGGGGGAGTAGTGATGGGCGTGGCGGCCCATGCGAATCACATCGCTCATGGGCAGCAGGCTGCCGCCAGCGGTGAGTCCCCTGCCGGCGGCGGCTTCCAGGTCGTTGAGGGTGGTGGTCACCACGATGGTGGCCGGTAAGCCGTTGTGCTGACCCAGGTTTCCCGACGCCAGCAGAGCCCTGAGCGCGGCGTTGAATCCGTCGTGGTTGCGCTGGGCGGGCGCTGCGCGAATCCCGTTGCACCGCCTCTTGGTCGGGTGGGCCATCGACGACTGGTGTGTCATCGTCGGGATTGCACATCCCTGCAGCGGCCGTCTTGGCCAGGACGGCCTCGATGCCGGCGCGGGCCTCGGGGGTCAGCAGGGCGCGCAACTCTGACATCCCGTCATGGCCTTGCTTACCCAGCGTCAGGCCACGGCGACGCGCGCGGTCCTCGTCGGTGTAGCTGCCGTCGGGGTTGATATACGCGGTGATCTGCTCGGCGAGCTTGGCCAGATCGTCGGGCCGATGTGCGGTGGCCAACTCGGCCAGATGGGCTTCGGCGACGGTACAGGTTCCGATGTCGACGGCGCTGGGCAGTTGGTTCAAGAACTGCCGGATCACGCGCACGTGGCCCGCGCCAATGTCTCCGGCGCGCTGGGCGGCGGCCGTGCCGGTCAACAGCGGCGGCAACGATTCACCGGTCAGCGCGCGCCGTGGGCCCAACTCGGCGGCTTCGGCGACGCGCCGACGGGCTTCCCCGGGCGTGATGTGCAGCCGGTCGGCCAACGCGTCGGGAAGTCGCGCGCCCAACTCCTCGCGGCCCGCCTGCTCGGCGAGCTGGTTGATCAGCGCGTGGCCCAGGCACCGGCAGCCGTCGCGCCGTCTTCTCCAGTCGCACCACGAGGTTCAGCCGCTCCGGATTGGTCAATGCGTCAAACGACAACTCACCAACGCGGTCCACGGCGGTATCGAGCGCGTCGAGAACGGCACCCATCTCATCGCGATCACCCGCAAACACGTACTGCCCCTCTGCTTGAGTGCAGTCAGTAATCGGACTTTTCGGGTGTTTCGGGCGTCGGGCCGTCGATCAGGTCGCGTAGTGGGTGCGGGTCGGTGGCCAGGGCTTGTTGAATTAGCCGGTAGAACAGCAGGCCGCGTT
>JARLGR010000007.1 GCA_031292665.1 Mycobacterium sp. | reverse complement strand
GGCCTGCGCCGCCAACGCCACACCGACATGCCCGGAGGCGGCCGGGACCATCCCGAACTGCCGGACCAGATAGTCACCGCGCAGTCCCGGGCCCCAACCGCCCTTGGCGGCAAAGCCTTTGGCGGCCAGACCCCAGCGCTGGGCGGCGGTGAGGCGGTGCATCAGCGCGATCACGGTGGCCGCCTCGCCAAGCGACGGCAGCCGCGCGGCGAAGCCCGCCTGCCGAATCAGTGACCACTGCGTTTGACCGAACGGGGTGAAACCCTGCCGGAGCCTTCGCGATTCGACCACGGTGTCCGGATCGCCCGCCTCCGCGATGACGGCCCGCACCCGGCGCGCGGCGTCGGCCGGTGCGCCCAACTGCGACCACAATGCCTCGGACGCGGGGTTGTCGGACTCGCTGATCACTTTGCCCAGTAGTCCTCCCGCCCGAGATCGGTCGCTGCGCAAAGCCGCGATCGCCAAGGGGACCTTGATGGTCGACCAGGCGACTCCAGTCGACCACTCACCGAACGAAAAGAGCGCGCCTCCCGGTGCGACGATCGCCGCGCCGATGGTGGCCGGAACTCCGTCGCAAAGCTGCCCGAAGCTCGCCTGCAGCTGGTGCCTCATCGCGCTACCGGCGAATGGGGTAGACCGGATCGGCGCAATCGACAGCCTCGGCCGACAACTGACGCTTCAAAACCTTGAACGTCACGGTGCGCGGCAGCTCGGCGCTGACCCGGACGTACGACGGCCACTGCTTGGGGCCCAGGTCGGGCTGCCCGGCCAGGAAGGCGCGGAATTTCTCGGCATCGAAGTCCCTGCCCGCTGCCATCACCAACGCCGCCATGACCTGGTCGCCGACGACGGGATCGGGCACCGCATACACCGCTACCTCGGTCACGTCCGGATGGCGCATCAGCACCCGCTCGATCGGCGCCGCGCCCAGGTTCTCCCCGTCGACCCGCATCCAATCACCAAGCCGCCCTGCGAAATACGCGAACCCGGCGCCATCGCGGTAGGCGAGGTCGCCACTGTGGTAGACCCCGCCCGCCATCCGCTCGGCCTCGGCCCCCTCGTCGTTGTAGTAACCCTCGAAGCGGCCCGGCCCGGCGACGTTAACCAGTTCACCGACAATGCCCGGGGGGCAGGGTTCGCCGGTGTCGGGGTCGACGATCTCGATGCCCTCGGGCAGCGGACCCAACCCGTTCGGCGGGGTATCCGGGGTGCGTGCGATCGCCACGCCGCCTTCGGTTGACCCGAACCCGTCCTGAACCACACACCCGAACCGGCGGCCGAAGCGCTCGATGTCGGCGGGTACGCCCTCGTTGCCGTACACCGCCCGCAGCGGGTTGTCCGCGTCGTCCGCCCGCTCGGGTGTGGCGAGCACATACGACAACGGCTTGCCAACGTAGTTGGCGTAGGTTACGCCGTAGCGGCGCACATCGACCAAGAAGTTGGACGCGGAAAACTTGCGCCGCAACGCCATTGATCCCCGGCTCGCCGCCGCGACCGACCAGCCCACCAGCACCGCGTTGGAATGGAACAACGGCATCGACACATAGCAGACGTCGTCGCGGCCGAGGCCGAAGCGCTGCGTCATCGTCGCCCCGGCGACGGCAACCTTGCCGTGGCTGCACTTGACCGCCTTCGGCTCACCGCTGGTGCCGGAGGTGAAGAGCAGCATGAAAAGGTCCGCCGGCGAAGCGGACTGAAAATGCTGCTCGCCGTTCCGATGTGAGTCCACCTCGTCGGCCCACTCGGGGGAGTCGACGTTCACGTGCTCGATATCGCCAAGTGGGGCGGTAGAATTCGAGTCGGCCAGCACCAGTTGGCAGTCGGCGGTGGCGATGTCGCGGGCCAGCGCCGCGCCGCGGCGCACCGGGTTGAGCCCCACCGGCACGATCCCGGACATCCCCGCCGCCACCAGCATCGCCGAAAAGAACGGGGTGTTCTCCAACAGCACGCCGACGTGCGGTGGTCGCGAAGGGTCGAGGCGCTCGCGCAGCGCCGCCGCGAGGGCGGCGCCGTACCGGAGGTGATCACGCCAACTCGTGAACGAGTCCTCGAAATAGACACCGCGGTCGTCGATCTCGGCCAGCGGCACCAGGAGTTCGGTGACCGTCAGCTCGGTCGGGCTAAGCAGGGGTTTCGGCGAGTTCACGGCCGATCCGGCGAAGCTGTCCCGTGGCGCCGCCCAACGCGAACTCGGTTTCCTTGGCGGCCAGGAAGTAACGGTGCACCGGGTGGTCGGTGTCGACGCCAACACCGCCGTGCACGTGCACGATGGTGTGCGCCACCCGATGCCCGGCGTCGGCGGCCCAGAACGCCGCGCTGGCCACGTCGATCTCGGCGGGGATGTCCTCCGAGACGCGCCAGGCCGCCTGGGTGAGCGTCAGCCGCAACCCCTTGACGTCGATGTATCCGTCGGCCAGCCGCTGCGCCACCGCCTGGAAGCTGCCGATCGGGCGGTCGAACTGCTCACGGGTGCGCGCGTATTCGGCGGTCAGCTGCAGGCCCCGTTCGAGCACCCCGAGCTGAAACGCGCTGCGGCCCAGGGTGGCGAGGGTGTCGAGCCAGACCACGGCCTCGGCCCCGCCGACCATCCGGGTCCCGTCCACCTCGGTGCCCTCGAGCGCCAGGTGTCCGACGCTGCCGAGTCCGGTGGTCTCGATCTGGGTCACCGTCACCCCGGGGTTCTCGGCGGCAACCAGAAAAACCGCTGTCCCCGAATCGGTTTCGGCCGGAACCAGGAATGCGTCCGCCACAGGGCCGAAGCCGACCTGAGTGCGAGTGCCGGTGATCCGGTAGCCGTCGCCGGCGCGGACGGCCTGCACCGGACCCTCACCCATCTCACCCAACAGCGCGGCGGTGAGGATTTTCTCCCCGGAAACCGCGGGGGCGCCCCAGTTTTTCTGCAGATCCTCGGAGCCGAATCGGGCCAGCGCACCGGCGCCCAGCACCACCGACTCGAGGTACGGCACGGCCGCCAGCTGGTGGCCCAGTGCCACCAAAATGGCGATTTGCTCTAGCGCACCAAAACCGTCGCCGCCCAACGACGCCGGCGAGGCGCTGGTCAGAATGTCGGACTCGACGAGCTTGCGCCACAGCCGGCGGTCGAATCGTTGATCGAGCCCGTCCAGCTCGCGCTGGTGCTCCGGCGTGCATACGGCGTCGACGATTGTGTCGACGAGGCCGCCGAGGTCGTGTGCCGCTTCGGTGGTGGTGAAGTCCATCGGTATTCGTCCTTAGATTAGAGGCTCAGCGGTTGGCTCGCGGCAGTCCCAACGCGACCATGCCGATGATGTCGCGTTGTACTTCGTTGGTGCCGCCGCCGAAGGTCAGGATCAGGCACGCGCGGTGCATCCGCTCGACGCGGCCGCGCAGCAACGCGCCCGGCGAATCCTGGCGGACGGTCGCCGCGGTACCCAGCACCTCCATCAGCAGTCGGTAGGCCTCGGTGGCCAACTCGGTGCCGAACACCTTGGCCGCCGACGCATCGGCCGGCGACAGGGCCTCGCTTTGCGACGAGGCCAGCTCCCAGTTGATCAGCTTGAGCACCTCGGCCTTGGCGTGCACGCGGGCCAGGTTGAGCTGCACCCACTCCGAGTCGATGAGCCGGGCCCCACCGACGTCCTTGGTGTTCTGGGCCCATTCCCGAACCTCGCGCAGGGCCATGAAGATCGGCGCCGACGACACCAGGGCGACGCGCTCGTGGTTGAGCTGGTTGGTTACCAGCTTCCAGCCGCCGTTCTCCTCGCCGACCCGGTTGCTGACCGGCACGCGCACATCGGAGTAGTAGGTGGCGCTGGTGTCGGGCCCGGCCATGGTGTGCACCGGGGTCCACGAGAAACCTTCCGCGGTCGTCGGCACGATCAGCACCGAGATGCCCCGGTGCTTTTTCGCCTCGGTGTTGGTGCGCACCGCCAGCCAGACGTAGTCGGCGTAGGGGATCAGGCTGGTCCACATCTTCTGGCCGTTGATCACATAGTCGTCGCCGTCGCGGACAGCGGTGGTGCGCAGGGCGGCCAGGTCGGTGCCCGCCCCGGGCTCGGAGTAGCCGATCGAGAAGTGCAGGTCGCCCGCGGCGATCTTCGGCAGGAAGAACTTCTTCTGCTCGTCGCTGCCGTAGGCCATGATCGTCGGCGCGACGCTGTTGATCGTCAGGAATGGCACCGGCGCGCCCGCGATGGCCGCCTCGTCGGCGAAGATCAGCGAGTCCATCGGGGCGCGGTCCTGACCGCCGTACTCCTCGGGCCAGTTCAGGGTGAGCCAGCCATCCTTGCCCATCTGGGCGACGGTCTCCCGGTAAACATTTCCGGTCCCGATCTCGCCCTGTATGGAACTCAGCGCCTCCCGGCGCTCCGGCGTCATCAGGGTGGTGAAGTACGACCGCAGCTCGCGACGCAGGTCCTCCTGCTCAGGGGTGTAACTGATGCGCATTCCAGCCGTCCTTCACGTTGAACGTCGTTTGCAGGTCCCGAGCCGCGGCCCGACCAAGGGCTACCCGTTCGTCTCCCCGGTTGTAACACGTTCTAGTCTGGGAATCCAGCGACCGTTTGCCCAGAGGTGTCGGGGCCCTATGGTGGACCTACGTACCGATGGGCATGTGCTCAGATTGAAGGCCGGGTTCAAGGAGGGTGCTATGCGAGTGATCGTCGATCATGACCGGTGTGAAGGTAACGCGATATGCGTGGGAGTCGCGCCCGATGTCTTCGAGTTGGACGACCAGGACTATGCCGTGATCAAGCTCGACCCGATTCCGTCCGACCAGGAGAAGCTGGTCGAGCAGGCAATCGCCGAGTGCCCGCGCGCGGCGCTGCAGCGGCAAGACTAGCGAGCGCAACCGAAAACTAGAGGTATTCATAAATTGACTATCAGCACGAACACGACCGATCTCTCCGGAAAGGTCGCGGTGGTGACCGGTGCGGCCGCGGGGCTGGGACGGGCGGAGGCGCTCGGCCTGGCCCGGCTCGGGGCCACCGTCGTGGTCAACGACATCGCCGCCGCCCTGGATGCTTCCGACGTCATCGACGAGATCAACGCCGCCGGCTCGAAGGCCGTGGCGGTCGCAGGTGACATCAGCCAGCGTTCAACCGCCGACGAACTGGTTGCTCAGGCCGACGGGCTGGGTGGACTCGACATCGTGGTCAACAACGCCGGGATCACCCGGGACCGGATGCTGTTCAACATGTCCGACGAAGAGTGGGACCAGGTCATCGCCGTGCACCTGCGCGGGCATTTCCTGCTGACCCGCAACGCTGCCACCTATTGGCGCTCCAAAGCCAAGGACGCCGGTGGGTCGCTCTTCGGTCGCCTCGTCAACACGTCATCGGAGGCGGGCCTGGTGGGGCCGGTAGGTCAGGCGAACTACGGCGCGGCCAAGGCGGGCATCATCGCACTCACCCTGTCGGCCGCGCGGGCGCTGGGCCGTTACGGCATCTGCGCCAACGCCATCTGTCCGCGGGCCCGCACCGCGATGACGGCCGACGTCTTCGGCGCGGCACCGGATGCAGAAGCGGGGCAGATCGACCCGCTGTCGCCTGAGCACGTCGTCACCCTGGTGCAGTTCCTGTCATCCCCGGCGGCCGCGGAGGTCAACGGTCAGGTGTTCATCGTTTACGGCCCCCGGGTGACACTCGTCGCTGCGCCGACCGCCGAGCGGAAGTTCAGCGCCGACGGGGCGGCTTGGGAGCCCGCACAGCTGAGTGCCACCCTGCAGGATTACTTTGCTGGCCGTGATCCGGAGAAGAACTTCTCAGCGGTCGGCCTGATGGAACAATAGTAATTCAAAGCAACATAACCCTGGGGGAATCTGCTGTGGAACATGTGTCAGATTGATGCTGGCGCAGTGGCTCTGACCTGCCGAATTAACGCTTCTGACAGGGAAATGGCGTTCGTTGACAGTGCGAACTTCTTCTGAGTTAATATGATCCGGCTCACGCTGAGCCGCATGCGAACCAAGGCAACGCAAGGGCGACACACCGACTTCGCCGCGCGCAGCAGAGGGGGCTACCAAGTTGATCCAACAACTTGCGGTTCCCGCCCGCGCCGTCGGCGGGTTCTTCGAAATGATGATGGATACCGGCCGTGCGGCGTTCCGCCGGCCGTTTCAATTCGGGGAGTTCCTGGAACAGACGTGGATGATCGCGCGCGTCTCGCTGGTGCCGACGCTGCTGGTGTCGATCCCGTTCACCGTCCTGGTGTCTTTCACGCTGAACGTCCTGCTGCGCGAAATCGGCGCGGCGGACTTGTCCGGCGCGGGAACGGCTTTCGGCACCATCACCCAGCTGGGCCCGGTCGTGACCGTGCTCGTCGTGGCGGGCGCGGGCGCTACCGCGATCTGCGCCGACCTGGGGGCCCGCACCATCCGCGAAGAGATCGACGCCATGCGGGTGCTCGGCATCGACCCGATCCACCGGCTCGTCGTTCCCCGCGTGCTGGCGTCCACCGTCGTCGCGCTGCTGCTCAACGGTCTGGTGTGTGCCATCGGTCTCTCCGGTGGATACGCGTTCTCGGTTTTCCTGCAGGGCGTCAACCCTGGTGCGTTCATCAACGGGCTGACCGTGCTCACCGGGCTGCGCGAATTGGTCCTCGCCGAAATCAAGGCGCTGCTCTTCGGCGTGATGGCCGGAATGGTCGGGTGCTACCGGGGCCTGACGGTCAAGGGCGGACCCAAGGGCGTCGGCAACGCGGTCAACGAAACCGTGGTCTACGCGTTCATCTGCCTGTTCGTCATCAACGTGGTGATGACGGCCATCGGCGTGCGGATCACCGCGAAGTGAGCCCGCGATGAGCTACGACGCCACTCTCCGGTTTCGCCGGTTATTTTCCTGGCTGCAGGGGCCGGTCGACGACTTCGGTGAGCAGGCCTTGTTCTACGGCCAAACCGTGCGCAACGTCCCCCACGCGCTTACCCGGTACAGCAAGGAGACGATCCGGCTCATCGCCGAGATGACGCTGGGCGCAGGAGCGCTGGTGATGATCGGCGGAACGGTCGGCGTTGCGGCCTTCCTGACCCTGGCGTCCGGTGGAGTCATCGCCGTGCAGGGCTACTCCTCACTGGGCAACATCGGTATCGAGGCGCTGACCGGTTTCCTCTCGGCCTTCCTGAACGTCCGCGTCGTCGCCCCGGTGATCGCGGGCATCACGTTGGCGGCCACGATCGGCGCCGGGGCCACCGCCCAACTCGGCGCCATGCGGGTTTCCGAGGAGATCGACGCCTTGGAATGCATGGCCGTCGAATCGGTCTCCTATCTGGTCTCCACCCGGCTGATCGCCGGACTCGTCGCGATCATCCCGCTGTACTCGCTGTCGGTGCTCGCCGCGTTCTTCGCCGCGCGCTTCACCACGGTGTACATCAACGGCCAGTCCAAGGGCCTGTACGACCATTACTTCAATACCTTCCTCATCCCGTCTGACCTGTTGTGGTCCTTCCTGCAGGCCATCGTCATGTCGATCGCGGTGATGCTGGTGCATACCTACTACGGCTACAACGCCAGCGGTGGCCCGGTCGGCGTCGGCATCGCGGTCGGCCAGGCCGTGCGGACCTCGCTGATCGTCGTGGTCGTGATTACGTTGTTCATCTCGCTTGCCGTTTACGGGGCGTCCGGTAACTTCAACCTTTCCGGGTAAGGGGGGCCCCTCGAGACACATGGCAGACACCGAGTCGCGACGCACATCCGTCCGGCTGGCGGCGGCCCTGCTGGCCAGCCTGATCGTGGCGTTCGCCGTCCTGACTTACCTTTCCTACACAGCGGCTTTCGCCTCGACCGACACCGTCACGGTGTCGTCGCCCCGGGCCGGGCTGGTGATGGACAAGGGCGCCAAGGTCAAATACCGCGGCGTTCAGGTCGGCAAGGTCGAGGCGATCGACTACGCCGGCGACCAGGCGCGGCTCAGGCTGTCGATAAACAGCGACGACATGCGCTTCATCCCGTCCAACGCGTCGGTGCGCATCGCCGGAAACACCATCTTCGGCGCCAAGTCGGTGGAATTCATTACCCCCCCAATGCCTTCGCCGACGTCACTGCGTCCGGACGCTCACGTGGCGGCCTCGGCGGTGGCGCTGGAAGTCAACACGCTGTTCGAGTCGCTGATCGACCTGCTGCATAAGATCGACCCCGTCGAGCTGAACGGGACGCTGAGCGCGCTGGCCGAAGGGCTGCGCGGTCACGGCGACGACCTGGGCGATACGCTGTCGGGTCTGAATACCCTTACGCGCCAGGCCAATCCCAAGCTCCCAACGTTGCAGCAGGACTTCCGCAAGGCCGCGGTCGTCACGGGCGTCTATGGCGACGCGGCTCCCGACCTGACCACGATCATCGACAACCTGCCGACCATCAACAGAACCGTCGTAGACCAGCAGCACAACCTCAACGACACGCTGTTGGCCACGATCGGCCTCTCCAACAACGCCTATGACACGTTGGCGCCGGCCCAGCAGGACTTCATCGACGCCATCAACAGGCTGCGGGCCCCGATCAAGGTGGCGCACGACTATTCCCCGGAATTCGGCTGCCTGTTCGCGGGCATCGACCGGGGGATCAAGGTGTACGCCCCGCTGCTGGGTGTCCGAAAAGCCGGCCTGTTCACGTCGTCGAACTTCGTGTTGGGCGCGCCGTCGTACACCTATCCCGAGTCCCTGCCGATCGTCAACGCCTCGGGAGGCCCGAACTGCCGCGGATTGCCCGACATTCCGACCAAGCAGACCGGCGGGTCGTTTTTCCGCTCGCCGTTCCTGGTCACCGATAACGCCAACATCCCTTACGAGCCGTTCACCGAGCTGCAGGTCGACGCGCCCTCGACGCTGCAGTTCTTGTTCCACGGCGCCTTCGCCGAACGGGACGACTTCTGATGGCGGCCAAGGGGATGCCGTCGCATCGGTCGATGGTGATCAAGATGAGCGTCTTCACGGTGGCGATGGTGCTGGTAGCCGCGGCCCTGATTGCGGTCTTCGGTGACTTCCGGTTCGGTCCCGAAAGCACCTACCACGCAACCTTTACCGACGTGTCGCGACTCAAGCCCGGCCAGAAGGTCCGCATCGCCGGGGTGCCGGTCGGATCGGTGGCGGGGATAAAGCTCAACCCGGACAACACCATTGACGTGAAATTCGGTGTCGACCAGCGCTACACGCTGTATTCGTCGACGCGGGCGGCGATCCGGTACGAGAACCTGGTCGGGGACCGGTTCCTGGAGATCACGTCCGGCCCCGGAGAGCTGCGCACGCTGCCGCCGGGCGGCACCATCAACTCCCAGCACACCCAGCCGGCGTTGGATCTCGATGCGCTGTTGGGCGGACTACGCCCGGTGGTCAAGGGGCTTGATGCCGACAAGGTCAACACGGTCAGCAGCGCCGTCATTCAGCTGTTGCAGGGCCAGGGCGGAGCGTTGTCCAACGTGCTGTCCGACACCAGCGCCTTCTCGTCGGCCCTGAGCCAACGCGACCAGCTGATCGGCGACGTGATCACCAACCTCAACACGGTGCTGGGGACCATCGACCAGAAGAGCGCGCAGTTTTCGGCCAGCGTCGACCAGTTGCAACAACTGATCAGCGGGCTGGCCAAGAACAAGGACGACATCGCGGGCGCCATCCCGCCGCTGGCGTCGACGACGACGGATTTGACAGAACTGCTGAAGAGTTCACGCCGGCCGCTGCAGGGCATCCTGGAAAACACCCGGCCGCTGGCCACCGAGCTGGACGACCGCAAGGCCGAGGTGAACAACGACATCGAGCAACTGGGGGAGGATTACCTCCGGCTGGCCGCGCTCGGCGCCTACGGGTCGTTCTTCAACATCTACTTCTGCTCCGTGACGATCAAGATCAACGGGCCGGCCGGCGGCGACATCCTGCTGCCGATCGGCGGCACGGTGGATCCCAGCAAGGGAAGGTGCGCTTTTGCCAAGTAACCCAAGGCGCGAACGCGACCCGCTACGCACCGGCATCTTCGGCGTGGTGCTGGTGGTCTGTGTCGTGCTCGTCGCCTTCGGGTACGCGGGCTTGCCGTTCTGGCCGCAGGGCGAAACGTACGACGCGTACTTCGCCGACGCCGGCGGCATCAAACCCGGCAACTCCGTCTACGTGTCGGGCTTCAAGGTCGGCAAAGTGCATTCCGTCGGTTTGGCGGGGGACAGCGCCAAGGTGACCTTCGACGTGGATCGGCACGTCGTCGTGGGCGATCAGTCGCTCGCCGCGATCCGCACCGACACCATCCTCGGCGAGCGCTCCATCGCAGTGTCTCCGGCGGGGAGCGGCCATGCGACGACCATTCCGCTGAGCCGCACGACCACCCCGTACACGCTGGCCGGCGCCCTCGAGGATCTGGGGCAGAACGCGAGCAACCTGAACAAGCCGCAGTTCGAGCAGGCGCTGAACGTTCTCACCGACACGCTGCACGATGCCACCCCGGAACTGCGCGGTGCGCTGGACGGGGTGACATCGCTATCACGCACGCTGAACCGCCGCGACGAGGCCCTGCAAGGCCTGCTGGCGCACGCGAAGTCGGTGACCGCGGTGCTCTCCCAGCGCGCCGAACAGGTCAACAAGCTGGTCGACGACGGCAACGAGTTGTTCGCCGCGCTCGACCAGCGGCGCGCCGCGCTGGGTCAGCTGATCTCCGGCATCGACGACGTCTCAGCACAGATTTCGGGCTTCGTCGCCGACAACCGCAAGGAATTCGGGCCGGCCCTCAGCAAGCTGAACGGGGTACTGGACAACCTCAACGAGCGCCGGGATTACATCACCGAGGCGCTGAAACGGCTGCCCACCTACGCCACCGAGTTGGGTGAGGTGGTCGGGTCCGGGCCCGGGTTCAACGTCAACGTCTTCGGTGTCATCCCGGCGCCGCTGCTCGCGACGATGTTCGACTTCTTCTATCAGCCGGGCAAGCTGCCGGCCAGCCTCGCCGACTACCTGCGCGGGCTGATCCAGGAACGATGGATCATCAGGCCGAAGGCACCATGATCAGACGTATTGCCGGCAGCAAGGGGCTGCGCTACACCACCGTCATCGCGCTGATCGCGGCGCTGGTGGGCGGCGTGTATGTGCTTGCCTCGCAAGGCAATAACCGAAAGATCGTCGGCTACTTCACGTCCGCCGTCGGGATTTACCCCGGGGATGAGGTCCGCGTGCTCGGGGTCCCGGTCGGTTCGATCGACACGATCCAACCGGGGCCGTCCGACGTCAAGGTCACCATGTCGGTGTCCAAAGACCTCAAGATCCCGAAAGACGCGAAGGCCGTCATCGTTTCGCCGAACCTGGTGTCGGCGCGGTTCATTCAGCTCACCCCCGCGTACACGGGCGGCGCGGTGCTGCCCGACGGCGGAAGCATCGACCTGGCGCGCACCGCCGTCCCGGTCGAATGGGATGAGGTGAAGGAGGCGCTGACCCAACTGGCCGTCCAGCTCGGCCCGACGACGGGATCGATGCAGGGGCCGCTGGGCGCGGCGATCAACCAGGCCGCGGACACGCTCGACGGCAAGGGCGAATCGTTCCACAACGCGCTGCGCGAGCTTTCCCAGGTCGCCGGGCGGCTAGGGGATTCGCGCAGCGACATCTTCGGCACCGTCAAGAACTTGCAGGTCCTGGTCGACGTGCTATCGAAGAGTAACGAACAGATCGTGCAGTTCGCCGGAAACGTCGCATCAGTCTCCCAGGTGCTCGCCGACAGCTCGCGCCACCTGGACAACACCCTGGGCACGCTCAACAAGGCGCTCTCGGATATCCGCGGCTTTCTGCATGAGAACAACTCGACGCTGATCGACACGGTCACCAAGCTCAACGATCTCGCCCAGACGCTGAGCGACCAGAGCGACAACATCGAGCAGGTGCTGCACGTGGCGGGGCCGGGTATCGCCAACTTCTACAACATCTACGACCCCGCGCAGGGCGTGCTGAGCGGCCTGTTGTCGATACCGGAGTTCGCCAACCCCGTGCAATTCATCTGCGGCGGATCTTTCGACACCGCCGGTGGGCCCAAGGCACCCGACTACTACAAGCGCGCCGAAATCTGCCGCGAGCGGCTGGGTCCGGTGCTGCGCCGGCTTGCGGTGAACTATCCGCCGGTCATGTTCCACCCGCTCAACACGATCACCGCCTACAAGGGCCAGATCATCTACGACACCCCGGAGACCCAAGCCAAGGCGGCCACACCGATCCCGCAGCTGACGTGGGTACCGGCCAAGGGTGCTCAACCGCCGCCCGCCCAGAACCCGGCCGATCTACAGGCCCTGCTTGTCCCGACGGCCCCGCAGACAGGCCCCCGGCCCGGTCCGCCGCCGGCCGGCACTCCCGCGCCGGGCCCCGCCCCGAACTCCCCGTTCGGCCCGCTCCCGGGGCCCCCGCCGACTGCGGTGCCCGGCCCGCCGCCCCCGCCCGGGCAGGGAGGTGGCGGATGAACCGAATCTGGTTGCGCAGCGGTGCTTTAGCCGCCGGTGGCGCGCTGCTGGCGGGCTGTCAGTTCAGCGGGCTGAACTCGTTGGTGATGCCCGGCACCGCCGGTCACGGCATTGGCGCCTACTCGATCACCGTCGAACTGCCCGACGTGGCGACGTTGCCGCAGAACTCGCCGGTCATGGTCGACGACGTCACCGTCGGCAGTGTCTCCGGCGTTTCGGCCGAGCAACGGTCCGACGGGTCCTTCTATGCGGCAGTGAAGGTGGCGCTGAACAAGGACGTGGTGCTGCCGGCCAATGCGACCGCAACGGTGGCGCAGACGTCGCTGCTGGGTTCGATGCATATCGACCTGGCCCGCCCGAAGGGCAAGCCGGCGGTGGGCAGGCTGACGGACGGGTCGAAGATCCCGCAGGCGAACACGGGCCGGTATCCCACCACCGAAGAGGTGCTGTCGGCGCTGGGCCTGGTGGTCAACAAGGGCAATGTCGGTGCGCTGCAGGAGATCACCGACGAGACCTACCAGGCCGTCGCCGGCCGGCAAGACCAGTTCGTCGACTTGATCCCGAGGCTGGCGGAGCTGACGGCGGGGCTCAACCGGCAGGTCGACGACATCATCGATGCGGTGGACGGATTGAACCGGTTCTCCGCCACCCTGGCCCGCGACAAGGACAACCTGGGCCGCGCCCTGGACACCCTGCCCGAAGCGCTCCGCGTCCTCAACAAGAACAGGAGCAACATCGTCGACGCCTTCGCCTCCCTCAAGAGGCTGGCGCTGGTGACCTCGCACGTGCTCTCAAAAACCAAGGTGGACTTCGCCGAAGACCTCAAGGGCCTGTATTCGGTGGTCAAGGCCCTCGACGACAACCGCAAGACTTTCGTCACCTCGCTGCAGCTGCTGCTGACATTCCCCTTCCCGAACTTCGGCATCAAGCAGGCCGTGCGCGGCGACTACCTCAACGTCTTCACCACCTTCGACCTCACCTTGCGCCGGATCGGTGAAACGTTCTTCACCACGTCCTACGCGCTCGACCCGAACATGATGCACATGAACGAGATCGTCAACCCGCCCGACTTCTTGACCGGCGAATTGGCCAACCTGTCCGGACAGGCGGCCGACCCGTTCAAGATCCCGCCCGGCACGGGGCAGTAAGGGCGGCGCGGATGATCGACAAACTCACCAAGGTCCAGCTTTGGATCTTCGCGGTGATCACCGCGATCACGCTGACGGTGATGGCCATCTTCTACCTGCGGCTGCCGGCCACGTTCGGCATCGGAACCTACGAGGTCAGTGCGGATTTCGTCGCCGGCGGCGGGCTGTACTCGAACGCCAACGTCACCTACCGCGGTGTCGCGGTCGGCCGCGTGGAGTCGGTGGGACTCAATCCCGACGGCGTCACCGCCGAAATGCGGCTCAACAGCGGCACTCCCATTCCGTCGAACGTCACCGCCACCGTCAAGAGCGTGTCGGCCGTCGGGGAGCAGTACATCGACCTGGTGCCGCCGAGCAAGCCGGCAACCACCAAGCTGCTCAACGGTTCCCGGATCGAGCGGCAGAACACCCGGATCGGCCAAGACGTCGCCGACCTGTTGAAGCGGGCCAACACGCTGGTCAACAGCCTCGGCGACACCCGGCTGCGCCAGCTGCTGCATGAGACGTTCATCGCGGCCAACGGCTCGGGTCCGGAGCTGGCCCGGCTCGTCGAGTCCGCCCGACTGCTGGTGGACGAGGCCAACGCCAACTACCCGCAGGTGTCGAAATTGATCGATCAGGCGGGGCCGTTCCTGCAGGCGCAGATTCGCGCCGGCGCCGACATCAAGTCGCTGTCGGACGGGCTGGCGCGGTTCACCTCCGACGTGCGTCAGGCCGACCCGCAGCTTCGCTCGACCCTGGCCATCGCCCCGGGCGCGGCCGACGAGGCCAGCACCGCCTTCTCCGGCATCAGCCCCTCCTTCCCGACGCTGGCCGCCAGCCTGGCCAACCTGGGCCGGGTCGGCGTCATCTACCACAAGTCGATCGAGCAGCTGCTGGTGGTCTTGCCGGCACTGTTCGCCGCGATCACCACGGCCGCCGGCGGCGTGCCTCAGGACGAGGGCGCCAAGCTGGACTTCAAGGTGGACCTGAACGACCCGCCGCCGTGCGCCGTCGGGTTCCTGCCCCCACCGCTGATGCGCACGCCGGCCGACGAGACACTCCGCGAACTGCCGAAAGACATGTACTGCAAGACCGCGCAGAACGATCCCAGCACCGTGCGGGGCGCCCGTAACTATCCGTGCCAGGAGTTCCCCGGCAAACGGGCACCGACGATCCAGCTGTGCCGTGACCCGAAGGGCTACGTGCCGGTCGGCCGCAACCCCTGGCGGGGCCCGCCGGTTCCCTACGACACGCCGGTGACCAATGGGCTGAACGTGCTGCCGCCCAACAAGTTTCCCTACATCCCACCGGGCGCCGATCCCGATCCGGGGACCCCGATGGTCGGGCCGCCCCCGCCGGGTGTGGTGCCCGGGCCGGGGCCGTTGCCCAACCACCAGCCGGCCTTCGATCCGCCGCCACCCAATAACACCGGGCCGCCGCCCTTCAACCCGTCGTGGCAGCCGCCGGGGATCCCTCCGGTTCCGCCCCAGGTTCCCTATCCGAAGTGGCTGCCGCCGCCGCCACCGCCGGAAGGCACCGGGCCGGCGCCCGAAGCCGCGCCCGGCCCGCAGCCGCAGGCCAGCGGCACGGCCTACACCACCTACGACCAACAAACCGGAGCTTTCAGGGACCCGGCAGGCGGCACTGGTATCTTCGCGCCCGGCGCGAGCGGCGCGAGCGGCGCGTCCAGCGCCGAGAATTGGGTGGACCTCATGCTTGATCCAAGGCCCCTTTAATGGACCCGGTAGTGACCGACAACCAAACGACGACGCAGCGCGCTCGTCGGCGGGCTTCCCGCGCGGCGGGCCCTGCCAAGAGCGAGTCCAATGGGGGCGCGACCGCTCAGCTCGACGTCACGCCGACGCCGACTGTAAAGGGCGGCAAGGGGACCAACGGGACCGGGGGGTTCAAGGGGCTCAAGCCGGTCAAGCCGCCGCCACGGCGGCAACCCCACCGGGCGTTGGTCGCGTGGCTCGCTTTCGCCGCCGCCTTGCTGGCAGTTGGCGCGCTGGCCGGGTGCGTGTTCGCGCTGCTGACCCAGCACCGGCACGCCGATGCCCAACAAGCGCGCGACCAGCGCTTCGTCGACACCGCCACGCAGACGGTGGTCAACATGTTCAGCTACAAGCAGGACAACGTCGATGAAAGCGTCAACCGCTTCTTCAACGGCACCAGCGGTCCACTGCACGGCATGCTCGGGGCCAACAACAACATCGAGAACCTCAAGGGCCTGTTCCGTTCCACCAACGCCACATCGGAGGCCGTCGTCAACGGCGCGGCCCTGGAGGGCGTCGACCCGGTTACCGACAACGCGTCGGTGCTCGTATCGGTGCGCGTCACGGTCGCCGACATCGACGGGGTCAACAAGCCGTCCATGCCCTACCGGCTACGCGTCATCGTGCACGAAGACGAGTCCGGGCACATGACCGGATACGACCTGAAGTACCCGGACGGGGGCAACTGATGCGCTGGCGGCGGTGGCTGCTCGCCGTGGCGGGCTCCCTTGCGGTGGCCGGCATCGTCGGGCTGTCGGCCGCGGCCGGCTGGTTGTACTGGGACGGGGTCCAGGCGCGCGGGGAGCAGGCGGCGCGGGCAGAGCTGCCGGGGCTGGCCGCCAAGCGGATCCCCGAGGTATTCGCGTACGACTACCAGACCGTCGAGCGCAGCCTCGCCGTGGCGTATCCGTATCTGACGCCGGATTATCGCCAGGAGTTCCAGAAAAGCGCCAACGCCCAAATCATTCCCGAGGCCAAGAAGCGTGAGGTGGTAGTCCAGGCCAACGTGGTCGGCGTGGGAGTCATGACCGCCAAGCGGGATTCGGCGTCGGTGATGGTCTACATGAACCGCACCGTGACCGACAAGTCACGCCAGCCGCTCTACGATGGCAGCCGGTTGCGGGTGGACTTCAAGAAAATCGGCACACAGTGGTTGATCGCCTACATCACGCCGATGTGATCCCGGCGCCCGCCGTCACCCTGCCCCCACCCGCCGTCAGTAGCAGATGGCAATATCGTTGCATTGCAACGGATAACGCTGGATCGGGCTCGGCGGAGGGCCGTCAAGCTGCAACGAGAAAGGCTGTTTACTCATCGCCGGTTGAAGGTCGCAGACGGCGCCGTGCAAAGAGGTGTGCGTGCCGGCCATCGTCTCGTTGTCGAACGCGAAGGTTTCGGTGGACGCCCCGGTGCCACCGTTCGGGCAGGAAATGCCGTCGGCTATGTCGACCTTGAAGGTCCACAGTCCGCTGACCAGCCGCGCTCTCCCACCGTAGTTGTGCAACTTGTCCTCGCGGCTGATCCGTTCATTCGTGTAGCTCACCACGTTCAAAGCGCAGAAGTCCGCCATGATGTCGGGGTTGGAATAGTCCTTGTAGTAACGGCTTCCGTTGACCTGGTCGCACAACGCCGTGACCGTCCAGGTCACCCCGGACACGCCCGCCTGATTGAAGGAGTAATTGCCGTCCGCCGGTGGTGCGACCGCGCTCGCCGGGCTACCCGATTCCAGCGCGAAGCCCAGTGCAACCGCGCAGCAGATGCCGGCGCCGGCGGCCAGCCCGTGACGGATCTTCACGGACCCTCCCTTCGCGACCCTCGTTCATTGCTGCATCGAGTATCACTGCGTTCGGGTCGCAACACCATGGGGTTGGGGCTATTTGGTGCCGTGCGGACGAGTCTCCGCGAGCGCGTCGAGGAATGATCGTGCCCAGCGGTCCACGTCGTGGGCGAGCACCTGTCGTCGCAGCGACCGCATCCGGCGCCGGCCCTCCTCGACCGTCTGATTGAGCGCGGCTTCGATCCCGTCCTTGACACCTTCGGTGTCGTGGGGGTTCACCAGGTAGGCCATCCGTAGTTCGGCTGCTGCGCCGGTGAATTCGCTCAGGACGAGCGCGCCGCCCAGATCGCTGCGGCAGGCGACGTACTCCTTGGCCACCAGGTTCATCCCGTCGCGCAGCGGGGTGACCAGCATGACGTCGGCGGCGACGAAAAACGCGATGAGCTCGTTGCGGGGAACCGCGCGATGCAGGTAGTGCACCACGGGGTGGCCGACCTCGGCGTACTCGCCGTTGATGTGGCCGACCTCCCGTTCGATGTCGCTGCGCAGGATCTGGTAGCTCTCCACGCGTTCGCGGCTCGGCGTCGCCAGCTGGACCAGCACGGTGTCGTGGCGTTTGGCGCGTCCCTCGGCGAGGAGTTCGGAGAAGGCCTTCAGCCGGACATCGATGCCCTTGGTGTAGTCGAGCCGGTCGACTCCGAGCAGAACCTTGCGCGGGTTGCCCAGCTCGGCGCGGATCTCGCGGGCGCGGCGCCTGATGTCGCGGTGACGGGCCGCTTGATCGAGCGCGTTGGAGTCGATGGAGACGGGGAAGGCGCCCACCCGGACGGTGCGGGAGCCGAGCTCGACCTCACCGAACCGCGAACGCACCCCGACCGATCCTCGCGACGTGTTGACGCCGATCAGCCGCCGGGACAGGATCAGGAAGTTCTGGGCGCCGCCGGCCAGGTGGAACCCCACCAAGTCGGCACCGAGCAGGCCCTCGATGATCTCGGTGCGCCAGGGCAGTTGCATGAACAGCTCCACCGGCGGAAACGGGATGTGCAGGAAGAAACCGATGGTGAGGTCGGGCCGCAGCTCGCGCAGCATTTTCGGGACGAGTTGCAGCTGGTAGTCCTGCACCCAAACCGTCGCGCCTTTGGCGGCGGCGCGTGACGTGGCTTCGGCGAATCGGCGGTTGACCTCGACGTAGCGGTCCCACCATTCGCGGTGATAGCCGGGTTTGACGATGACGTCGTGATACAGCGGCCACAGGGTGGCGTTGGAGAAACCCTCGTAGTACTCGGCCACGTCGTCGGCGCTGAGCCGCACCGGACGAAGCTCGAGGTCCTCCTGGACGATGGGCTCGTCGTCGAAGTCGACGGCCTCAGCGGCAACGCCAGGCCAGCCCACCCACGCCCCGCGGCGCCGGCGCAGCAGGGGTTCCAGGGCGGTGACCAGCCCCCCGGGGCTGCGTTTCCAGGCGGTGGTGCCGTCCGGAAGCCGCTCTTGATCGATCGGCAATCGATTGGCAACCACGACGAAGTCGGAATTGCCGAAGTGGTTAGTCTCCGGCTTTCGGCCTCCCGCGGGAGCCATCTAGGCGTCGAGCTTCGACGGTCCAATACCCAGCATCGACAGGAAAACGCGGCATTCGTCGGCATCGGTGGCGTACGCTGCGACGACCCGCCTCGCCTGGCTTGCGGTGCTGTCGGCGACCGGCTCCACGTCGCCGATTTCGGCAGGATCAGGTTTCGTAGGCATGACACAACTGTAGGCGACGCATTTGGTCGCTCGCAGGCGTCTCACCAGCAAAGGGCTGGGAGGCGTGCTGCCGGGCGCCATGACCGGCCTCATCTGGCCGGTGTGCACCCGGTTCAGGCCGTCGTCGCCCTCTGCCTGGTCCGCTTGGTGTTCACTGGCTGCTGTCGCTCGGTCTGCGGCCCGGCCGTCGCTGATCGGCGCCAACCCAGCGCGAAGCTGCTTACAGACTGGCCGTAATGTGTAAACAGTCGAATCTGACAGAAGGTGGCGAAATGACACTCTCCGAGCAAGCCGGTGCCGAAGCGGCCAACGCCGACGGCAATGAGCTGGTCAGCTATGAAACCCTCGACGACGGCCGCATCGCCCGAATCTGGCTCAATCGGCCCGAGGCCCACAACGCGCAAAGCCGCGGCCTGCTGGTCCAGCTTGACGAGGCGTTCCTGCGCGCCGAGGCTGACGACACCGTGCGCGTGGTGATCCTGGCGGCGCGCGGCCGCAACTTCTCCGCGGGCCACGACTTGGGCTCGGAGTTGGCGGTGGCCGAGCGGCAGCCCGGACCGGGCCAACTGCCGAGCTTTCGCATCAACGGCGGGACCCGTGATCCGATCGCGGAGAAGATCTACCTGCAGGAGTGGCACTACTTCTTCCAAAACACCTGCCGCTGGCGTGATCTGCGCAAGATCACCATCGCCCAGGTCCAGGGCAACGCGATCTCGGCCGGCCTGATGCTGATCTGGGCGTGCGATCTGATCGTCGCCGCCGACAACGCCAAGTTCAGCGATGTGGTCGCGGTGCGCTTGGGGATGCCGGGCGTCGAATACTATGCTCACCCTTGGGAATTCGGTCCCCGCAAAGCCAAAGAGCTGCTGCTGACCGGAGATGCGCTGGACGCTGACGAGGCCTATCGGCTCGGCATGGTGTCCAAGGTGTTCCCAGTCGACGAATTAGCCGAAAAGACTGTGGAATTCGCACGGCGTATCGCCGACCGGCCCACGATGGCGGCGCTGCTCGTGAAGGACTCGGTCAACGCCGCCTCCGACGCGATGGGATTCACAGAGGCGTTGCGGCACGCGTTTCACATCCACGAGTTGGGGCACGCGCACTGGGCCGCCCACAACGAGAACAGATATGCGGTCGGCCTGCCGCCCGACGTCGAGGACTGGCGCAGCGCGAAGCCGACGCAGGTCGCCCGGCGCGACACGCCCTGACGGGAACCCGGCAGTCACACCCGCCACAGGCGCCTCCCGCCCGAGGGGAGGTCGCGTAGTGAGTGAGGCGGGCAAACCGTCAGCCATTTCCCGCAGACACCAAAGTGGCCAGACTGGCGAGAGTGACCGGAGTGATGTTGCATCCCCGGGGAGCGTGACCGCCGCCGAAGCCTGCGTGGTTCGATGACTAGAACCTGTTTCAGTTTCGGCGTTGAGGAGCTTGAGTGCAGCTTTCTTTCGACAACCGGACGTACCTGGTCACCGGCGGCGGCAGCGGAATTGGCAAGGGCGTCGCCGCCGGGCTCGTCGCGGCGGGCGCCTCCGTCATGATCGTCGGCCGCAATGCCGATCGGTTGGCGGCCGCCGTCAAAGACATCGAAGAGCTACCCGGTGGGGGCTCGATTCGCTACGAGCCCGCCGACATCACCAACGAGGACGAGGCCACCCGTGCGGTGGACGCGGCGACCGCGTGGCACGGCAGGCTGCACGGGGTGGTGCACTGCGCGGGCGGGTCGGAGACGATCGGTCCGATCACCCAGATCGACTCCGAGGCGTGGCGTCGCACGGTTGACCTCAACGTCAACGGCACCATGTACGTGCTCAAGCACGCGGCGCGCGAGCTCGTCCGCGGCGGCGGCGGTTCCTTCGTGGGCATCTCGTCGATCGCGGCCAGCAACACTCACCGCTGGTTCGGCGCCTACGGCGTCACCAAGTCGGCGGTCGACCACATGATGATGCTGGCCGCCGACGAGCTCGGTCCGTCCTGGGTGCGGGTCAACAGCATCCGCCCGGGCCTGATCCGGACGGACCTGGTCGTGCCCATCACCGAGTCGCCGGAGCTCAGCGCCGACTACCGCGCTTGCACGCCGTTGCCGCGGGTCGGCGAGGTAGAGGACGTCGCCAACCTGGCCATGTTCCTGCTCAGCGATGCGGCCGCCTGGATCACCGGACAGTGCATCAACGTCGACGGCGGCCACATCTTGCGACGCGGCCCGGACTTCTCGGCGATGCTGGAACCGGTGTTCGGCGCCGAGGGGCTACGCGGGGTGGTCTGAACTTAGACCCGCGTCCCGGTCGGCGAGCGTCGAGACCGCCGACCAGTCCAAGTTCCCGCCCCCGGTGGCCACCAGCGTCAGGAAGCGGTCACGCAGCAGGCTGGCCAGGGGCAGCGGCACCTGCAGCTGCTCTCCGGCGGCGAGCACCAGGCGGACGTCCTTCAGGCCGAGGCTCGCGGCAAAACCGGCCGGCTCGAATTGCTGTTTCGCGATCAGCCCGCCGTAGGTCTGATATGCCGGTGCGGTAAACAAACTCGAGGTGAGGAGGTCGACGTACTGCTGCCTGTCGACCCCGGCCTTGGCCACCAGCGCCACGGCCTCACTGACGCTCTCGATGACCGACGCGATCAGGAAGTTGCCGCTCAGCTTCACCAGGTTGGCCGTGTGCGGCTGATCGGACACCACGAAGGTCCGCTGGCCGATCGCGTCGAACAGTGGCGACAACGGCTGCAGCGCCTCCGGGGCGCCCGCGGCAACGACGAAAAGCTTTGCGGCCGCGGCGGCCTCGGGCCTGCCGAACACCGGTGCCGAGACATACCGCTGACCCGCTTCCCCGTGCGCGACCGCCAGGCGCTGCGAGAGGGCGACGCTGATGGTGCTCGACGAGACGTGCGTAGCGCCGGCTTTGAGCGAGGCGAGGACGCCGTTGTCTCCCAGTGTCACATCCTCGACGGCCCGGTCGTCGGCCAGCATCGTGAAGACGACCTCACCACTGCTTGCTTCCGCGACGCTGCGTGCGGCCGTCGCACCCTGCTGCACCAGGGCGTCCGCTTTCCCGGGGGAGCGGTTGTAGACGATCACGTGGTGACCCGCCTTGATCAGGTTCACCGCCATGCCCCGGCCCATGTTTCCGAGGCCCACGAATCCGATGTCCATGCATCCAGCCTGCCTTGCTCGGGCGATCCTTACCATGATGGGCACGCACGCCTAGTGACACCGACGAACACGGGAGCAGCGGATGAAGCGACTTGTAGGCGAGCGAATCCTGGTGACTGGTGCGGCGTCGGGGATCGGGCAGGCCACCGTGTTGCGGTTGCTGGACGAGGGCGCCTGTGTGGCGGCCGCCGACATCGCGGCCGACGGCCTGGACGCCACGCGGGCAAAAGCCGAGCAGGCCGCAACCGCGGATCACCTCACCACCGTGCCGATGAACGTCGGCGAGGAGAATTCGGTGATCGACGGAGTGCGCCGGGCGGTCGAGACCCTCGGCGGTCTCGATTCACTGGTCAACGCCGCCGGCATCCTGCGCGCCGCCCACACCCACGAGACCAGCCTCGAACTGTGGAATCAGATCATCGGGGTGAACCTCACCGGCACCTTTCTGGTGGTCCGCGAAGCGCTCCCGGCGTTACTGACGAATTCGCGAAGCGCGATCGTGAACTTCAGTTCCACGTCGGCCTCTTTCGCGCATCCATATATGGCGGCCTACGCGGCGAGCAAGGGCGGGATTCAGGCCTTCACGCACTCGTTGGCGCTCGAATACGCGCGCGACGGCTTGCGCGCGGTATGCGTGGCGCCGGGCAGCATCAAGTCGGGCATCACCGATGCCACCGGCGGATACATTCCGAAAGACGCCGACTGGTCGCTGTTCACCCGGCTGATGCCGGTCTTGCCGACGACCGTGGAATCCAGCGGCACCGGGATGGCCGATCCCGCCGTCGTGGCCGGCGTGATCGCCATGCTGGTGTCGGAGGACGGCGCGTTCATCACGGGCACCGAGATCCGCATCGACGGCGGAACGCACGCCTGAGTCAACTGGGGCCTACTTGGTCCGCGTGCCTAATTAACGCACGGGACGCCGCCGCCGCCAATCGGCTTTCCCTCGTTGGGCGTCGGATAGGTGGTAGCGGTGCCGTTGTAGTAATAGGTGCTTGCCGTGCTGGAAGTTTTGGTGCTGGTTGTGGTTTCGTCTGTCGTCGTGGTTTCGTCGGCGGCCGGCATCGAGAAGTTGGTGTCGACGGTCACGCGGATGTGTCCCGGCTGGACGGCGGCGTCGGGGTGTTTCGGGGCGTCGAGACCGAGCAGGGTGGCGACATTGCTCGCGTCCGTTTGCGCGCCGGCGCCGTATTCGATCGAGGTGGTGGTCGGTTCGCCGGAGGTACGGTCGCGCACCTGCCCCGCGGTGTAGCCGTGCTTTTTCAGCGCGCGGGATACCTCGCCGGCCATGCCGCTCATGCTGCCGGAGTTGATCACGTCGACGACGGTGGTCGGGCTGGGCTTGGCGGCCGTGGTGGTGGTCGCGGTGGCCGGTGGTGCGGCGCCGATTGCCGCTGCCACCTCTGCCTTGATCGCGGCCGGGTCGACGATGTTGACGTCCTGGCCGTCGATGTTGTCGTAGCGCACGACGGGCAGTGTCCGGAATTCGAGGTCACCGCCGGCCAGCGCCCCGAGCCGTTGGATGAGTTCGTCGTCCCATCCTGCTGACAGCACAAGGTCTTTGCGGGCCACCGCCATCAGGCTCTTGAGCTTGTCCAGGTTGGTGAACGTGCCCGCATCCTGAAGTTCCTGCATGACCGACGACAAGAAGGCCTGCTGCCGGTGGGTGCGGTCCAAGTCCCCGTTCTCCAGGCCGTGCCGTTGCCGGACGAACGCCAGCGCCTGCGCCGCGTCGAGCCGCTGCCGCCCGGCCGGGAAGTCGGCGCCGGAGTACGAGTCGTAAACAGGGTGGTTGAGGCACACCTCCACCCCGCCCAGGGACTGGGCCATGTCGTAGAAACCCGCCAGATTGACCTCGGCGAAGTAGTCGATCGGGACGCCGGTCAGGCTGCGCACCGCACGCAGGGTCGCCGCCCGGGCGGCTTCGCGGCCCTTCGTCTCGAGTTCTTTCTGGTCGCTGACGCCCTCGTTGACGAGCTTCTGCGCGACGTACTGCTTGGTGAGTCCGTACGCCTCTTTGATCTTGATGTGGTTGTATCCCGGGACGCCGTTGAAGGGCACCCAGTCGTCCCGCGGGATCGAAAAGGCGACGACTTTGTCGTCGGCTCCGACGTGCACGAGTATCAGCGTGTTGGTGTTGTAGCCGCCGTCGTCGGAGTCGCCCGCGTGCAGGTGCTTGAGGATCGACCAGGGCAGGTCGTTGCCGTCCTGGTCTTTACGCGAGTCCAGCCCGATGAGCAGGATGTTCATGTTGTTGCCGCTGGATCGCGGGTCTTCGGGGCGCAGAGCGTCCGACACGGTGATGCCACCCAGCGCACCGTGGGCCACGTAATAACCGGCCGCGGTCAACAGCACCGCCCCCACCGACACCAGCGCCATGAAGCCGCGTGTCAGCCCTTTGCGGAGCCGTGACGGCTGACGAGCGGCTCGGTGACGGTGGTGAGCACCGCCAGAGCGTGCCATCACAAACCTCTGCCCATCCCCAGCGCATCGGCAGGTACCGCACCGGCGGCGGCTTGCGGCGATGTCGCTTCGAGCATGGTGTCAAGTATGCGGGAGCTTGCTATGAAGCCTCCAATCGAAAAAGCCGCGACGGGCCCCTCGGGCGGTGCCGTCACCCGGCGCGACCCGGGCCGATTCACGGCCGCAACCTTCCTTCTACCAGGAAGTTTCTGGTGGGAGGGCGACCAAGTTCGGCCGCGCCGATCTCACGAAAAGTGTCACGAGGCACACGTAGCCGACGAGATCGATCTGAACTCGTTACCGGGCGGAATACCCGCATCGATCGTTAGCCGTTGCACCTGAGCCAAGGCACGCGATTGGATGAAACGACCTCACATCGAGAAGTCGGTCGTCCCTCGTCAGCCCGATTTGGAGGTAACTGGGTATGACCAGCGCCACATCGGTACGACGTCATCCGCAGAGGTCGTGACCGGATGACCGCGGATCATGTTGTCGGCCTGCGAGACGGCCGGTCGCTGAGTTACGCAGAATACGGGAAACCCCGGGGGTTCCCGATCATCAGCGCGCACGGGGGCTTAGCCTGCCGCCTGGACGTCGAGGCGGCCGCCTCGGTTGCTGAAGAATGCGGGGTCCGACTGATCTCCCCCGACCGACCCGGGGTGGGCAGGTCTGACGTCCAGGAGGGGCGAACCATCCTGGACTGGGCCGGGGACGTCAGCGAACTGCTCGACCTGCTTGCCATTGACAGGTTCGCGGCGATGGGCTGGTCCCTGGGCGGGCAATATGCCGCCGCCGTCGGCTACGCGCTGTCCGCACGGGTGACGCGGATTGCCATCATCGCCGGCGCGCTGCCACTGAACGAACCGGGGGTCTTCGACGACCTGCCGATGATTGACCGCGTCTTCAGCGGGCTGTCCCGGCGCGCACCCTGGCTCGCGCGACAGTGCTTTCGCGCCATGCGGTTCGCGGCGGTCTGCACACCGGACCTCTACGGCCGGTTGGCCGCTCGCGGTCTGGGTGAAGCCGATGCCGCGGTGTTACGGGCGGAGGGCTACGACAACTTCGCCAGGATGTCCCGGGAAGCGCTACGCCAACCCCGGGGCATGGTCGAGGAGTACCGCGTCATGAACCTGCCGTGGGGATTTGAACCCGAGGATCTGCGGGTGCCGGTCGATGTTTGGGCAGGGACCGACGATCAGCTGCTCGATCCGCACTGGCCAACTGAACTTGCGCACAGAATCCCCTGCGCCACAATGCATCTGAAGCCGGGCGGACACTTTCTGGCGCACCTCCACTACCGCGGCATCTTCGCTGGTCTGCGGCGGTGAGTATGCCCTGACTGCGCCACGAGGTCGACAAGCCCGGGATCAAGGCGGGCATGGTTTTGGGTACCGCGCTGACGGGTAGGCACTGCGAAGCCGGTCGGAGGAGTGATCTGCAACCGTAACGTGGTGCCGGCAGGAGACGCCGGAGCGGTTGACACCGTCAAAACCACCCGAGCGGCCGGCTCAGGCATAGAAGGGAACAGCATGCGCGCTGAAGAAGGCGACGAATCCGTCGAAGATTACGCGGCGGAGGGAGAACAAACGCTGCGCAGGATCAAGGGTTCCCAACGAGCGGGCGCCCGGCTTGGCGAAGCTGCCCGGCGGTTCGCCAGGTCGTGGCGCGGCGAGCACGGCAAATCCAGTAGCTGAAACGGTTCTGCGCCGCGGCGGTCTCGCAAACCGCGGTGAGGTCGAACCGGCGTCGGTTTCTCTAGGAAGCGTCTTACTATCACCTGGTGCCGATAGCGGAACAGTTCTCGATCGAGGGACCCGGCGGCGTTCGCATCGTCGCGGATCGGCTGGGTGACCCTTCGGCGCGTGCCGTGGTGTTCCTGCACGGCGGCGGGCAGACCCGCCGCTCGTGGGGGAAGGCAGCCGCGGCTGTGGCCGAGCGTGGCTGGCAGGCCGTCACCGTCGACCTGCGTGGCCATGGGGAATCGGACTGGTCGGGCGAAGGCGACTACCGCGTCGTCAGCTTCGCCCGCGATGTCCTGGAAGTGCTGCGCACGCTACCCCCGCAACCGGTGCTGGTGGGCGCGTCCCTGGGCGGGTTCACCTCGATGCTGCTCGCGGGCGAAATCTCGCCGGGCATCGCCAGCGCCGTCGTCTTGGTGGACATCGTGCCGAACATGGATCAGTCGGGGGCGAACCGAATACACGCCTTCATGTCCGACCGGGTGGAATCCGGCTTCGGCTCGCTGGACGAGGTGGCCGACGCGATCGCCGAGTACAACCCGCACCGACCCCGGCCCACCGATCTGGAGGGCCTGACCACCAACCTGCGCCGCCGCGGTGATCGCTGGTATTGGCACTGGGATCCGCAGTTCATCAGCGGCACCGCGGCGTCCCCCCCGTTCGAAGTGACGGACCCCGACCGCATGCACGCGGCCGTGGAGGCGATCGTGCGTGGCGGCGTGCCGATGCTCCTGGTTCGTGGTCAGATGAGTGACCTGGTCAGCCAGGAGCGCGCCGACGAGTTTCTCGCCCGCTTCCCGCAAGTCGAGTTCACCGATGTCCGCGGCGCCGGTCACATGGTCGCCGGCGACCGCAACGACATCTTCGCCGACGCTGTCCTGAACTTCCTCGGCCGTCACGTCGACGCGGGATGACTTGCTTATCGGGTACGTGCTGCGGGGAAGTTGCTGTACCGCATTTGCAGCAAGAAACCCGTGGTGGCCGCGCGGGAGTGATGCGCTGCGGCTCGGCGCGGCGTATCCGCTCGCCTTGCTACTGTGCGGCATTCGGCTGCAATCATGCTTCCCGTCAGGAGCGGAGGAGGGCGGCGTGGCCATCTTGTGGTTGCGGGGGCTGGGATTGGCCGGCGCCGTGGTGCTGGCCGCGACGGTGGTAGCCAAGCCGGCGCTGGCCGCGCCGCCGCCGATGCCGGGCATCGAGGTCGACGATGACAACGTCAATTGCACAGCGGGTTTCGCGGCCCAAGGCAACGACGGCGGCTACTACCTGATGACCAGCGGGCACTGCGACGGGCACGACGGCTCCGACTGGACGTACGGGGACAACGCCCCGCTCGGAAGAATCAGCGCCAGTGAGCATGAGGGCGACAAAAGAGATGCCGCGATCATCCGCCTCGATCCCGGTGTGGGCGCGCCCATGGGTGACATCGACGGCAGGTATCCGGTCCGGGATACCCTGAGCCAGGGGCAAATTCAGGTGGGCATGCCGTTCTGCAAGGTGGGCGCCGTAAGTGGCGAAACCTGCGGAGCCATCAAAGGCATTGAGGGTGACGTGGTGGAGGCCAGCGTCTACAGCCTGAACGGTGACAGCGGCAGTCCCGGCTTCGTGAAGAACCCCGACGGCACCGTGAGTGCCGTCGGCCTCTTGATGTCCTCACCCGAGGGCGACGACTACACGACGTACTTCGCTTTGGTGCAACCCTTGCTCGGCAGGTGGGGCTTGCGCGTCTTGCCCTGACGGGCCGACAGCGTGGGCGGTCTGCCGAACCGGCCGCGCGAAGCGCACGTTTGCCTTTCTCGATCGTGGGTACCCCCGGAACGGCTTTGTGGGTGTCGCTTGTATCGAGGCGGTCCGAGACGAAGCGCCGGCGACTCGAAGGAGAGTGGTAGTGAAGCGTGGAATCGTGCTCGGCGTAGCCGGTGTGGCCATGGCGGTTGCGGCCTGCGCCGGATGTTCGAGCAACAAGTCCAGTACGGGAGCATCGTCCAGCTCTTCGCCGTCGGCGGCCGGCACTCAGGTCATCGTCGACGGTCAGAACCAGAATGTCACCGGCCAGGTCACCTGCAACTCGGCGAACGGCGTCACCACCATCGGCATCGGTGACGCGACAGCCGGCCTCGGCGCGGTGGTCAGCAACGACAATCCGCCTATTGTCCATTCGGTCGGTCTTGGCAACGTCAACAACGTCGCGCTCGGTTTCTCCGATGCCGCTCCTAGTCAGGGCAGTAACGCCGGGGCCGCGGTCAACGGCAAGTCCTACGCGATCAAGGGCACCGTGACGGGTGTCGATATGAGCAATCCCAATCAGCCGCAAACGGTGACCAAGTCTTTCGAGATGGACGTGACCTGCCCGTAGCGCGGGCGATCGACACCCGAGAGGGGACAAAGCTATGTCTATGAAACGTGTCGTCAGCGCGGCGGCGGTCGCAGTGGGCCTGAGCGTCTCGGCAATAACGCTGGACCCGGCGTTTGCCAATTCCGCTCCGATGGATCCACCGCCGCCATGTCCGGGCTGCCACGGCGGTGGCGGGGGCGGGGGCAATCCCGGTGGTGGCGGCGGGCCGCAGAACGCGCCGGCCCCGCAGCCGCAGCAGCCGCCGCAGACGCAGAACGCGCCGGCCCCGCAATCGCAGCAGCCCCCGCAGACGCAGAACGCTCCGGCCCCGCAGACGCAGAACGCTCCGCCGCCGGGCACGCAGGGCAACGAGCCACAGCGGGGTGAACCTGGGGGCCCGCAAAACCGGGAGCCCTCGGGACCGCCGAACGGACAACCCAATGGTCCGGGCGAGCCGAACAACGGGCCGGGAGGGCCGAACAACGGGCCGGGCGGGCCGAACAACGGGCCGAACAATGCACCGGCCAACGGCCCCAACAACCAGCCGCCCGACCGGGGAGCGCGTCCGGCGCTCAATCCGCCCAGCACGCAGCCTCCGCACCCGGCCTACATTCCGCGCCACGATGTGATCACCGCTAGCGCGCAAGTGGGCGGACCCGGGGGTGCGGATGTCCAATTCAACGTGGTCGGCCGCGGCGCTCCGCCTCCGCCGCCGCCGCGGGGCTGGGGCTGGAACGACGGCCCGGCTCCTGGCCACCCGCCGCCCGGCTGGGAAGGCCCGCCTCCCGCGGGTGGTTGGGATGGCCCGCCGCCTCCCGGCGGCTGGAATCGCCCGTGGGGCGGGCCGCCACGCGATGAGGCCGTGGCGCGGGCCGACTTCGGCCCCTTCAACTACAACACCTTCACCGTTATCCCGGTCTTCAACTGGCAGTACGGCGGTTGGGGTTACTGGTTCTTCGGTGTCTGGGTCCCGCTCTACTGAGCGGCGACCCGTAGTCGAGCCTGCTGAAAGCCGCCCCGGTTCTCTGGGGCGGCTTTCCTCCTCTTGCCGAAGCCGGGGCCATTTCGGCATCGGCGGTGCTAGTCTGCCGCCGCGCCTCGTTCAAGCGCAGCGGCCAACTGAGGAGCGAATGAACACGGTGGAGAGACGGTTCGTCAGGCTCGGTCGCGACGGCGGCTCGGTAACCATCGAGCTGATCAACTCCAAGCCGTTGAACATCATCGGCAGCGGCGCTATCACGGAACTGACCGAGGCATTCCGCGCCGTCAGCCAAGACACCGACGTGCGGGTCGTGGTGTTGCGCGGATCGGGCGAGCGGGCGTTTATCGGTGGTGCCGACATCAACGAGATGGTCACCCTGGACCGGTCCAGCGCCGAGGTGTTCATCCGCCGGCTGGCGGGCTTGTGTGAGGCGATTCGCGCGTGCCCCGTCCCCGTTATCGCCCGACTCGTGGGCTGGTGCCTCGGCGGTGGCCTGGAGGTCGCGATGTCGTGCGATTTGCGGATCGCCGAGACCGGCGCGAAATTTGGGATGCCAGAAGTCGCGGTCGGCATCCCCTCGGTGATCCATTCGGCGTTGATGCCGGTGCTGGTCGGCGCTTCTCGTGCGGCCTGGCTGTTGATGACCGGCGAAACGATCGACGCCGAGACGGCTGCCACCTGGGGCCTGGTGCATGAGGTCGTTGCGCCCGACGCGCTCGACGGTCGCATCGGCGAGCTCACGGCCAAGTTCACCGGTTTCGGCCCGCACGCGCTCCGACAACAGAAGCGCCTGCTCAACAAATGGTTCGACATGACTGTTCACGGGGCGATCGAAGACAGCATCGAGCAGTTCGGCCTCGCATTCCTGACCGGAGAGCCGCAACAGCACATGCAGGCGTTCCTGTCGCGGAAGAAGGGCAGTAGTTAGCGATTACTGCGGGTGCGTCGCCAGATAGTCGCCGACCGGGATGGGCGCGGTCGCGGCGTAACCGATCGGCAGCAGCACGTCGCCGGCCGTCGTGTTGTAGTAGACGTCCCACCGGTAATAGCCGGCGAAAACAGCGGGATAGGACGCAAGCAGCGCGGCGTATTGGTCGACCGCCTGCACGTATTGGTGCGCGTTGTTGTACCGGTAAATCGCGTGATCACGGTCGCTGACAAAGCCATTCGCGGCGAGGTAGCGGCCCGCCGCCATGATGCTGTCGCGGGGTGAGTTGATATCGCCGCCCTGAGCGTAGGTGGCGAACGTCGACGGCAGGAATTGCATGGGACCTTCGGCGCCGGCGGTGCTCACGCCGACGATGCTGCCGAAACGCGTCTCGACGAAATTGATCGCGGCCAGGTAATTCCAGCCGACACCGGACTCCGACTCCGCCGCGCGGTAGGAACTGATCAGCTCCTCGGCCGGAACGGGAGGGTCGATGCGCCAAGGGGGCACTGTGTCTTTCGCGGGTGTCATCGCCTGCAGCTGTCGACGGGCGTCGACGTTGCGGTCGTAGACGTCGAGTAGATCCGACGGAATTCGCGGTCGGGTGATCGCATCCCATTCGGGATGGCGCCCGATGGCCCGGTAGGCGGCCTGCTCGCGGTGCGCGGCCGCCTCCAGCGCCGGCTCAGCCGTCGACGGGTCACGCAGCGCACGCTCGTCGGCGACAAGGTCGTCGGCCAGTTGGGCTGGGTCTGACGCGAGCTGAGGCTGCGCGCCCTCGGGCGGCGTTGGCGCGGCGGGCAGCACTTTCGACGCGAGCGGTGTGGCGGCGACTGTCGTTGAGATTGAGGCGGTCACGGCGGCTCGCGGGGCAGTCGGACTTGTGCATCCGACCAGCGCGAGCATGAGGGCGCCGAGGACAAGAGGTGCGCCTCGCCGCGCGTGTTTCATCATGAAACACCGGGGTACCGCAGCGACAACTCGGTTACAGCTCACTGTGTTGACGACTCTCATGCACTTGGCGGACGTCAGTCGGGGTGCGACCTCAACGAAAGCCTAGATGCTCGCCTCAGTTGCATCGACAGCGCTTTCTCTTCGGTGGGGCTCCACGATGGCTGCGACGTGGCTCATCGCCGCGCAGGTCGTTCTCACCAGCGCGTTGCAATTGGATCGTCGAATAGGTCGTATTTGCCGGTGGTCTTCCACTGTTCGGCCGCCTTGTGGGAAGTGCCGAACCAGCGGACATGCGGCGCGACCTCCTTCGGAGAACGCGCTCCGTCAGTGAGGTGCCCAGTCGGGATCTCTTCAGGCGTGAGCGGTGCGCTGAGAAATGGATGCAGGACTCTTACCCCAAACAAGACCAGGTTGTGGGTTCCCGGAAGCGCCGCGGACGGCACGACCATTGCTATCTCTCCGGAGCTGCGAACGGTGTCAGCCAATTTCTGTGTCACGGTGTAATCGTCACCGACGAGGTCATCAGCGGTCAGCCCATAGCTCGCGCAATCGCCGAAATCGATTCGTGTGACCGCATCGACGTCGATCACCGCCGTCCACAAATTCAATACGGCGTCGTCCGGATTGCCGCTCGGGCCAACGTTGTGGCGAAGCATCTCGGCGGCGGGCCCAAGCGGATGAAGACTCAGATACTGGACTGTTTCGCTTCTCGCGCGGTGGAAGCGACCGGCCCGTGAGCTGGGAAACGCCCACCACGGCGAGTCGTATGCCGCGTGTCGAAATACCGTCAAAATCATGCCGTCATGGCACGAGCCGCGGTCGCGGCGCCAAGGAGCTGCGGATAGCACAACGGGTCGTCGAGCAACTCGATCGGGCGCCGGCCGAGCACAGGATGGTCCCGGTAGAACCACGCGATTACCCCCGGACCCGTGAATGCGTGGCGCAACTGGTTCACGACTTGCCCGACCGCGCGGACCCGCGAGGCATCGTCTGCCCCCGGCTCAGACCCGTCTTCCGCGAGCCAGCGCTGAAGCTGGCGGACGGAAACCCCGAGCAGGTCCGCGAGAGTCTGCTGAGGGGCGGCGAGGGTCTCGGCGGTCCGAGCAAGCACCTCCCGGACCGGAGCATCATCGTTGTAGGGCTGATGTGCGGTGATGTCGCGCAAGGCGTGTCGGAACTGCTCGAGCGCAATGCGCACCTCCCGACGCTTCTCCTCCCTGTTGTCGTGGCGGAGTGCTTTTTCCGCGCTGTAAGCGGCAGCCCACATTCGTGTCGTGAGATAGGGGTCGGCCTCGAGACGCAACGGCGTCGCGGCGCCGAGTGCCGACTGGAAGCTATCGACGAGCTCGCTAACTTCACTCGGGACCGTCTCAGAACGCTGTAGCAGCTTGGTCGCTTCGTTGACCCGGTCGAGGAGGGCGCCAAGCTGAGAATGTGTCGTATCCATGTCGCCATGATACGACAGATCTGCGCCACGGGTCGGCGATGTGGGGGGAGATCACTCGAAATAGCTGATTGTGGGCAGGTTGTGGGCAGGCCTACAGTTGTCCGCCGTGAGTCTTGGGCTTCTCGGCTTCGCGTTGTCGGTCGTAGCTCTGTTGTGGAACCTAGCGCTCACCTGGCTGAAGTGGCCCCGCATCAGAGTTGAGATCTTCCCCATTGTCGGGAACGCAGAGACCTACAGACTCATCATCGTGAATCTCGGCTCCGAAGCGATCACACTTCGCAGCATTGGGCTGGGCACTCGCGCAAACCCCCATGCGCTTGATTACGCTACGGATCGCTTCAGGGGCGGGCCCTTGCCCGAGGGTGCTGACCTTCCGGCGCGTGTTGAAGGACACGACCTTCGTGTCTGAACTTACAACGAGGAGTTGCTCACCGTGTTCCCACGGGGAACGATGGTTGTCGGATACGCCGACAGGTACAAGGCGTTTGGCCGGGCACTTCGCGAGACTCAAACGCTGCTGAAAACGGTTAAGTCGAAACCGCAATTCAGAAATCGCGGGGTCGAGCCAACGCCCCACCCCGCCACTGACGACTGACTGGGCACCGGATCGCTCGATCGCGGCTTCGGCTTCGGCCACGTCCGTATCGGAACGGCGAGTTCGGAAGTGGTGACACCACGCTCGTTTGGAACCCCAGTCCCTTCAGCAACCTTCGCATCAATACGTTTGGACGATCGAGAGTTGCGCGTGCCGATCCCGTTCGACACCTATGAAGGAGTCCGGTGGGCGGACGGAGATTCCGTCGGCCCACCCCTCGTGTTCTGCCACATCTACGGCTCCAAGGATGCCGCCGCGGGAGTTTATCGTCAGCTTCGCGGCGGGGCGGAAGCCGGCGCCCCGGGTGCCAGGTCGGATAGACAGATCTGGCCATCGACGGTCATCGAAGCTGTTGCGAGCCGATTTCGGCCGGTCGACCGACGCTAGCCAGAGCCCGGCCGAGCTTGCGGTCCGGTTGCCGTCAGTGCCGCGGAGGCCGTGGCCGACTCGGTCAGTGCACTGTCCGCTGGAACGCGGCTGATCGCGTCAGCGAGGGCAGCACTTGCAGGTTGGCCGCGTAGTTCGAAATCATCAAGGGCGGAACGCAATTCGAACAGGTTCGCACCCTGGCGACGGGCCAACTGGAGGGCACCCTCGAGGTCGGCACGGCGAGCGGCGAGGTCCGTTCGGGTATGCGATCGGAGCCTTAGCAGTTCGGAATCATAGAAGGACATCCCTGTCTCGCGCGCCAGCCCTAACGCGTTGTCAAGCTGGGCACCGGCGCGCTCAAGTCGTCCTGCGGCGATCATCAACCGCCCGAGCGCGGCCTTGAAGAAAGTTAGGTAGACATTGAGATCGGCGGTCCGCAATTCGTCGATCAAACTGGTGATATCCGCGATTCGGTCGGTAGTTGCCGACGATGGCCCATTTGCGGCCAACGCTGCCAGGGCGTCCACGACGGCCTGCTGGATTGTGCCGCGCAGGCGCCATTGATCGAAGCCGTGCCGCTTTGCGTCGTCGACCATATCGACCGCCAGTGCCGACGCACGGTCGAGTTGACCGGCTTCGATGCGCACCCAGATCTCTACGAACCGCAAGTACGCGAGGCTGTACGGACCCTGGGGGAAGCCGATCCCGTCGACGCAGCGCGCGGCCTGCGCCAGCTCTGTCTCGGCTGCGGTGAGGCTCCCCTGCACCAGTCGGACCAGGGCCAGGTGAATGTGCGCCGCGACGATCGGGTCGATCGGTAGGAAGCCCACCGTCTCCGTCTCGCGATTGTCGGTTGCGCCGGGGCCGGTAGCAAGCTCGAGTTTCGTGCGGGCATCAGAAAATTCGCCTCGTAGAAACGCCAACACCCCTGACCAGGCCGCGATTCGTGGCCAGAACCCTGGTCGCCATTGGTCCAGGGCCGCGCGCAGCAGCTCGAGTACCTGGGTTGCGCGGCTCAAATCCGCACGGCCGGTGTAATAGCCGGTCAGGACACCTAATGTCGAGAAGAGTTCCTGCGCGGTCGACGTGCGGCCCCGGCTGTCGTTGGGTACTTCAGCGCCCACCAGTTGCAGGCACCGCTCCAAGTCAGGGGCGACCACAGGGCTCGACGGGCTGACTGCGCTTCCGGCGAGGAATCCTCGCCCCAATCGCAATGCGATCTCGCGGCGGTCGCGACTGGGGCTGGGCGCGCACCGGTCGAGTTGTGTGAGGGCGTGGCTCAGATGGGCACGCGCCTCGGCGAGGGCGCCGCGACGCCGCGCAGCTGCTGATGCCTGTTGGTGGGCGGACGCGGCATCGTCGAATCGCTCGGCCTGCGTGTAATGGTTGGCGACCAGCCCCCAGTCCGGCTCGCCACCGAAGCTGCACAGGGCGTCGCCCACTCTGGCGTGCAGTCTCCGGCGCACGCTGGGTGGTGCCAACTCGCCGGCGACCTCACGCAGCAGCTCATGACGGAATCGCCAGCCGTCTGTTTTCCACGGTTCAAGCACTTGCGCATCCGCGAGTTCGTCGACGACACGTTGGAGGTCGTCTTCGCTCATGTCGACCACGGTTCGCAGGAGGCTGATATCGACGTAGCGACCGATGACGGCCGCCGCCTCCGCCACTGGTACGACATTGGCACTCGCCCGCAGCCGGGCGAACAACGTCTCGTAGAGGGCCTCAGGTACTCCAACCTCGGCAATCCCGGCCACAACCTGTTCGACGTAGAAGGGCACGCCGTCGCAGCGGGACCGGACGGTGGCCTGCTCCTGCGGCGTCAGCCCTGGATTCAGCGCAACGATCAGCTCGTCGGTCTCCTGGTCGGTCAAGGGTCGGAGGTCGAACACGGTCACCGGCCAGCTGTCCGGCAACCATCCTCTGTGCCGTCCGGTGACGATTACCAGCAGGTCACCTCCTGCTGCATCCAGCAGGCCGCCAAGCACCTCGAGGCTGGTGGAATCGAACCAGTGCGCGTCCTCGGCGACCACCAAGCCAGGCTCGCCCCTGAAGCAGGCCAAGAGATAGGCCTGCACTGCCTCAGCGATCAGGTCGTAAAGCTCGCGGCCCTCGTCAGGGACCGCCTGATATCCGTGCTGAGCGTCGATGCTCAGTACTGGCGCCAGTAGTGGAATGAAGCGGACGGGATCTAGGCCGACCCTGGCCACCTCGGCATTCAGCAGCGCAAGGCGGTCGGCCGGATCCGTGAGACGGCCGATGCGGCAGTGGCGTTCGATCAGGGTGCGCACCGGATGCAGGCCGGCATCGGTGTGAAAGGGTGAGCCAATCAGCTCCATCACCGACTTGGCGGACTGCCTGACCAGTGCCTCGCCCGCTGCCGCCAGCCTGCTCTTGCCGATGCCGGGTTCACCGCAAAAGACCACCCCCGGCGTACTCAACCGCCCTGATTGCGCCTGCGCCCAACTCTCCTGTAGGTGCTGCCACTCGCGGGACCGACCGACGAACGGCCCCTGCGCAACTCGGGCCGGCATGGCCCGTTCGCCAAGCACCCTGTGGTGGTCAATCAGGCCTTCCACACCCTTCACCGGCGCAGCGGGGCAGGCCTCCAGCTCGAACGCATCACGCACCAGGCGCGCGACCGCGTCGGAGACCACCACCGCACCTGGCGGCGCCAGTCCGCATACCCTCGCTGTCAGGTTGGCGCCCAACCCGTACACGTCTTCTTGCGTGGTATCCAGATAGACCACACCGCGGTGCACGCCGACCCTCACACGGATCTCAATCCCGAAGCGCGCCTTCGCCTGCGCACTGAGTTTCGGGACGGCGCGGGAGATCTCCAAACCCGCGAGCACGGCGCGCCGCACATCATCCTCGTGCGCAATCGGGTGGCCGAAGACCGCCAGCAAACCGTCGCCGTTGGTCGAGCCGATGTAGCCCCCGAAGCGGTTCACGATCGCAAGCACGTGTTCGCGATACCGGCCGACCACCAGGCGATACGTCTCAGGCTCGACTCTGGTCGACAGCGCGGTGGAATCCACCAGGTCGGCGAAAAGGATTGTCAGCCGCCGGATCTCGCCACCATGAGAAGGGGCTGCGAGTAACTCTTC
>JARLGR010000263.1 GCA_031292665.1 Mycobacterium sp. | reverse complement strand
CAGATAGTCGACACACGCCTGCTCGTCGGGAAACCAGCTGATCAACTGTTGGAAAGTCCCCGGATAGTCCACCCCGCGAACCGGATGACCCTGGGGAACAACCACACCCAGATTCTACTGCACTAAAGCAGAGGGGCGGTATGCATGTTCGAATCGTAGCGCGTTAGGGGGACAGCAGTCATGACGTATCAAGCTGCTGTGGATAGAAGCCGAACTGTGGACAGGTAGGACTCGCTATGGTTTTGCGTCATGAGGCCGTGGGACTCTAGCGCCTTCAACGAGCTACGCGGGGCGGTGTTTCGCAGTGACGGGTCCATCGTCGAGGCGGTCCGCGGTCGCCTGACCGATGACGTTCTTCAGCTGGCAGGCGACGGCCTTTTGGACGCCGTTAAACAGGGCACGCCCGAAGCGGCTGAGCTCGCCGCACAATGCGCGGCGGCGCTGAGGGAGCGCGCCTGGGAGGGGGACGAGGAGTTGGCCGACCAACTCGACGCCATCCTGAACGTGCGTGCAACGCCGATGCTTCGCCCCCTGCCAGTCGACCTAGAGCAGCTGGCGTCCCTACTGGAAGGCGACCCCGTATGGGGTGGCGGCCGGATCGACCTCAGAACCGGTGATTGCTGGCCGGAGAGCACCGACTACGAGGATGAAGATGAGGATGAGGACCGCTGGCTCCATGTCGAGTGCGTCGGCTCGCACGACGGCTACAGCGATATGGAGCTGTTCATCGCCACCGTGGAGGACCCCGCCGTCGCCGAAAGGCTTCAGATCGCGATAAGGGGAAAGGGCGCTTTTCGTCGGTTCAAAGACGTGCTCTCGCGGTGGCCCGAGGAGTTGCAGCGGTACTTCTCGTTCACCAATGAGCGCCAGCTTGGCCGTGCCCGCGCCTGGCTTGCCGCGGCAGGCTATCGGCCGACGTAGGCTTCGCGCATGCGGGTAGGCGTGTTGGGATCCAAGGGGAAGGTGGGGTCGACGATGGTCGGTGCGGTCCGGGCCGCCGACGGCCTGACCCTGTCCGCGGAAGTGGACGCCGGTGACCCGTTGAGCCTGCTGACCGACGGCGACACCGAGGTGGTCATCGACTTCACCCACCCCGACGTGGTGATGGGCAATCTCGAGTTCCTCATCGACAACGGCATTCATGCGGTGGTGGGGACCACCGGCTTCACCGCGGAGCGCCTCGAGCGGGTGCAGTCCTGGCTGACCGGCAAGGACACCTCCGTCCTGATCGCCCCGAACTTCGCCGTCGGCGCGGTGCTGTCGATGCACTTCGCCAAGCAGGCGGCGCCGTTCTTCGAGTCGGCGGAGGTGATCGAGCTGCATCACCCGCACAAGGCCGATGCCCCCTCGGGCACCGCGGCCCGCACGGCGAAGCTCATCGCCGAAGCCCGAAAAGGCATGCCCCCCAACCCCGATGCCACCACCACCGGCCTGCCCGGCGCGCGCGGGGCCGACGTCGACGGCATCCCGGTGCACTCCGTACGCCTGGCCGGGCTGGTCGCCCACCAGGAGGTGCTGTTCGGAACGGCGGGGGAGACGCTGACCATCCGCCACGACAGCCTGGACCGCACCTCCTTCGTCCCGGGCGTGCTGTTGGCGGTCCGGCGCATCAGGGAACGCCCCGGCCTCACGGTGGGTTTGGAACCCCTGCTCGACCTGCAATGAACCGGACGGTGCGCATCCAGTTGCTGATCGCCTTGATGTGCGTGGCGATGCTGGCGTACGTCGTTCTGCTGGGCCGCATGGCTTGTGCGCTGATCGGCTCGGGCCGGGCCGCTGCCGTGGGGCTGGGGCTGGCGGTGCTGATCATGCCCGTCATCGGGCTGTGGGCGATGGTCGCGACGCTGCGCGCCGGATTCGCCCACCAGAAGCTGGCCCGTCTGATCGCGGCGGACGGAATGGAACTCGACACCGGCGCGCTGCCGCGGCGGCGGTCGGGCCGCGTCGAGCGCGACGCGGCGGACGCGTTGTTCGCCACGGTGCGCACGGAGGTCGAAACCGATCCGGACGACTGGCGAGGCTGGTACCGGCTGGCGCGGGCCTACGACTACGCGGGGGATCGGCGCCGCGCGCGGGAAGCGATGAAGACGGCCGTGCAGATGCAGGGGCGCCGGTGAGCAAGACGCTCCTGATCGTTCACCACACGCCGTCGCCACACTGCCAGGAGATGTTCGAGGCGGTGGTCTCGGGCGCGACCGATCCCGAGATCCGGGGCGTGGAGGTCGTGCGCCGGCCGGCCCTCACCGTGTCGCCGGTCGAGATGCTGGAGGCTGACGGCTACCTGCTGGGCACCCCGGCTAACCTCGGCTATATCTCGGGCGCCCTGAAGCACGCCTTCGACTGCGCCTATTACCAGCTGCTCGACTCCACGCGCGGGCGTCCGTTCGGCTCGTACCTGCACGGTAACGAGGGCACCGAAGGCGCGGAGCGTGGTCTCGCCGCGATCACGACCGGGCTGGGATGGGTGCGGGCCGCGGAGACCGTCGTGGTCGCGGGTAAACCGGGCAAGGACGACCTGGAGGCGTGCTGGAACCTCGGCGCCACCGTCGCCGCGACGCTGATGGAATCAACGTCTTAGCGAAAGGGCGGCTGGAACGCCTCGGCGGGCTGGGCCAGGGCCAGCGCGGAGCTGGTACCGAATGGGCCGTGCCGGTCGAACAGGGTCGCGGTGCCCGTGGCCACGCCGGCCGCGCCGTAGTGGCTTTGCGCCGCCAGCCCCACGTATTCGCCGTCGGGCAGTCGGCTCGCGGTGATCGTGTAGTCGGCATTGATGTACCGCAACCCGCCGTCGCCCCAGTGGGTCAGGGAACTGGTGACATCGCCGACGAACGCCAAGCGCACGAACGGCGTGAGCGGGTACCCGTGCACCATCGGGCGAAAGACCCGCGTCCACGCGAACTTCTGGGATTCGCCTTGTTCCCACTCGGCCATGCCAGGGGCGCCTGTCTGAAGGTCGGCGCCGTAGCTCCAGATCAGAAACGGCATGTCGGGCGGGAAGCCGTCGGAGTCGGCCGGAAGCGGTGGCGTCGCGACCGGTGCCGACCACACCCGGACGTCGGGATGCTCGCCGCGGCGCAGGAACAGCGCGCCGGCCCGCGCGACGGTCTTTCCGTTTTGCAGCAGCGTGCCGTCGACGAGCTTGATGCGCCGACCCTCCCGCTGCACCGAAGTCCGAATCTGCACCGGCTCGAGCAGCACGGGACGCAGCAGGTCGACCGTGAGGCGGGCGGGCTGAAGGCCGGGGTCGATACCGGATCGTTCGATCCCCCACGCCAGCAGGCCGCCGACAATCTGGCCACCCATCGCCGCACCCCAGGGGCCCTGCGCCAGCGCGCCCGGGACATAGGAGTCGCCGTCGACGGTGAAGTACGCCTCGGGCATGATGGCGGAATCCTCGATCGTCACCGCATCACAATAGGCCAGGAGGATAGGTAGGACCGGGCATGCCTCCAGTGATCGAAATCCCGCGCGGCAGCAACCCGTTCGCAATGACGGGCGTGTCCCGTGACCCCAGCGGCACTCCGCGCTACGACGAACTGCCGGACACGTTGCTGGACATGCTCGCCGGGCACGTCGACCGTCGCCCGGACAGTGAGGCGGTCGTCGAACTTGGTGGCGGCCGATTCACCTACCGGCAGCTGTGGGACCGTGCGGCCCGGGTGGCCGGTGGGCTGCGCGCAGACGGTGTGAAACCGGGGGAGCGTGTCGCCGTGCGCTATCCCGCCGGAATCGACTGGGTGCTCGCCTTCTGGGGCACCGTGATGGCCGGCGGCGTCGCGGTCGCGGTGAACACCCGGTCCGTGCAACCCGAGGTCGAGTTCGTGCTGGGCGACTCCGGTGCGCACGTCGATCTGGCGGCGGACACGCCACTGCCCGACGGACGACCATACGTGACCGAGCAACTCGGCCGCACCGACATCGCCGCGCTGTTCTACACGTCGGGCACCACCGGCCATCCCAAGGGGGTGCCGACGACCCACGAGGCATTCCTGACCAACACCGAGAACTCGGTTCGCTGTCTCGGACTGCCACGCGATCTCGGTGAAGGGATGCGCACCCTGATCTCGGTCCCGCTGTTCCACGTCACGGGTTGCAACTCACAGCTTTTGGCGGCCACGCGCGTCGGGGGCGCATCGGTGATCATGCCCGCGCTCAAACTCGACGAACTGATCGCCACGCTGCCGCGCGAGCGCATCTCGCTCATGGTGACCGTCCCCGCGATATATTCTTTGCTCCTGCGGCACAAAGGCTTTCAAGATGTCGACGTGTCCGGCGTCCGCTGGGTGGGCTACGGTGGGGCGCCGATCGCCCCGTCGTTGGTGCGGTCGGTGAAGGATGCGTTTCCGCACGCCACGGTGTTCAACGGCTACGGGATGACCGAGACCGCATCGCTGATGACGGTGCTGCCCGACTCCGACGCCCTCGAACACGCCGACTCGGTCGGGTATGCGGTCCCGTCGGTCGATCTCGGCCTGATCCCCGTCGGGGATGATCACGACCATGGTGAGCTGGTGGTGCGGGGCGCGAACGTGACGACGGGCTACTGGGATCGGGCTGAGGCTTCCGCGGCGACCATCGTGGATGGCTGGCTGCACACCGGCGACGTGGTCCGGGTCGACGACGCGGGCCGGGTGCACATCATCGACCGGCTCAAGGACATCATCAACCGGGGCGGGGAGAACGTCTCCAGCGTTGAGGTGGAAGCCGTGCTGCTGGCGGCGCCCAACGTCACGGACGCCTGCGTACTGGCCGTTCCCGACGAAATCATGGGCGAAAAAGTCGGCGCCGTATTGTTCGGCGGCGCAGACGATGTCGATGTCGCCGCCGTGCTCGGCCACTGCCGTGAGCGGCTCGCCGACTTCAAGGTTCCGCAGTACGTCACCGTGGTCGGCGAAGCGCTCCCGCGCAACGCCGGCGGCAAGCTGCTCAAGGGCAAGCTCCGCGAACAGGTGCAGTGGGGCGGCCCGCTCCGATGACCGCCACGCTGCTGATTGCCAACCGTGGCGAGATCGCGCTGCGAATCATCCGCACCGCAACGGAACTGGGCATGCAGACCGTCGCCGTCTATGCCGAAGACGACGCCGACGGCCCCCACGTGCACGCCGCCGACGAGGCGATCGGCCTTCCTGGTGCCGGCCCGGAGGCCTACCTGGACTCCGCGGCGTTGTTGGCGGCGGCCGAAAAGTCCGGCGCCGAGCTGATTCATCCCGGTTACGGGTTTCTCAGCGAGAGCGCCGCATTCGCGCGCGCCTGCGCGGCCGCCGGCCGCGCGTTCGTGGGACCGGACGCCGACGTGCTCGAGATGCTCGGCAACAAATCTGCGGCCCGAGCCGCGGCGATAGCCGCGGGCATACCGGTGCTACCGGCAACGGAAGGTCCGAGCAGCGTCGAAGACATCAGGGCATTCTTTGCGGCCCAGAACGGCGCCATCATGATCAAGGCGCTCGCCGGCGGCGGCGGCCGGGGAATGCGGAAGGTGACCGGCGCGGACCAGATCGAGGGCGCCTACCGGCTCTGCTCCGCGGAGGCCCAGCTCGGCTTCGGCGATCCGGCGCTGTTCGCCGAGGCGGTTCTCGACGCCGCGAGGCACATCGAGGTGCAGGTGGTCGCCGCACCGGCCGGCCACCGAACCCATGCGCTGGCTCTCGGCGACCGCGACTGCAGCATCCAGCGGCGCTACCAGAAGATTATCGAAATCGCTCCCGCACAGGGCCTTTCGGGGACCCTGCGTCGACACCTGCACCAGGCCGCCGTCCGGCTGTGCGCCCGGTTCGGTCTGCGCGGGCTGGCCACCGTCGAATTCCTGGTCTCGGGCGAGAAATTCGTCTTCCTCGAGGTCAACCCCCGCATCCAAGTGGAGCACACCGTCACCGAGGAGACCACCGGGCTGGACCTGGTCGCCGTCCAGCTGGCCGTCGCCCGCGGCGCGTCGTACTACCAGCTGGGACTGCCGGCCGGAACCGCCTCGGACGGAAGCGAAGTCATCGGTGAGCCGACGGCGCATCGGGGGATCGCGATCCAGGCCCGGGTCAACATGGAGACCCCCGCCGCCGACGGGTCCGTCGTGCCCGCGGCGGGCACCCTGGCGGTGTTCTCGCCGCCGAGCGGGCCGGGGGTCCGCGTGGACACCTATGGTCGGCCGGGCCTTGCCACCAGCCCGCAGTACGACTCACTGCTGGCCAAGGTCATCACCCACGTGCATGGATCGTCGTTTTCGGCGGCGGCACGCAAGGCCCGAACCGCCTTGGGTGAGTTCGGCGTGGAGGGCGTCGGCACCAACATCGCGTTCCTGCGAGAGCTGCTGGCGGACAGTGAGGTTCGGTCGGGATGGGTCGCGACGGACTTCCTGGACGGGAAGATTTCGGAGTTGGCGGCCGCCGCCCTCTCCGGCCAGGCCGACGTCCGCGTCACCGCGGTCGAGCTCTATCCGGGGGAGGAGGTGCTGCGCGCGCAATTGGCCGGCACCGTCGTCGAGGTGGCGCCCGAGGGTGTCGACGTCGGCGCCGGCGGCCAACTCGTCGTCCTCGAGGCGATGAAGATGCAGCACGTGCTCGTCGCTCCGGCCGCGCTGCGGACCTTGCGAGGTCTGGTGACGGCCGGCCAGGTCGTCGGGACCGGAGACCCGCTAATGATCTTCACCCGCGCCGACGCCGGCGCCGGCGCCGAATCGGCCACCGCCACGTCGGATCTCGACCGCACGCGCGCCGACCTCGACGAGGTCCGCCAGCGGCATCTGCTCACCCTCGACGAGGGCCGCGAGGTTGCCGTTGCCAAGCGCCACAAGCAGGGTCGTCGCACCGCCAGGGAGAACATCGCCGACCTGGTGGACGCCGGCAGCTTCGTCGAGTACGGCGCGCTGGCCATCGCCGCGCAGCGCAGCCGGCGCTCGGAAGACGACCTGATCGCCAACACCCCGGCCGACGGCCTGGTCGCGGGGCTGGCCTCGATCGGGGCGGACCGCTTCGGGCGAGCGGCGGCGGAGGCCGTCGTGCTGTCCTACGACTACACCGTGCTGGCCGGCACGCAGGGCATGCGCAACCATGCCAAAACGGACCGCGTCCTCGACCTGGCGGAGCGAAAGCGGGTGCCGGTGGTGCTGTTCGCCGAGGGGGGCGGTGGTCGGCCCGGCGACACCGACGTCGGCGGCGCCGCCGGGTTGGACGTCCCGACGTTCCGGATGCTGGCCGCGCTGCGGGGCAAGGTGCCACTGGTATCCATCGTCTCGGGCCGGTGCTTCGCCGGCAACGCCGCGCTGGCCGGGGTATGCGACGTGATCATCGCGACGCCGGACGCCAACATCGGGATTGGCGGGCCGGCGATGATCGAGGGCGGCGGCCTGGGGGCTTACCCGCCCGAGGCAATCGGGCCGATCGACGTGCAGCGCCGCAACGGCGTGGTGAGCCTGGTCGCCCGCGACGAGGCGCACGCCATTTCGCTGGCCCGGCGGTATCTGTCGTACTTCCAGGGCAGTCTCGTCGAGTGGGAGGCGCCGGATCCCCGCCTGGCCCGGCAAGTGGTGCCGCAGAACAGGTTACGAGCCTACGATGTGCACCGGGCGATCGAGTCGATCGTCGACGTCGGCTCCGTCCTCGAACTGCGGCCCGACTACGGCGTCGGGATCGCCACCGCCCTCGTGCGTGTCGAGGGCGCGCCATACGGGTTGATCGCCAACAGCACTCACCATCTCGGCGGCGCGATCGATGCCGAGGCGGCCGACAAGGTCGGCGATTTCCTCGAGCTGTGCGAGTCGTTTCGGTTGCCGGTGATCTCGCTGTGCGACACCCCCGGCTTCATGGTCGGACCGGACGCGGAGAAGGAGGCCGCCGTCCGCCGGTTCGGCCGGATGTTCGTCCTGGGTGCGCGGCTGACGGTGCCGCTCGGAGTGGTCATCCTGCGCAAGGGCTACGGGCTCGGCGCGATGGCCATGGCCGGCGGCTCCTTCCGCGCGCCGCAGTTCACCGTCGCCTGGCCGACCGGGGAGATCGGCGGCATGGGCCTGGAAGGCGCCGTGCGGCTCGGATTCAGCAAAGAGCTTGCCGCCGAAGCGGATCCGACCGCACGTCAGAAGCTGTTCGACAAGCTCGTGGCGGCGGCCTACGAACACGGCAAGGCGCTGCGCTCGGCCACCACCTTCGAACTCGACGACGTCATCGACCCCGCAGATTCCCGGGCCTGGGTCACCAGGCTCCGGGGAGGCTGAGGGACGAACCGGTTATCCGTGGCCGGAGCCGCAACCGACGCCCGGCACACAGCCGTTCCCGCCCGGACCGCCGCCCGGATCGTCCTTGAAGACGACGTGTGTGGGCGAGGGCGCGGTCATCGCAGGTCCGGCTGCGAAAGCGTCTGCTGCGGCAGTGGGAGCCGCCGCGATCGCCGCGGCCACCGCCCCTGCCAATGCCGCTGATCTGACGAGATTTAACTTCGTTAACATTCATGTGGCGTGCCACCTACACACGTGTATAAAACATCGCCCCTTGCCGAGCCGGGCCACTACTGCAGAGAAGGCGCACACGTATGACCTCACTGGATTTGACCGGCCGCACCGCGATCATCAGCGGCGCCTCGCGCGGAATCGGCCTGGCGATCGCGCAGCAATTGGCGGCCGCGGGCGCCAACGTGGTCCTCACCGCCCGCAAGCAGGAGGCGGCGGACGAAGCCGCGGCGCAGGTGGGTGCGCACGCCGTGGGCGTCGGTGCTCACGCGGTCGACGAGGACGCCGCGCGGCGCTGCGTGGACCTCACGCTGGAGCGCTTCGGCAGCGTCGACATTCTGGTCAACAACGCGGGCACCAACCCGGCGTACGGCCCGCTGATCGAGCAGGACCACGCTCGGTTCACCAAGATCTTCGACGTCAACCTGTGGGCTCCGCTGCTGTGGACCTCGCTCGTCGTCAAGTCGTGGATGGGCGAGCACGGCGGCTCGGTGGTCAACACCGCCTCGATCGGCGGCATGCACCAATCGCCGGCCATGGGGATGTACAACGCCACCAAGGCCGCGCTCATTCACGCGACCAAGCAACTGGCGCTGGAACTTTCACCGAAGGTCCGGGTCAACGCGATTGCCCCGGGTGTCGTTCGCACGCGGTTGGCCGAGGCGCTGTGGAAAGACAATGAAGATCCGCTGGCGTCGACGATCGCGCTCGGGCGCATCGGTGAGCCGATCGACGTGGCGAACGCGGTCGCCTTCCTGGTTTCCGATGCGGCGAGCTGGATCACCGGCGAGACGATGGTCATCGACGGCGGCATCCTGCTGGGCCCCGCTCAGGGGTTTCGCGTTCAGCCGGGCGGAGCGCAATGAATACGGCCGACCTGGACGCCCGGGTCGAGGCGCTGCTCGACGAGCACGACCCGGCGACCAGCGACCCTCGCGATTTCCTCGGCGCGCAGTACGACGCGGGCCTGGCCTGGGTGCACCTGCCGCAGGGTTTCGGGGGACTGGGTCTGCCGCGGACTGCCCAGGAGCGGGTCAACGCGCGGCTGGCCGCGGCGGGGGCGCCGGTGGGTGGCACCGTCAAGAACTTCATCGGTATGGGCATGGCGGCACCGACCATCGCGGCGTTCGGGACCGACGAGCAGAAGCGAAAGTTCCTGCGCCCGTTGTTCACCGGTGAGCAGGTCTACTGCCAGCTGTTCAGCGAGCCGGGCGCGGGATCGGATCTGGCGGGCGTGGCCACCCGCGCGGTGCGTGACGGTGACGAGTGGATTGTCAACGGGCAGAAGGTGTGGACGTCGATGGCACAGCACGCGCAGATGGCCATCCTCGTCGCCCGCACCGACCCGACGGTACCGAAACACGCCGGTCTGACGTACTTCCTGTGCGACATGACGCAACCCGGCGTCGACGTGCGGCCGCTGCGCCAGATCACCGGCGAGGCGGAGTTCAACGAGGTGTTCCTCACCGACGTGCGGGTGCCCGACGCGAACCGGCTCGGCCCCGAGGGGGGCGGCTGGCGGGTCGCGACCACCACGCTCAACAACGAGCGGGTCGCGATCGGTTCGCAAGCCGGCACTCCGCGCGAAGGCGGGATCATCGGGAAGGTCACCGAGGCCTGGCGCAACGAGCCGGAGCTGCGCAACCCGGCGATGCACGACGAGCTGATGCGGCTGTGGGTCGACGCGGAGGTCCTTCGCCTGGCCGGTGAACGGCTGCGGCAGCAAGCCGCGTCGGGTCAGCCGGGCCCCGAAGGCGCCGGCATGAAGGTGGCCTTCGCCCACCTGGCGCAAGCGATCTCGGGTTTCGACATCGAGCTGCACGCCGAATCCGGGCTGCACTACGACGACTGGACGATGCGCAGAACCGAAGTCGTCGACCTGATCGGGCGCGGGCCCGGCTACCGCTATCTGCGGGCCCGCGGCAATTCGATCGAGGGCGGCACCTCGGAGATCCTGCGCAACACGATCTCCGAGCGGATCCTCGGCCTGCCGGGTGAACACCGCGTCGACAAAGACGTCGCCTGGAAGGACCTGAACCGATGACCACTGGCGACTTGCTGTACTCCGACACCGAGGAGGCGCTGCGGGACGGCGTTCGCCAGCTGTTCGCCGACCGCTGTCCGCCGGAACAGGTAGTGCACGCCTACGACCCGGAGCCGCAAGACTTTTCGGCCGTCTGGCGGACGCTGGCCGCTGAAATGGGGGTGGCCGGGCTGCTCGTCCCCGAGGCGCTCGGCGGTGCCGGCGTGGGTGCGCGCGAGGCCGCCGTCGTCATGGAGGAGATCGGCCGCGCCGTCGCGTCGGTGCCGTTCCTGTCCAGCGCCGTCCTGGCCACGGTCGCGCTGCTGCGTTCCGGTGAGACCGAGACCGTGTCGGCGCTGGCGGGGGGCGAACTGACCGCGACGCTGGTGGTGCCGCTGTCCACCGCGCCGGGCGATCGTGTCGCGGGGGTCAGTCACGGTGCTGACGGGCTGAGCGGATCGGTCACCAGCGTCGCCGGTGCTGCGCAGGCCGATGTGCTGGTGGTACCCGTCGCGGGGGCGGACGGACTCGAGTTGCACACCGTCTCCCGCGCCGCGGACGGGGTGGAGGTGTCGCCGCTGAGGGCGCTGGATATGACGAGACCCCTTGCTAATGTGCGGTTCTCGGGGGTGGCGTCGGCGCGGCTCGGGCCGGCGGAGGGGTCGATCGCCGAAGCGCTGGAAACGGGGGCGGCCCTGCTCGCGTCGGAACAGCTCGGGGTGGCGCGGTGGTGCTTCGACACCACGCTGTCTTATGCCAAGCAGCGCAAGCAGTTTGGCCGTCTGATCGGCTCATACCAGGCGCTCAAGCACCGCTTGGCCGATCTTTGGTTCGAGGTCGGTGCGGCCACCGCGGCCGCGCGGTACGCGGCCGACGCGTGCGCCCGGGGCGACGACGCTAGCGTGGCGGCCGCCACCGCCCAGGCCTATTGCAGCGGCATCGCCGTGCACGCCGCCGAGGAATGCGTACAGTTGCACGGCGGCATCGGCATGACGTGGGAGTATCCGGCGCACCTGTACCTCAAGCGAGCCAAGAGCGATCAGTTGGCCCTCGGAACTGCCTACCGCCATCGCGCGCGACTGGCCGAGTTGGTGGAGCTCGGCCCGATCTAGGCCGGCACACCGGGTGGCCGTGCTTGTGCCGCAAATCGAGGAGCCGCGATCCGGCGGTCATCTATCTGCGCTGCAGAGAGGATCTGCGAAATTCACAGGGAGCATTTCGTCGGACGAATGGCCGAGCACGTGGCAGACGAGTCATCGGCGAACCGGCTCCGCCGGCGCTAGCTGTGTACCGTGTTGCTCTGACTGGTCACGGAACCCGAAGACAGCGAAAATGCCGAGGCCATAACCGTGCGGACATCGGAGTTGCGAATGCGTGTGTTGTTGTCGACATACGATTCGCGCGGGGGCGTCGAACCGCTGGTGGGACTGGCGGTGCAGTTGCAGGCACTCGGCGCGGAGGTGCGGGTGTGCGCGCCACCGGATGAGGAGTTCGCGGAGCGGCTGGCCGGTTTCGGCGTGCCGTTGGTGCCATTCGGCGAGCCGGTACGCGCCCTGGCGACCGCGGCGACGCCTCCGTCCGAGGACGACTTGCGCCGGCACTTGGACGGGTTGGTCGCCGCGCAGTTCGATACGGTCGCCGCCGCGGCCGACGGTTGCGATGCGCTGGTGGCGACCGGCCTGATTCCGGCGGCGGCCGGCGCGCGGTCGGCGACCGAAAAACTGGGCGTCCACTACGTATACGCGAGCTACCACCCGGCTGACCTGCCATCGCCGCACCACCGGCCGCCGACGTTCTGGCGCTGGTCACTCCCACCCAATCTGACCGACAACCGGGTGCTGTGGGACCTGGACGCCAAGAATGTGAACGCGCTCTTCGGCGAGACGCTCAACCGCCACCGCTCGTCGATCGGTCTGTCGCCGGTGGACAACGTCCGTGACTACGCGTTCACCGACCACCCCTGGCTGGCCGCGGACCCGACCCTCGGTCCCTGGCCGGATCCGACGGACCTCTCTGTCGTCCAAACCGGCGCGTGGCTCGTGCCGGACGAACGCCCGCTGCCGGCCGACCTGGTGGCGTTCCTGGACGCCGGCACACTACCGGTATACGTGGGGTTCGGCAGCATGCCATTGCGCGCTTTCAAGGACATACCCCGGGTGGCCATCGAGGCGATCCGCGCCCAGGGCCACCGCGCGCTCGTCTCTCGTGGCTGGGCAGAGTTGGCGCTGATCGACGACCGCGACGACTGCTTCGCCGTCGGCGAGGTCAACCAGCAGGCTCTGTTCGGCCGGGTGGCCGCCGTCGTTCATCATGGCGGCGCAGGCACGACGACGACGGCAGCCTTGGGTGGCGCACCCCAGGTCGTGCTACCGCAGGGAGCGGACCAACTGTACTGGGCCGGCCGGGTGATCGACTTGGGCATCGGCGTGGGTTATGACGGTCGGACCGCGCCCGTCGAGTTCCTGCCGGCCGCTCTCGAGGCCGCGTTGAGCCCCGAGACCGGCGCACGAGCGAGCGCCGTGGCCGGCAGGATCCGCACCGACGGGGCGACGGTGGCCGCGAAGCTGCTGCTGGACGCGGTCAGCCGGGGAAGGTCGGCGGCGTCCGCCTGAGCGCGCGGGTTAGCGCGGCAGCGCCGAACCGAAGAGCTCCGTCATTGCCTTCCAATGCCGCTCGTCGGCGGCGGCGTCGTAGGGCGGATTGTCCGGGACCGCGAAGCCGTGCGCCGCCGAGTACCACTCGATGGTGTGCGCGACGCCGGCCGCCGTCAGCGCCTTGTCGAGTTGTTCGGCGTGATCAGCCGTGAACGACGCGTCGTTTTCGGCGCCGCCCACATACACCGTCGCGCTCATCCGGTCGGCCAGCAGGTGTGGGCTATCCGCGGTGTCGGTTACCAGGCCGCCGCCGTGGAAGGACGCGGCGGCGGCGACGCGGTCCGGCACACGGCCGGCCACCACCACCGAGATCCGCCCGCCCATGCAATAGCCGCACACGCCGAATCGCTCCCCGGACACCTCGGGGCGAGCGGCCAGGTAATCGAAGAGGGCGCCGGCGTCGCTGGCCATCTTGTCCGGGGTGATGCTGCCGATCATCGAAAACAGGCGCCTGCGTTCTTGTTTGTCGGTGAACGCGGTGGCCATGTCGAACGGGGCCCACTCGCCGTTGCGGTAGTACACATCGGGAAGCAGCACCGCGTAGCCGAATCCGGCCAGCCTCGCGGCCATCTGGTCAAAGGTGCCGCGCACCCCGCCGGCATCGCAGTACATGACCACGCCGGGCCAGGGGCCCGAGCCGTCAGGGGTGAACAGGCGGACGGGGCAGGTGCCGTCGGGGGTGGTGACGCTGTCGGTGATCTTCGGCATGGCCTCCGTTGTACTCCTCGCGCCCCGACGCAGTTTCACCGGCGTCGACCCGCCGCGCCCGGCTTCGCCGCGCTTGCGATCGCCGCT
>JARLGR010000262.1 GCA_031292665.1 Mycobacterium sp. | reverse complement strand
CGCTCGCCATCGCACAACGCTGGGGTGCGCAATGCCTGTGGCTGGGCGTCAACCAGCACAACCAACGCGCGCAACGCTTCTACGCCAAGAGCGGGTTCACGGCCGGCGGCACCAGGACGTTTCAACTGGGGGACCACCTCGAAAGCGACTACGTCATGTTTCGCGAGCTTCGGCGGTGAGCGCGAGCAGCCGGGAAATGGCCCTCAGGTACTTCTTGCGGTAACCACCGGCCAGCATCTCCTCGCTGAAGATGGCGTCCAGCCTGGCCCCGGACGCCACCACCGGGATGCCGGCGTCACAGAGGCGGTCGGTCAGCGACACCAGCCGCAGCACGACGTTCTGGTCCTCGATGCGGTGCACGCCCGTCAGGAAGACCGTGGTCACGCCCTCGATCAGCGTCAGGTACCGCGACGGGTGCATGGTGGCCAGGTGCGCGCACACCGCGTCGAAATCGTCCAGCGTCGCCCCGTCGACCGCTGCGGCGCGCGCGGTCACTTCGTCGTCGGCCAACGGCGGCGGCGCCGGTGGCAGGCCGCGGTGCCGGTAATCGGGCCCCTCGATCCGCACGGAGGTGAAAATGCTTGCCAGCGTGTTGATCTCGCGCAGGAAGTCCTGAGCGGCGAAGCGGCCCTCGCCGAGCTGCTCGGGCAGCGTGTTCGAGGTCGCGGCCACCGAAACCCCGCGCTCGACCAGCGACGACAGCAGCCGCGAGATCAGCGTCGTGTTGCCCGGGTCGTCGAGTTCGAACTCGTCGATGCACACCGCCGTGTAGTCGGCCAGGAGGTCAACGCATTCCGCATAGCCGAAGACCCCCGCGAGCTGGGTCAGCTCGCCAAAAGTCGCAAACGCTTTGGGGTTCGGGCCGTCGGGGAGCCGGTATTAGGCCGACGCCAGCAGGTGCGTCTTGCCCACCCCGAACCCGCCGTCCAGGTAGAGCCCGATGCCGGGCAGCACGGCCCGCCTTCCGAACGGTTTCCGGCGGCCCGCCCGTCGCTGCACGGCCTGCCGGCAGAAGTCCTCACACGCCCCGACGGCCGCGGCCTGCGTCGGCTCCGCGGGATCGGGGCGACACGTCGCGAAGCTCACGTCGGCGAACGTGGGCGGCGGCCGCAACTGGGCGATCAGCCGCTCCGGCGACACGGTCGGATGCCGGTCCACCAGGTGAGCCACGCGGCCGGCAGGGGACCCGTGCATGCCCGAACTGTAGCGGCGTGCTGCAATCGAACCCATGCTCGAGTCCGACGCCCCCCGGGAAGCGCCGCTGACGCTCCTCGGGCCGGTGCGCGCAGTCGACGAGAGCGCGCTGCCCGGCCTCTACGGCTACCCCGAGCGGAGCGGAACGTGGTTGCGGGCCAACTTCATTACCAGCGTGGACGGCGGCGCCACCACCGACGGCACCAGCGGCGCCATGGGCGGCCCCGGCGACCGGCTCATCTTCAGCCTGCTGCGTGAACTCGCCGACGTCATCGTGGTCGGCGCCGGCACCGTGCGGATCGAGGGTTACTCCGGCGCGCAGCCGGCTATCCCGGCGCGCCAGCGGCGGCAGGCCCGCGGGCAAAGCGAAGTCCCGCAACTGGCGATCGTCACCAAGTCCGGTCGCCTTGACCGGGACATGGCGGTGTTCACCCGGACCGAGGTGGCCCCGCTGGTGCTCACGTGCACGACGGCCGTCGAGGAGACCCGCCGACTGCTCAGCGGGCTGTGCGACGTGGTCGACTGCTCCGCCGCCGATCCCGGCGAGGTCGACGAGGCCGCGATGCTCGCGGCCCTCGCCGAGCGGGGAATGCGCCGCATCCTGACCGAGGGCGGACCGACGCTGCTCGGCTCGTTCGTCCAGCGCGAGCTGCTCGACGAACTCTGCCTGACGATCGCGCCCTTCGTGGTCGGCGGGACGGCCAGGCGCATCGCGTCGGGCCCGGGCCAGCTGCTCACCCGGATGCGCTGCGCCCACATCCTGACCGACGACGCGGGCTACCTCTACTTCCGATACCTCAAGGCCTGAAGAAGTCCCGGCTACTGTGGTCGGCATGAGTCGGCAGATCGCGCGCGCCACCATCCTGGTGGCGGTGAGCGCGGTGCTGGCCGGCTGCGTCCCCGGCCTGGCCGCCGACCCGCGGTTCGCCACCAATTCCGGCGCGCGGCCGCAGGGAGCGGCCACGAAGAAGCCGCCTCCCAGCGGTCCACCACCCATCGCGGCACCCAAGAACGACCTGCCCTGGCACGACTGCACGGCGCAGGTGTTCAACGGCGCGGCGGTGCGCCCCACCGCGGGCGTGCAACTCGACTGCGCGACCTACGACACTGATCTGGACGTCAACGGGGGGGCCGGGACTCTGACCATCGGCGTGGTCCGTGCCCGCTCGAACCAGACCCCTCACGACGCGGGTCCGCTCGTCGTCACCACCGGCTCCGATCTGCCGTCGTCGACTCAGCTGCCGGTGTGGCTCACCGGGGCGGGCGCCGACGTGCTGCAGACCCACCCGATCGTCGCCGTCGACCGCCGCGGCATCGGGATGTCGAGCCCGATCGACTGCCGCGACCACTTCGACCGTCAAGAGATGCGGGACCAGGCGCAGTTCCAAACCGGCGACGACCCGGTCGCCAACCTCTCCGACGTCTCGAACACCGCCACCACGAACTGCACCGACGCCATTGGGATCGGGCCGGGCGCCTCGGCGTACGACAACTCGCACGCCGCCTCCGACATCGAGCGGCTGCGCAGTCTCTGGGACGTGCCCGCGGTCGCGCTGGTCGGGATCGGCAACGGCGCCCAGGTTGCGCTGACCTACGCCGCGTCGCGCCCCGACAAGGTCGCGCGGCTCATCCTCGACTCCCCGGTCGCGTTGGGCGTCAGCGCCGAAGCGGCCGCCGAGCAACAGGTCAAGGGTCAGCAGGCCGCGCTCGACGCGTTCGCCGCCCAGTGCGTCGCAGTGAACTGCCCACTGGGTTCCGACCCGAAGGGCGCCGTCAGCGCGCTCTTGGCCGACGCCCGCGCCGGCAAGGGGCCGGCCGGCGCGTCGGTGGCCGACGTGGCCGGCGCCATCACCGTCGCGCTGGGCTTCCCCTCCGGCGGCCGCGTCGCGGCGACCACCAGCCTGGCGGGTGCGCTGGCCGCCGCGCGCTCCGGCGACACCAACCAGCTGACCAACCTCATCAACCACGCCGACAGCGTGCAGGACTCCGACGGCCAGTTCGTCAACTCCTGCAGCGACGCGATCAACCGGCCGACCCCGGACCGGGTGCGCGAACTCGTGGTCGCGTGGGGGAAGCTGTATCCGCAGTTCGGCACCGTCGCCGCGCTCAACTTGGTGAAATGCGTGCACTGGCCCAGCGGTTCGCCGCAGCCGGCGCCGAAAACCCTCAAGGTCGACGTGCTGCTGGCGGGAGTGCAGAACGACCCGATCGTCGGCAGCGAGGGCGTCGCCGCGACGGCGGCCGCCATCATCAACGCCACCGCGGCGAGCAAGCGGGTGATGTGGCAGGGCATCGGCCACGGCGCCAGCATCTATTCGCCCTGCGCGGTCCCGCCGCTGATCGGCTACCTCAACAGCGGCAAGCTGCCCGGAACCGACACGTACTGTCCCGCCTGACAGTTCGGGCCGGGCCCCGCGGTACGGTGCCCTGGTGACGACCAGAACCGGCTTGCGTGACTCCGTGCTGGCCGCGTTCCGTCCCCGCACCAGCGCACCGAACGCCGCGACCATCGTGCGGTCGGCGTTGTGGCCGATGGCCATCATGTCGGTGTTGCACCGCAGCATCGTGCTCACGGCCAACGGCAACATCACCGACGACTTCAAGCCGGTCTACCGTGCGGTGCTGAACTTCCGGCACGGGTGGGACATCTACAACGAGCACTTCGACTACGTCGACCCGCATTACCTGTACCCGCCCGGCGGCACGCTGTTGATGGCGCCGTTCGGATTTCTGCCTTTCACCCCGTCGCGCTATCTGTTCATCTCGATCAACACCGTGGCCATCCTGATCGCCTGGTACCTGCTGCTGCGGATGTTCAACTACACGCTGTCCTCGGTGGCCGCGCCCGCCCTGCTGCTGGCCATGTTCTGCACGGAAAGCGTGACCAGCACGTTGGTGTTCACGAATATCAACGGCTGCGTCCTGCTGGCGGAGGTGCTGGCCTTCCGGTGGCTGTTGGACGGCAAGAAAAGCCACGAATGGTGGGCCGGTGCCGCGATCGGGTTGACTCTGTCGCTCAAACCTCTGCTCGGCCCGCTGCTGTTGCTGCCGCTGCTGAACCGTCAATGGCGGGCGCTGATGACCGCGATCGCGGTGCCCCTGGTGATTAACGCGGCCGCGTTTCCTCTCGTCAGTCACCCGATGGACTTCTTCACCAAAACGCTGCCGTACATCGGGGGCACCCGGGACTACTTCAACAGCTCGATCGAGGGCAACGGCGTGTACTTCGGCCTGCCCACCTGGCTGATCGTGTTCCTGCGGATCCTCTTCACGGTGATTGCGATCGGCGCCCTCTGGCTGCTGTACCGCTACTACCGCACCCGCGACCCGCGGTTCTGGTTCACCAGTTCGTCCGGCGTGTTGTTGCTGTGGTCGTGGCTGGTGCTGCCGCTGGCCCAGGGCTACTACTCGATGATGCTCTTCCCGTTCCTCATGACCGTCGTACTGCCCAACTCGCTGATCCGTAGCTGGCCGGCGTGGCTGGGGATCTACGGGTTCCTGACGCTGGACGGCTGGCTGCTGTTCCACTGGATGCGCTATGGCCGTGCGCTGCAATACCTGAAGATCACCTACGGCTGGTCGCTGCTGCTGATCGTGGTGTTCACCGTGCTGTACTTCCGCTACCTCGACGCCAAGGCCGAGGACCGGCTGGACGACGGGATCGATCCGGCGTGGCTGACGGCCGGGCGGGACCGCGCTAGCGTGGACGTAT
>JARLGR010000261.1 GCA_031292665.1 Mycobacterium sp. | reverse complement strand
CGAATGGGGGGGCGGTGGGGGGGGGGCCGCCGGGGGCGGGGGGGGCGCGGCGGGAGCGGCCGGGCGGGGGGGTGCGCTGTGCCGCGTGGGGGGGGGGGGCGGGGGCGGCCCCGCCCCCATGGCCCGGGGTGGAGCAGGCGTGGCTGGACGGCTGGCTGCTGCGGGCCGCGCCCGGGGCCGGCCTTGCCGCCAATTCGGCCGTACCACTGGACCTTTCGGCCGGTGTCGGTGCCGTCGCGGCCATCGTGGCGTGGTACGGCCGGCGCGGCCTGACACCGCGACTGGCCGTGCCCGATCGTTTACTGCGGCTGCCGCCGGGCCTGCCGCCGCTACGCACCGAACGAGTCCTGGTGCGCGACCTCCCCGACGCGTCCGCGAGTGATCCGAACCCGGCCGTCGCGCTGTCGTCCCGACCCGACGAAGCATGGCTGCGGGCTTACGGGCGCGACGTTCCCGTCGACGTACTCACCGCGGTCATCGACGGGGAGGCGGTGTTCGGCGCGAGCCCGGGCGCAGCGGTCGCACGGGCGGCCGTCACCGACGCGCCCGACGGCACCCGATGGGTGGGCCTCTCGGCGGTGCGGGGGTCCGACGAGCCGTCCACGGTGGCCTTGTGCCAAGCGCTGCTCGCCTGGGGCGCGGACCGCGGCGCAACCCGCGGCCACCTGGTTGTCCCCGACACTGAGGCGCTCGACGAGGCGCTCACTGAGGCGCTCACCGATTCGCTGGGTTTCCGGCCGCACCATCGTCGCCGCTACGTCCCGGCCGAGCCCCACCCCTGGGATACCGTCGAGCCATGCCCGACGGCGCCCTGCGGCTGGCCACCTGGAACGTGAACTCGATCCGCACCCGCCTGCCGCGCGTCGTCGACTGGCTGTCCCGCGCCGACGTGGACGTGCTGGCCATCCAGGAAACCAAGTGTTCCGACAGCCAGTTCCCCACCCTTCCGTTCTTCGAGCTCGGCTACGAGGTCGCGCATGTCGGTTTCAACCAATGGAACGGCGTGGCAATCGCCTCGCGCGTCGGGCTCGCCGACGTGCAGGTCGGCTTCGAGGGGCAGCCCAGCTGGAGCAACAAGCCGGAGGTGGCCGCCGGCGCCGAGGCTCGCGCACTGGGCGCCACCTGCGCCGGCATCCGGGTGTGGAGCCTCTACGTGCCCAACGGCCGCGCACTCGGCGACCCGCATTACACCTACAAACTTGAATGGCTTGCCGCCCTGCGTGATACGGCAGCAGGTTGGCTACGCGACGACCCTGCGGCACCGATTGCCCTGGCCGGCGACTGGAACATCGCGCCCACGGACGAAGACGTCTGGAGTACCGAATTTTATGCCGGCGCCACCCACGTGTCCGAACCCGAGCGCCGCGCGTTCGGCGCGATCGTCGAAGCTCAATTCGCCGATGTGGTACGGCCTTTCTCGCCGGGCCCGGGGGTCTACACCTACTGGGACTACACCCAGCTGCGATTCCCTAAAAGGCAGGGCATGCGCATCGACTTCATCCTCGCCTCACCGGCGCTGGCCGCCCGCGTGACCGACGCGCAGATCGTCCGCGAGGAACGCAAGGGCAAGGCGCCCAGCGATCACGCGCCGGTGTTCGTCGACGTAGCTGAGTCCCGCGCGGGTTAACCGCGGGCAAATCAGTTGTCTGCGCGTATGCAACGTGGCAGGCTTTCGCTTGTCAGGTGCTGAAAGAAGTCGTGCTGTTGCCGTTAACTTCGCGTTCACTGGGTATCGTTCACTCTGGATATATAGGTTGCCCGCGCGAGTTGGTGGCGGGAGCATTGAAGGCCAGGGAGTCATCATGAGTGTCATCGGCGGGGCAGTGCGAGGGGTTGGTCAGGCGGTGAATCGCGCCGCGACCGCGACCACGGCGGCCGCCGGCGCGGTTGGTGGCGCGGCGGTAAACGGAGTTGTCGGCGGCGTAACCGGAGCCGCCGAAGGTGTCAAGCGCGGAATCAGCAGCGGCAGCCACTCGGCGCCGGCGGCCGCGCTGGCCTTCGGCGCGCTCGGCGTGGCCGGTCTGGTCGAGTGGCCGGTGCTGCTGGCGGTCGGCGGCGGCGCGTTGCTGCTGCAGCGGCTGAACCGCAAAGAGCAGGCGCCCACACCGGCGAAGGCGAACCTCAAGCCGGTACCCGTGGAGCCGGCGCCCCAGAAGCCCGCACCGCAGAAGGCCGCGAGCAAGCCGGCAGCCAAGAAGACGGCCGGACGCCGGGCCGGCGGTGCAACCGCGTTGCGGAGCACCAACTGACAAGGATCGTTCGAGCAACCACTTGAGCATTGCCACGTCAATACGACGATCCCTGCCGTTGCGTGCGGTCACGACGGGCGTCAGCGCGGTCACGACGCTGGCCAACATCGCCGCTATCCCGCTGCGAGAGGGCGCCAGGGCCCTCGCCGGCGACATCACGCCCGAAACGCTGAGTCGGCGCTGTTGGCGCGGCGAGAGCCGCGCCTGGATCGAGGTGCGCGGACTTGACGGCGATGACGAGCTCAGGCACCGCGTGCTGGACGCGGTGCGCGCGCACCCCGGCGTGGCCGGCGCGAGCCTGAATCGCCCTTTGTCGCGCGTGGTCGTCGGCATCAGCGGGCAGCACACGTCGCTGGGCGACCTGTGCCGCATCGTCGGCAATGTTGAAAAGAGTTGCGGCGCAAAGCAAAAAATCGGCGCCACCGCGCCGGCGGCGAACCTGCCGGGCGACGGTGTGGTGCTGGCGACCAGGGCCGTGACCGTCGCCGCGACCGCGACCGGGCTGGGCATCGCGCTGACCGGACGGGCGCTGCGCTGGCCCCGCGTGCCCGTCAGCGCCCTGGCGGGCGTCGTGGCGGTGGACTACCAGCCCTGGCTGCGCCGCCTGGTCGAGGACCGTATCGGCCGGCCCGCGACCGACACCCTCATGACGCTGGCCTCGGTAGCCGCGGAAACGGCCACGCAGTCGCCGGCGTCGTTGTCGGTGGGGTTGTTGATGCAGTCGCTCAAAGCGGCCGAATCCCGCGCCGGGGCGCGGGCGTGGCGCCGCCACGAACCGGAGTTGGCCCGGCACGCGGATCAGCCGCGCGCCGACGCGTCGGCACGGCTGAAGCCGCCGCGCGGCCGACCGGTGGAAAGCCACGCCCGCCAGTTCGCCCTGCTGCAAGCGCTGAGCGCCGGGCTGGTCGGCGCCACCACCCGCAACCTCAACACGGCCGCGACCGCATTGCTGGTGACAAAGCCGGCGGCCAACCGCACCACACCCGAGGCCTTCGCCGCGGCGCTCGGCCAGGGGTTGGCCGATCGGCACGCGGTCCTGCCGTTGCGGCCGGAGGCGCTGCGCCACCTGCACCGGGTCGACGCGATCGTGATCGACCCGCGCGTGTTGTGCACCGACACCTTGCGAGTGCCGCGCATCCGCGGTGCCGCCGACCGCGAGTTGTCCGCGGCGTGGAACCGTGCCCAGCTGATGCTGGAGAACAGCGGCCTACGCCCCGGCTGGCACCCGATTCCCGGGATATCGGCCAGCGGGCCGAACTCGGAAGTCGAGGCTCTTTTCTGCCTCGCCCACGATCCGCTGGCGGCGGCAGTGGTGGCAGAGGCGCACCGGACGGAAGCCGAGCTGGTGTCGGTCGACCACGATTCACTGGAAGAGCTGCGGCCGGCGTTCGACGACATCAAGCCGTTGAAAGGTGACGGGTCCATCGACGCGGCCCTCGCCCACGCGGTCACGGGGCTGCACGAGGCTGGCCGCACGGTGGCCGTTCTGTCATCCGCTGCGGCGCGGGCGATTTGGTCCGCGGACGTGGCGCTGGCCGTGCTGCCGCGGCCCGGGGCCGGCCCACCCATGTGGTCCGCCGACCTGCTGCTGCCAGATCTGGGGGCCGCCTGGCGCGTGCTGCACGCGCTCCCCGCCGCCAGGGCCGCCACGCGGCGAGGTGTCGGGATATCGGCCGGCGCCACGGCGATGGGATCGCTGTTCATGATCCCCGGCGTCCGGGGCATCGGGCGCGGCCCGGTGACCACCGGCGCCGCGGCGGGCCTGCTCTCGGGTTACCTGCTGGCGCGCGGGATCGTCGGCGCCGACGCACCACGCCCGGCATCGGTGCACGAGTGGCACGCCATGTCGGTGGACCAGGTCCGGACTGCCTTGCCCGCGCGCGACTCCCGGACGACCGGCGAAAAGGAAGCGGTCCGACGAGACGCACTGCCAGCCGAGCCGCACGCCGTCTGGCAGTTCCTCAACGCCGTGCGCGCCGAGTTGACCGACCCGCTGACGCCCGTGCTGGCGCTCGGCTCGGCGGCCAGCGCGGTGCTCGGTTCGCCCGTCGACGCCGTGCTGGTGTTCTCGGTCCTGGCCGGAAATTCCGTGCTCGCCGCCAGCCAACGGCTGCGCGCCGAAAACCGCCTGAACATTCTGCTGGCTCAGCAGATCCCGCCCGCCCGGAAGGTGACGACCGGTCCCGGCGGCGAGCGTGTCTACTCCGATGTGATCGCCGCGCAACTGCAGCCCGGCGACGTCATCGAGGTACGGACGCACGAGGTGGTGCCGGCCGACGCCCGGATCATCGACGAGGTCGACGTCGAGGTCGACGAATCGACGCTGACCGGCGAGTCGCTGTCGGTGGAGAAGCAGGTTGAGGCCACACCCGGCGCCGACCTCGCCGAACGTCGCTGCATGCTGTACGCGGGCACGACCCTGGAGGCCGGCACCGCGCTGGCACTGGTGACCGCCGTCGGGGCCGACACCCAGGAGCGTCGCGCCGCCGAGCTGGTCTCCGCCGACATCTCCTCCGACATCGGGCTGCAGCACCAGCTCAGTCAGCTCACCAACCGGGCCTTCCCCGTGAGCATGACCGGCGGTGCGCTGGTCGGCGCGCTCGGCCTGTTACGCGGCACGGCCCTGCGAGACGCGGTGGCCAGCGGCATCGCCATCGCCGTCGCCGCGGTCCCCGAGGGGATGCCGTTGGTGGCGACCCTCGCGCAGGCGGCCTCGGCACGGCGGCTGACGAAGTTCGGCGCGCTGGTCCGCGTCCCGCGGTCGGTGGAGGCGCTCGGCCGCATCGACGTGGTGTGCTTCGACAAGACCGGAACCCTGAGCGAGAACCGCCTACGGGTAACGCAGGTCCACCCGGAGCCGGGCCACTCCCGCGACGAAGTTTTGCGCTGCGCCGCGCACGCCGCGCCCGCGGCCAACGGCGACCCGCACGCGCATGCCACCGACGCCGCCATCGTCGAGGCGGCTTCGGCCTCTGCATCCGTGGCGGGCCCCGCCCCGCTCCCGCAGGCCACGGCCCACCTCCCCTTCCGCTCCGGCAGGTCGTTCTCGGCGTCGGTCACCGACAGCGAGCTGACCGTCAAGGGAGCGCCCGAAGTGGTGCTGGCCGCCTGCGGGAAGGCCCCCGCTCAGGCCCCCTCAGAGATGGTCGCCGACCTGGCCGCCAACGGGCTGCGGGTGATCGCGGTGGCGCGGCGCTCCTTGAGCCCGAAACAGGCCCGCGTGATCCGGGAGAAGCCCGACGACATCGCCGAGTTCGCCCGGGAGGGCTTGGAACTGGTGGGGTTCCTCGGTTTGTCCGATACCCCGCGCGCCGAAGCCGCCGGCCTGCTTGCGGATCTGCGCCGGCTCGACGTGGGCGTCAAGCTCATCACCGGCGACCATCCGATCACCGCGAGGGCCATCGCCGCGGAGCTGGGCCTGCCGGTGACAGCCGAGCAGGTGATCAGCGGTGCCGAGTGGGACTCGCTGTCGCGCAAGGACCAAGAGCGGGTCGTGACCGAACGGGTGATCTTCGCCCGGATGACACCGGAGAACAAGGTCCAGGTCGTCCAGACGCTGGAGGGCGCCGGGGTGCTGTGCGCGATGGTCGGCGACGGCTCCAACGACGCCGCCGCCATCCGGGCCGCGACCGTCGGCATCGGCGTCGTCGCGGGGGGCAGCGACCCGGCCCACTTGGCGGCCGACGTGGTGCTGGTCGACGCCCGGATCGAGGGGCTGCTGCACGCCATCGAGGAAGGCCGCCAACTGTGGCAGCGGGTGCAGTCGGCGGTGTCGGTGCTGCTCGGCGGCAACGCCGGCGAGGTGCTGTTCGCCGTCATCGGCAGCGCGATCACCGGCACCTCGCCGCTGAACACCCGACAGTTGCTGCTGGTGAACATGATGACCGACGCGCTGCCGGCCGCGGCCCTGGCGGTCAGCAAGCCCAGCGGCCCGGTCGACACCGGCAAACGCGGCCCGGATCAGCCCGAGTTGTGGCGCGCCGTGGCGATCCGCGGCGTCACCACCGCCGCCGCAACGACGGGGGCGTGGGCGATGGCGGGCGTCACCGGGCGCCCGCAGCGGGCCTCCACCGTGGCGCTGGTCGCGCTGGTGGGGACCGAACTGGGGCAGACGCTACTGGATTCGCGCGCCCCGCTGGTGGTGCTCACCGCGGCGGGCTCGCTGGCGGCGCTGGGAACGTTGATCAGCATTCCCGTGGTCAGCCAGTTGCTTGGCTGCACACCGCTAGGTCCCCTGGGGTGGACACAGGCTCTGGGCACCGCAGCAGCGGCGACCGTCGCGATAGCCGTTCTGAACCGTGTTTCGGAAGGTTGGGGCAGTTCGGACACGCCGCCACCACCTGAGGCTGCCGCCGCCCCGAACGAGGACGCGTCCGATCCGAATGCCGAATATCCACGACGCCGACCCGCCAAAGCAGCGCATAAAGTTCCACCAGCGGCACCTTCAGCACGGAAGCGATCGACGAAGCGAGCGGATCGGCCACGGAGTCGGACGTCGACATAAGACAGACGGTGGTCGCACCACCAGGCGAGAGGGAAAACCCTTCGTTACGGAAAGGCAAATGATGGCGGAAAAGAAGGCGCGCAGGGGGACGTCACAGCGGGATGCGGTGCAGAAGATCCGCGAGGGCGAGACCTTCGTGGTGAACCTGCCCGTGGTGGGGTCGGTCGAGATTCCGCGGCCCGAGCAGTTGGCCTACTTCGGGGGTCTGGCGGCCCTGGCCGCATTCGAGCTCATCGACTGGCCGGTGGCGGTGGTCATCGCCGCCGGTCACTTCCTGGCCGCCACCCACCACAACAAGATTCTTGAGGAACTCGGCGAGGCGATGGAGGAGGTCTAGCTTCCCGAGGCCGAACTCGCCGCGAATGCGCGGTCGAACTCCAGCGTGACCGAAGTGCCCGCCTCTGTGCGGACCGAGTCGACGCGGTCGGCCAGGCCGCTCATCAGCGTGAGCCCGCGCCCACGCCGTCGGCTGCGCAGGCTGGCCGAGGAATCGCCCACCCAGCGGCCGGTGTCGCTGACGGTGACCGAGACGGTTTCCTCCCGCAGAAAGGCCTCGACCGACACCGTCTTGTGGGGCGCGCTGTGACTGCCGTGTTCGATCGCGTTGGTCACGGCCTCGCCGGTCGCCAACAGGATGTCCATTTCGCGGCGCGCCGTTACGGCAATGCCGGTCAGCCAATCCCGCAGGCGGCCCCGCCCGATCGGAATCTGGGCCGGCGCGGCCCGAAGCACGGTGGCGAAGCTGCGCGCGGCCGAGTGGCTGGGGCGCAGCGCGAGCACGACCACGTCGTCGCGGTAGCCGCCCGGCGGCACCATCCGGTTCAGCAACTCGCTGCAGACCGATTCGACCGGTCGGCCCTCGAAGTCCAACCGCCAGGCCCCTGAGGGTGCGGACAAGGAGAACGCACCGTCGAATATGTATTGAGCCTAACCCTCGGCGAGAACTCGCTCGTGCACCGTCAGCAACACGTGGTCGAAGTGGCTTTGCACCTCGACCGCGGGGCTTGGCAGGGTCGCGACTTCGGCGAGCAACTGCTTGGCCAGCGCGCGCAACTTCACGTTGGTCTCCTGGGACCGCCACTGCAGGACTCGGAAGGCCTGCTCCGCGTTGACCCGGTAGACGCACATCAGCACCCCTTTGGCCTGCTCGATGGCCGCGCGGTTCTCGAACAGGTCGGGCAGCGCCGAGTCGAGCACTTCCCTCCGGGTCTCGTGCCGGGTCTCGTCGAAGGTGTTGGTGAGGTCGATGTAGTAGCCGGAGGTGCCCACCACCGCGCCGGCGTCGTCGAGCATGCGATCGGCGAGCACGATCGCGTCGTGCACGTTGCCCGCGGTGTCGACGAAGCGGTGGCGGCTCGAGAACGACCCCTCGGACTGCAGGGCGTAGTCGAGCAGTTCCTGGACGTGTGGGCGGTCATCGGGATGCTTGTGCGCCAGCAACAACTTCGTCGTCGGCTCCACGGTGCCCGGTTCGTAGCCATGCATCCGGGCCACCTCGTCGGACCATTCCCACCGTTGACCCACGAACCAGAAGCGGAAAGCGCCGACGTTGAGGTATCCCGCGGCGGGTTCGCCGGGCGCGAGTTGCGGGTCGCGGTCCGCGGTGGGCGCCGGGGCACTCTTGCGCGTGGGCTGTTGCACGTTTACATCTTTCCACCCGGGGGATATTTCGGGCTACCGCGCACGGCGTGCGGCCGTCCCGTCGTCCGGATCCCGCAAAGGGGGTAACGTCGCGTGCGGATCATCCACAAGGCACGGGAGCGCACGCCGAGTGCGCTGAGAGGACGGCTCGGGGCCGTCGACCGTACGAACCTGACCGGGTAATGCCGGCGTAGGGAGATGAAAATGACCGAGACCTTGTCCAAATCCGATGCACCGTCGGTTACCGCCGGGCCCATCGCCGGCAGCATCAAGGCTTACCGCCCGGTCGAGGGCGTCCCGGGCGCTCGGGTGCCCTTCCGGCGGGTGAACCTGTCGACCGGGGATCACTTCGATCTTTATGACACGTCCGGGCCCTACACGGATCAAGACGCGGTGCTCGATCTGTCGACGGGACTGCCGCCGCGGCCGGGGGTGGTGCGCGACCGCGGCACCCAGCTACAGCGCGCCCGCGCCGGCGAGATCACCGCGGAGATGGCGTTCATCGCCGCCCGCGAGGGGCTGCCGGCCGAACTGGTGCGCGACGAGGTCGCGCGCGGCCGCGCGGTGATTCCGGCCAACCACAACCATCCCGAGAGCGAGCCGATGATCATCGGCAAGGCGTTCGCGGTCAAGGTGAACGCGAACATCGGCAACTCGGCGGTGACCAGCTCGATCGCCGAAGAGGTCGACAAGATGGTTTGGGCCACCCGGTGGGGCGCCGACACCATCATGGACCTGTCCACCGGCAAGAACATTCACGAGACCCGCGAGTGGATTCTGCGCAACTCCCCGGTGCCGGTCGGCACGGTTCCGATCTATCAGGCGCTGGAAAAGGTCAAGGGTGACCCGACGGAACTGACGTGGGAAATCTACCGCGACACCGTGATCGAGCAATGCGAGCAGGGTGTGGACTACATGACGGTGCACGCCGGCGTGCTGCTGCGGTATGTCCCGCTCACCGCCAAGCGGGTCACCGGCATCGTCAGCCGCGGTGGTTCGATCATGGCGGCCTGGTGCCTGGCCCATCACCGGGAGTCGTTCCTCTACACTAACTTCGAGGAGCTCTGCGACATCTTCGCGCGCTACGACGTCACCTTCTCGCTGGGTGACGGGCTGCGACCGGGGTCGATCGCCGACGCCAACGACGCCGCGCAATTCGCCGAGCTGCGCACCCTCGGTGAGCTGACCACGATCGCGAAATCCCGCGGCGCACAAGTGATGATCGAGGGTCCGGGGCACGTCCCGATGCACAAGATCGTCGAGAACGTGCGGCTGGAAGAGGAACTGTGCGAGGAGGCCCCGTTCTACACGCTGGGCCCGCTGGCCACCGACATCGCGCCGGCCTATGACCACATCACCTCGGCGATCGGCGCGGCCATCATCGCCCAGGCCGGCACCGCAATGCTGTGCTACGTGACCCCGAAGGAACACCTGGGCCTGCCGGACCGCAAGGACGTGAAGGACGGCGTGATCGCTTACAAGATCGCCGCGCACGCGGCCGACCTGGCCAAGGGGCATCCCCGAGCCCAAGAGCGCGACGACGAATTGAGCAAGGCGCGCTTCGAGTTCCGCTGGAACGATCAGTTCGCGCTGTCGCTCGACCCGGATACCGCGCGGGAATTCCACGACGAGACCATGCCCGCCGAGCCGGCCAAGTCCGCGCACTTCTGCTCGATGTGTGGGCCGAAGTTCTGCTCCATGCGCATTACTCAGGATGTCCGCGACTATGCCGCCGAGCATGGTCTGGACAGCGAGGAAGCGATCGAGGCGGCCATGCACGAGAAGTCGCGCGAGTTCGCCGAGCACGGCAACCGGGTGTATCTGCCGATCACACAGTGAGTTACCTGCCGCTGCCGCCGCCGGGGGTCACCCCGCTGCGGGTGTTGTCCATCGCCGGGTCGGACTCGGGGGGCGGCGCCGGGATCCAAGCTGACATGCGGACCATGGCGCTGCTGGGAGTGCATGCCTGCGCGGCCGTCACCGCGGTTACCGTGCAGAACACAGTGGGCGTCAAGAGTTTCCACAACGTGCCCGACGGTGTCGTGGCCGGCCAGATCGAAGCGGTGGTCACCGATATCGGCATCCAGGCCGCCAAGACCGGAATGCTGGCGTCGTCGGCCATCATCGGCACGGTGGCGGCCACGTGGCGACGGCTCGAACTGGCGGTCCCGCTCGTCGTGGACCCGGTGTGTGCGTCCATGCACGGCGACGCGCTGCTGGCGCCGTCGGCACTGGATACCCTTCGGGAACAACTCTTTCCGTTGGCCACGCTGGTCACACCGAACCTCGATGAGGTGCGGCTGCTGGTGGACATCGACGTCGTGGACGCGACGTCCCAGCGCGCGGCGGCTAAGGCGCTGCATGCGCTGGGCCCGCGTTGGGTGCTGGTCAAGGGCGGGCACCTGAGGTCGTCCGATCGCAGCTGCGATCTGCTCTACGGGGGCCCTTCTGAGGAAGCCGACTTCTACGAGTACGACTCGCAGCGGTTGCCCACCGGCAACGACCACGGTGGTGGCGACACGCTGGCAAGCGCCGTCGCCTGCGCGCTGGCGCACGGATTCACCGTGCCCGACGCCGTCGGCTTCGGAAAGCGTTGGGTCACGCAATGTTTGCGCGCCGCCTATCCGCTGGGTCATGGACACGGCCCGGTCTCGCCCCTGTTCCGGCTGTCATGAATCTCGATCCGATCGCCGGTGTCGCGCATGAACCACCCGGACCCCCTGAAGGCGTAGTGGTGCTGACCCACGGCGCCGGTGGTAGCCGGGAATCCAAACTGTTGCAACAGATTTGCGACGAATGGGTGCGGCGTGGCTGGCTGGCCGTGCGGTACAACCTGCCCTACCGGCGTCGCCGGCCCAGCGGTCCGCCGTCCGGCTCGGCCGCCACCGACCGCGCCGGAATCGTCGAGGCGATCAGGTTGTGCCGCAACCTTGCCGAGGGCCCACTGATTGCCGGCGGGCATTCCTACGGCGGCCGGCAGACGTCGATGGTGGTTGCCGCGAACGACGCGGCCCCGGACCAGGTTGACCTGCTGACGCTGTTCTCCTATCCGGTGCACCCGCCGGGCAAGCCGGAGCGCGCCCGTACCGAGCACCTGCCGGACATCATGGTGCCCACCGTGTTCACCCACGGAACGTCGGACCCCTTCGGCACGCCGGCGGAGGTGCGCGATGCCGCCGCATTGATCGCTGCACCGACCGAGGTTGTCGAAATCGCCGGTGCGCGGCACGACTTGGGCTCAAAGACCCTCGATGTGCCCGCCTTGGCCGTCGATGCGGCGCTGGGCCTTCTGGGCCGCCAGCGGTGACGCGACCAGTCCGGAGACTTACAGCACGACGACCCAGACGGCAACGTAGTGGCAGGCCGCCGCAGCCACGGTCAACGCATGAAAGAACTCATGATATCCGAACGTCTGTGGCCAAGGGTTGGGCCAGCTAAATCCGTAAAGAAGGGCGCCAACGTTGTAGAGCGCGGCTCCGGCGACGAGTAAGACCAGCGCAACCACACCTGCGCCGTCGAGAAGTGTCCCGGCGAACCAAATCGCCACGTAGCCGAGTAGTAGGTACAGCGGCACGCCGACCCGCCGGGGCGCTGACGGCCACAGCATCTTCAGGGCCACCCCAGCAGCCGCGCCCGCGTACACAATCGTCAGGAGCTCGATCCCGGAGCGCGGCGGCATCGCCAACAGCGCGAAGGGGGTGTAGCAGCCCGCGATGAAGATGAAAATCATCGAGTGATCGATACGTTTCATCCATTTCTCGGCGCTGCGGGAGCGCCAGTGCACGCGGTGGTACACAGCGCTGACGCTGAACATGGCAACGATCGTGGCGGTGTATATCAACGTGGCCCAAACGGCCGATGGGGACGCCTGGATCGCCGCAGCCGAAACCAGCGCTGCACCGCCCACCACGGCCGTCACCGCCGAGAACAGGTGAATCCAGCCACGTGCGCGAGGCCTGCCCAGGAGGTCGGCCACGGTGTCAGCAATGACTTGGGGCAGGTCTTCGTCAACCCACGTGGCCGCGTGCCCGCTGGTGACAACCGGCGCTGTTGGATCGACTTGTCCGGAAATCACGTCGCCATTGTCGCCGATAAGTGCTCGCTCCGGAGGCTTACCGTGCCATGGGCGCGCGAAAGAAGGCGAAAGAAGACGCATCGCCGACCTGAGACGATGTCTTCCCGGCTATCCGGGATAGCGCGTGTAGCAGGCGTCCATCTTGCCGCCAACCCCACCACGCAACGCCGCGATCCGGGTGAAGCCGGCCGGCACGGACGTGCCGTCAGCGTCACTGGCGACCAGGTGGTTGGTGAGCAACCCGGCGACGGCCTCGTCGAGATCACCGGCGGTCAACAGCAGCTGCTTGTGGTCCGGCAGGTCGATGGGTTCGGCCATCTTGCGGTGCACCACGCCGGTCAGGCACGCCGTCCGTAGCGCCGTCCAAGGGCTCTGCATCGGTAGACCGCGTTCGTGTTGCGCCGCGAGCGCGTACCTCGACATCACCACCGACAGGGCGGTGTCGTCGCCCTGCGGCAGGGTGTGTTCCTTCTCGTCGGCGACCTTGCCCATCGCCGCCAGCGCGGGCAGGTCCACCACGATGGTGTTGGTGGCCGGACAGTAGGCCGCCGGCGGGCTGGGCTTGGCGTCGGCGCAATCGGCCGGCTGGTAGGACAACGTCGGCGGGTTCTTCGGGGTGAAGATCCGCCCCAGCAGCTCCATCAGCGTGGACAGGGTGTCTTCGTTGATCGGGACCTCACCGGTTTCCGTGTCCCCGAAGGTATCGACCCGCAAGGCGTTCGGCAGGTCCCCGCGGCGCTGCTCGATTTCGTTCGTGTTGATCGCCGCGCAGGCGGTGGCGCCGGTGGTGAAACCCATCTGGAAGGCGCTGATCCGATCCAGCGCGGACCCGTGCTCGTCGTCGTTTTCCGTGTCGGAATCCATGACCGGGTCACGGGTGGTGATGATGCCCGCCAGGACGTGGTCCAGCCCGTCGGCGGTGCTCAGCGTGAAGCGCGGCGACTTCCCGTCGGCCACCCAGAACAGATAGACGCCGGCGAAGCAGTCGGCCTGCTGCTCGCGAACGATGGTGGGGTCTTTCCGTGTCACCAGTTTCGCCATCTGCTGCAGCGCATGCCCGAATTCGTGTGCAAGCACGCCGTTGACCGACATGTCGCCGAAGTAGCGTTGCGCGACGGGCATGAACACGCCGCGGTCCCAGGCAATCAGGTTGCAGCGCGACGTATAAAAGGCGTTGACGAGCTTGTAGGTGTCGTTGTGGCAAACGACGGGACTGTTCGGATCGTCGGAGTTATAGGAGATGAACTTGCTGACCGGGACAAACGTTCCTTTGAGCGATTCGCTGTAGACCGACTTCCAGTAATCCTCTATGTCGTTGATCGATAGCAACGACAGCTTGTCTATCGGCCCGTTATCGGTGTTGACCACCGTCCCGGTCGGACTGGGGGGGTCCGAACGGATCCCGCTGGGGCCGTTTATCGCAGGCAGCCCCGCTACCCGGAAGGGGTCGTTGAGCGTCGACAGAGCACGCCCGTCGACGAAGGTGGTGCAGCCCGCCGCCATCATGACGCTGGCCGCGCAGGCGATGGCCGCCTTCAGACGTCGACTACGCCGGCGCTTATTCATGAAGGACCTCATCCCGACCGGGCTGCACGGCAGCATCGAAAGGAATTCATTCTAGATCCCCCGGCTAATGCCGACAGCCCAAATTAATGCGCCGGTTTGCGCCCGCGCAACGGCAGCGGGCAAGCGGCTGCCAGGTAATTACATCCTGCGAAACGTCAATGGGCGCGCTGGCATTCGTAAAGCAAATAGCCGGTGCACGATGAAGCCACAACTACGCCCTAAAAGGGTGGTGGTTCGTCGTCGTCGGGTGGGGTGCGGCCGGTCGGTGGGGTGTGGGTGGCCAGTCGGGTGTGGCGGTTGTGGCGTCGTTCGGTGGCGACGCGCTGGGCGCGGTGTTGGGCGCGGGTGCGGGTGCGCAGCGGCATCATGGCGGTGCGCTCACCGCAACGCTCGGGTGTGGTCGTGGAGGGCGCGGGGACATCGCCGGTGGGCGCGCACAGGCTGGGGAACAGCAGCGCGCTGCCCGGGGTGGTGACGTAGGTGTGCCCGTCGGGCAGGCGCCAGATCACCGTGCCGTAGGGAATCATTCTGGGATACAGGTTTGGAGCGCGAGCTTCCTGTCGCGCCTACTCGGCGATACATCCCAAGGACTACGATTTCGGCGAACCGATCGCCTGCCCGAGCTACTGACCCCTCTGCGGGGGTGCCTCGACGCCGATCAATAGCGCGGCATATCAGGATCAGGCATTGCGGCATTCTCTCTAGCTTCCAAAAAGCCACACAGCTCGCTAAGTGTCGGATCGGGCTGGGCTGACGACAGGGACCATCGACCCTTACAGAACGCGGGAGTCGGGGCGCATTCTGATGACCAGTTCTCACTGTTGCGTAGGAGCGCGATCATGGCAGAAAACACCGAGAAGAAGACCGCGGCGCAGCGGGCGTCGCACCTGTCCGACGACATATTGGAACGGCTCGAAGCCAGACAACTTGCCGCAATTCAGGCTCTGCGCAAGTTAGTTGACCGCCTCGACCACACAATGCCCGACCTCGTCGACGACCCGGCGCTGCGCAGGAAGGTCATCGACGCCATCGGGGACTACTACGAGCAGCTCGTCACGAAGGCGAATGAGTTCCTGCGGAGCGTCGTGCGTGGCGAGAGCAGGATAGTGTCCAAGCCAGGCGACGCGAAGGACTTGTACCAGTTCCTGCGGAGCTTCGCGCCAAGCGGCGCGCGCGAGACGGTGAACAAGCAAGACGCCGCAAAGCCAGCTCCTAGCGGCGCTGCAAAGCCAGCTTCTAAGGGCGCTGCAAAGCCGGCTAAGCGCGCTGCACAGCCCGCTGCTAAGCGCGGTGCAAAGCCAGCTGCTAATTAGGTCGCTGTCGGGCAGGTGTCATCGACCGCACCGTCGTCAACCGGCACACAGACGCAGCGCGGACGGCTGTGGCAGTCCGGTCGCCCGAAAATGCATAACCCGTACAGGTGGGTGAGGTCCAGATGATGGTGACGTCAGGCAACTGTTCGTCGCGCCAGCCCCAGAACGTTTTGAGCAAATGATGAAGACGGCACAGGCATTTCAGGTTCGACGGATGCGTGACACCGCCCCGCGCATAGGGGATCGTATGGTCCACGTCGCAGGCAGGGGCCGGGCGGTCACACCCCGGCGCCCGACACGTCAGATCCTGGCAGCGCACAAAGTCCGCCAGCTTCGCCGACGGCGTATACCCCGGTTCGGCGCTGTCGGCCGGAAGCCTCAGCGGCACCAACCGGGCCGAAGCGGCCCGCTCGGCGATCACCTCGGCCGGAATCAGACCCTCGCCGCCCGCCCCCCGCCAGCACACTCCGGCTTGCCGCAGCGGCACACCAGCCGCTGCGCGCCCGCGGCCAGCGCCCCCAACGCATCCGCGCGACGCTGCCGGCGGCTGCGCGGATCCCCCGGGCACACACTGCCCGCCAACTCCTCGAGCCGCCGATCCAATGCCTGCCCGTCGGGAGCCAACACCGTGCCCTCCAGCCAGGCCATCCCCTGCTCGTCGGCCACCACATCGACGTGACGATCGCTCGTCGCCTTCTGTGCCCGGCGCACCGCAACGGCATCGGCATCGGCCACGACCTGATCAACCGCCGCGGCCAATCCGCCGCGCGTCAGCGACGGACACCGCGACAACCGCACCGCCAGTGCCGCGTCCACCCTCGCCAGCACCTGGGCATCGGTGATCAACTCGGTGCGAAACGCGATCGTCTGAAACGCCCGGTAGTCGATCTCGCCGGCCTGAAACGCCCTGCCCACCTTCGGCAACCGGTCACGCATCGCCATCGCATAGCGCAGGTAGCTATGCCCCATCGCCACGCTGCAATGCAGCCGGGCCGCCACCTGCGCGGCCGCCGCGTCCCACGCGTCAGCACCCCACTCCGCCTGCTCACCCGAATCACGGCAGCGCACCACCAACAACTCCCCGACCGCCACCAACCGCTCCGCAGCCGCCTGCGCCTCCCGCCGCGACGCCTCACCCACCCGATCCAGCAATGCAGCCGACTCCGGCGTGGGCCGCGAAGCGTACGAGTACTCGAACATACGTACCGCCCCTCTGCTTTAGTGCAGTAGAATCTGGGTGTGGTTGTTCCCCAGGGTCATCCGGTTCGCGGGGTGGACTATCCGGGGACTTTCCAACAGTTAATCAGCTGGTTTCCCGACGAGCAGGCGTGTGTCGACTATCTG
>JARLGR010000260.1 GCA_031292665.1 Mycobacterium sp. | reverse complement strand
TCTGGGCCTGCGTAGCAGGCCGCCGCACTACTTCGAAGGACCCGTGACCCGGTTCAATGCCCCGGTGTCCCCGCACCGTCGGATTAGCGGTTGCCGCGTCGAGTTGGCCCGGGCCAGGGCCGTCAAGGCGGCCTTCGGTGTGAAGCTCAACGACGTCGTGTTGGCGCTGGTGGCCGGCGCGGTACGGGAATATCTGCAAAAACGTGGGGAGCTGCCGCACAAACCACTCATTGCGCAGATCCCGGTCTCGACGCGCAGCGACGAGAACAAGGACGACGTCGGCAACCAGATCAGCTCGATGACCGCATCCCTTGCCACCGACATCAAAGACCCCGGCGAGCGGCTGCTGGCCATTCACGCCAGCACGCAGAGCGCCAAGGAAATGGCCAAGGCGTTGTCGGCGCACCAGATCATGGGGCTCACCGAGACCACCCCGCCCGGTCTGCTGCACCTGGCCGCGCGCGCGTACACGGCCACCGGGCTGTCGCGAAACCTGGCACCGATCAACCTGGTCGTGTCCAACGTGCCCGGCCCGCCGTTCCCGCTATACATGGCCGGCGCCAAGCTGGACTCGCTGGTGCCGCTCGGTCCGCCGGTGATGGACGTGGCGCTGAACATCACGTGTTTCTCCTACACCGACTACCTGGACTTCGGTTTCGTGACGACACCGCAGGTGGCCAACGACATCGACGAGATGGCCGACCTCATCGAGCCGGCGCTGATCGAGCTGGAGACCGCCGCCGCGGCGCTGCAGCAAGCGGCTCAATCGCGGCGGCGCCGGTCTACCCGGCGCTGATCGGCTCAGTCGGAGCGGCGCCGGTCGGCCGGGTGCTGGGTCGCATACACCCACGACAGGAACCGCGCCACCGCCTCGGCGGAGCGGTGTGCGCGCGGGGAGCCGAAGATGTCGAAAGCGTGTTGGGCGTAGGGCAGCTCGGCGTAGGCGACCGGGGACTTCGACACGGCCCGCAGCTCTTCGACGAACTCCCGCGCTTCGGCGACCGGGATCAGGGAGTCGTCGGTTCCGTGCAGAACGAAGAACGGTGGCGCGTCCGGGCGTACGTACTGGATCGGCGACGCGTCGAGATAGATGTGCCGGTGCGTGTCGAGTTTGCGTTTGACCACTAGCCTTTCGAGCACCCCGACGAACCCGGCGCGCCCGTCGGCATCGGTGGAATACCAGTCGTAGCGCCCGTAGAACGGGACGGCCGCCACCACCGACGTGTCGGCCTCTTCGAAGCCGGGCTGGAACTTGGGGTCGCCTGCGGTCAGGGCGGCCAGCGCGGACAGGTGACCACCGGCGGACCCGCCGCTGATCGCGACGAAGTCAGGGTCGCCGCCGTAGCGCGCGATGTTCTCCTTGACCCAGGCCAGCGCCCGCTTGACGTCGACGATGTGGTCGGGCCAGGTATGCCACGGAGAAACGCGGTAGTTCATCGAAACGCACACCCAGCCGCGCGAAACCAGGTGGCTCATCAACGGATACGCCTGCGGACGGCGCCAGCCGATCATCCACGCGCCGCCGGGCACCTGCAACAGGACCGGCGCCTTGCCATCGCGCGGCAGGTCGCTGCGGCGCCAGACGTCGGCCAGGTTCGCGCGCCCGTGCGGGCCGTAGGACACGATGTTCTGCTTGTCGACGAAGCGCCGCCGGGCCACGGTGGTGCGCAGCGGCAAACTGCGCCGCCCCCTGCGGGTCGGCTCGGTGGGCAGCGCGGCCAGTTCGTCGGCGTAGTCGGATCCGAGTTGTTCGGTCAGCCCGGCTTCCAGCACCGGACCCGGGCTGGTTATACCGCGGTAGCGGATCATCCCCAGGATCGGCCAGGACGCGGCCGTCAGGGCCAGCGCCAATTTTCCTTTCCGGCCGGCGAAATCGCCGCGGCGGCCGCGCCGCACGGCGTCCAGCACGGAGGCGGTGGCGTAGAGGCTCGGTACCTCTGAGGTCGGCCAGCCGAACCAGAACACCAGCACCGAGGCGTAGGGGTTTCGGGTGATCGGGTGTAATCCGTTGGCGGCGTTGATGAATTCGAGCGCCGCGCGGGTCAGCGGCCTCGGGGTAAACACCAGCCGCCGGGCCCATTCAAGCCTCATCAGCCATCCACCCTTGCTTGCAGTTCGTTGCGCAGTATCTTGCCGGTGCTCCCGCGGGGAAGCTCGTTGACGATCGCAAGCTCGCGGGGCACCTCGTAGTTGGCGAGGTTTTCCCGGACGTGCTGCTTGAGCGCGTCGGCTGTGGTGCTCTTGTCTCGGTGTCCGCCCGGCACCAGCACCACGAAGGCCGCCAGCCGCTGGCCGTATTGCTCGTCGTCCACGCCGATCACCGCCGCCTCGGCCACGTCGGGGTGCGCGGCCAGCGTCTTCTCCGCCTCGATGGGGTAGACGTTCTCGCCACCGGAGACGATCATCTCGTCGTCGCGGCCGACGACGAAGAGGCGCCCGCCGGCGTCCAGGTAGCCGACGTCGCCCGACGACATGAACCCCGCGTGGAAGTCCTTGGTGGCGCCCGAGGTGTAGCCCTCGAACTGGGTGTCGTTGCGAACGTAGATCGTCCCCACCTCGCCCGTGGGCACCTCGTTGAATTCCCGGTCCAGGATTCGGATTTCCGTGCCGTCCGCGGGGCGGCCCGCGGTGTCGGGCGCCGCCCGCAGGTCCCGCGGGGTGGCGGTGGCGATCATGCCGGCCTCGGTGGCGTTGTAGTTGTTGTAGATCACGTCGCCGAACTCGTCCATGAACGCGGTGACGACGTCGGGCCGCATCCGCGAGCCGGAGGCGGCGGCGAACCGTAATGACTTGCAGCTATAGCGTTTACGCACCTCGTCGGGTAGCTCCATGATGCGGTCGAACATCAGCGGGACCACGGCAAGGCCGGTCGCCTTGTGGCGGTCGATGAGGTCCAGCGTCGCCTCCGGGTCGAATTTGCGCCGCGTGACCACCGTGCAGGCCATCGACGCGGCGAATATCAGCTGCGAAAAGTCCCACGCGTGGAACATCGGTGCCGCGATCACAATGGTTTCCTCGGCCCGCCACGGCGTGCGGTCCAGGATCGCCTTGAGCGTGCCTATTCCGGCGTTGCCACCGGACTGGTTGGCGCCCTTGGGTGTTCCGGTGGTGCCGGAGGTGAGCAGGATCGTCCTGCCCTTGCGGCCGGTGCGTTCGGGCTGTTGGCCGGTGTGTCCGGCGATCAGGCCCTCGACCGTCAGTTCGTGCTGTCCATCGGTCCAGGCCACGATGCGGGTGGCATCCGGCCTGTGGGCCAGCGCGCGGTCCACCGTCTCGGTGAAATCCTCGTCGTAGATGACGGCGTCGACGCCTTCGCGGTTGACCACGTCGGCCAGCGCCGGCCCGGCGAACGACGTGTTGAGCAGCACGACGTCGGCGCCGATCCGGTTGACGGCCACCACCGCCTCGACGAAACCGCGGTGATTGCGGCACATGATCCCGACGACCTTGGGTGTCCCCGAGGGCAAGTCCTGCAGCGCCGCGGCGAACGCGTTGATCCGCTCATCCAGCCGCCGCCAGGTCAGCGTGCCGAGTTCGTCGACCAGGGCGGGACGATCCGGGCAGCGCTGGGCCGCGCCGGCGAAGCCCACGGTCATGCCCATGCCTTCGCGGCGCATGGCCGCGGCGATCTTCACATAGCGGTCGGGTCGCATCGGCGCGATCACGCCGGCCCGCCTCATGGTCTGGATGATGCCCAAGACGCCGAGGCCTTGGCTGAGACGAGAGGCCATCACTCAGCCCAGGACCGGGAAGCGGCGCTTGGCGGCCAGCTCGTCGAGGGCCTGCTGCATCACCGACCGCACGTGCTCGTCGACTTCGTCGACATCCGGGTCGTCGCCGAAGCGCGCGGTGACATCGATCGGTTCGAGCACCCGCGTCACGATCTTGGTCGGCAGCGGCAGGTTGGGCGGGATGGCGGCGCTGAACCCGAACGGGAAACCGAACGACAACGGCAGGATGTCGCTGCGCAGCAGGCGCTTCACGCCGAGGCGCTCGGCGAGCCAGGTCCCGCGGGACAGGTATAGCTGGGTCTGCTGGCCGCCGATGGACACCGCGGGCACGATGGGCACGCCGGCCTCGACGGCCGTCCTGACGTATCCGTTGCGGCCGTTGAAGTCGATGACGTTCTCGGCGGAGGTGGGCCGGTACGCGTCGTAGTCGCCGCCGGGAAACACGATCACGACGCCGCCGGAGCGCAGGGCTTTGGCAGCGTTCTCCCTGCTGGCCCGGATGTATCCGGTGCGCCGGAGCACCTGCCCGGGCGGGCCGGCCATGAGGATGTCGTGGCTGAGCGTGTAGACCGGCCGGTCGTAACCGAACTTCTGATAGAAGTCGACGCTGAAGATCGGAACGTCCATCGGGAACATCCCGCCGGAGTGGTTCCCGACCACGAGCACCCCGCCGGGCGGGAAGGAATCCAGGCCCTGCACCTGGGAGCGGAAGTACGTCTTCAAGATCGGGCGCATCACACCCACCATGCGCCGGGTCAGGCCGGGGTCGAATTTGTCGATGTCCCCGATGGCGGGCTTGTCGCTCACGTTCCTCCCCTTGGGGCTCCGGCGAGGCTGCTTCGCCGCGTCGGATCGATGGTAGCGACCGGGGTCCGGGCGTCGGTCACGGCGAGTCCGGTCACCTCTTGGTTCCCTGGGCCGGGGGCTTCTCGCTGGTGGGTCCGGCGCCGAGGGTTTGTTCGGTCAACCATGTGGTGGCGGTCCGGTGACGGCGTTATGGTTACCAGGCCCGCTGCCCACCGCGACCGAGGGAGACCCCGATGGACCTGGCAGGTTTGTCCCACGAGGGCGGTACAACCTCGGTCGCCGTGCGCGGGTCGAACGGCGCTCGTGACCGGCGCGCGGGCAGGCCCCGCGGCGCCGCCGTCCGCGCGGAGTCGCTGCATGTCGTACAGCCGGCGTCGACGTCCGCATCGGCCGCAGAGGTGCCCGTCGAGCATCGCGCCGCTGCCGCGCCGGACACGGCCGACCAACTCCAGGCCGAGTACTTCGTGCGTCTGCTCACCCAGAACCGCCGCCTCACCGACCATCGGATCGACGAATACCGGAAGGCGATCGCCACCGCGGCAGCCAAGGGCGACACCGAGGGCGCTCGCGTCTTTCGGCGCATGATGCTCGGCGAGGAACATGACCGCCATAGCCTCGACGGCATGATCGAGGGGTTGCGCCGGCGATTTTCCCATCGGGCGCCAGTCGCCGTTCGGTAAATAGCGCCCTTTCGCGAATTCACCTCTCTGCCAACCGTTTCTGCTTCACGTACGCCTCCGGCGGAAGCAAAGCGTGCGAAATCGGCACACCCGCATCGCGGTGTCGATACATTGGACCGGCAACTGGTTACACACCCGTAGCGAGGCGAACCATGGGATTCATGACACCGGAGCTTCCCGACGTCGACCGCGAGACCTGGCGAACGTTGCCCCGGGCGACGCGATTGCAGGTCGTGACCCGGCACTGGGCCGAACACGGCTTCGGCACCCCGTATGCGGTCTATCTCCTGTACCTGCTGAAGATCGCCGTGTACGTCGCCGCCCCTGCCGCAATCATCTCGCTGACCCCGGGACTGGGCGGCCTGGGCCGCATCGGCGACTGGTGGACGCAACCGATCGTGTACCAGAAAGTCATCATCTTCACGCTGCTGTTCGAGGTGCTGGGCTTCGGCTGCGGATCCGGCCCGCTGACCGGACGCTTCATGCCACCGGTCGGCGGCTTCCTGTACTGGTTGCGTCCCAACACTATTCGGCTGCCTGCGTGGCCCGGGAAGGTGCCGTTCACGGCTGGTGACACCCGCACCGTCGTCGACGTCGCCCTCTACGCCGTCGTGTTGGCCGGCGGCGTCTGGGCGCTGTTGTCGCCGGGTCAGGTGGGCCCGTCTCCGCTACCGGCGACGTGGGCCTGGTCAACCCCGTCCTGGTCGCGCCGACCATCGTCGCCCTGGCGCTACTGGGCCTGCGCGACAAGACGATCTTCCTGGCGGCCCGCGCCGAACACTACTGGCTCAAGCTCATCGTGTTCTTTTTCCCGTTCACCGACCAGATCGCGGCGTTCAAGATCATCATGCTCGGGTTATGGTGGGGCGCAGCGACGTCCAAGCTCAATCACCATTTCCCGTACGTGGTGTCGGTCATGACGAGCAACAACGCGCTGCTGCGGGGCAAGCCGTTCAACTGGTTCAAGCACCTGCTCTACCTCGACCCGGTCAACGACCTACGACCTTCCTGGTTGCCGAAGCTGATGGCCCATGTCGGCGGCACCACCGCGGAGTTCCTGGTCCCCGCGGTGCTGGTCTTCGTCGCCGACGGGCACCCGTGGCGGTGGTTCCTGATCGGGTTCATGGTGCTGTTCCACCTCAACATCCTGTCCAACCTGCCGATGGGAGTCCCGTTGGAGTGGAACGTGTTCTTCATCTTCTCGCTGTTCTATCTCTTCGGGCACTACGGCACGATCCACGCCCTGGACCTCCAGTCGCCGCTGCTGCTGGCCATCCTGATCGTCGCGCTCGCCGTCGTGCCGATCGCGGGAAACATATTGCCTGAGAAGGTTTCGTTCCTGCCCGCGATGCGCTACTACGCCGGTAACTGGGCCAGCAGCGTGTGGTGCTTCCGCGCGGGCGCCGAGGACAGGATCGAAGCCAACGTCGTCAAAAGCTCCGCGCTGGTGGTCAATCAGCTCGCCAAGCTCTACGACAGGGCCACCGCCGAGATCATGAGCGACAAGACGGCCGCGTTCCGCGCCATGCACGCCCATGGCAGGGCGATCAATGGCCTGCTGCCTCGGGCGATCGACAACGAAGCCGACTACAGCATCCGCGAGGGCGAGATCGTTGCGGGTCCGCTCGTCGGCTGGAATTTCGGTGAGGGGCACCTGCACAACGAGCAGCTTTTGGAGGCGGTGCAGCGCCGGTGCCACTTCGAGGAGGGTGACGTGCGCGTCGTCGTCCTCGAGGGGCAGCCGATCCACATTCAACGGCAGGCCTACCGCATCGTCGACGCCAAATCTGGAGTGATCGAGGAAGGCTACGTCGACGTCAAGGACATGCTGACCCGCCAGCCGTGGCCCGAGCCTGGTGACGAGTTTCCCGTGCACGTCACGGCGGCACGCAGCGCTCGATGACCACCGCGGTCGTCGTCGGAGCCGGACCCAACGGTTTGGCCGCGGCCATCCACCTCGCCCGTAACGGCGTCGACGTGCAGGTGCTGGAGGCTCGCGACACGGTCGGCGGGGGAGCGCGGTCAGGCGAGCTGACGGTGCCCGGCGTCGTCCACGACCACTGCTCGGCGTTTCACCCGTTGGGGGTCGGCTCGCCGTTCTGGAAGCAGATCGGCCTGCAACGCCACGGCCTGGTCTGGAAGTGGCCGGAGATCGACTGTGCGCACCCGCTCGACGACGGCACCGCCGGCGTGCTGTACCAGTCGATCGATCGGACCACGGCCGAAATGGGACGCGACGCCACCCGGTGGCGTCGCGCAATCGGGGGCCTGGCGGCGGGATTCGACGCCCTGGCCGAAGACTTGCTTCGCCCGGTGCTCAACATCCCGCGGCACCCGGTTCGCCTCGCCGGCTTCGGGCCGCGCGCGCTGCTCCCGGCCACCGCGATGGCCCGCTGGTTTCGCACCGAGCAGGCGCGCGCGTTGTTCGGCGGCTCGGCCGCGCATGTCTACACCCGCCTGGACCGGCCGCTCACCGCGTCGCTCGGGCTGATGATCCTGGCCAGCGGGCACCGGTACGGATGGCCCGTCGCCGAAGGGGGCTCCGGCTCGATCACCCGGGCGCTGGCCGCCGCCCTGCAGGAGCACGGCGGGACGGTGACCACCGGGGTACGGGTTGCGGGTCGCACCGACGTCCCCGACGCCGACCTCGTCATGCTCGACCTCAGCCCGGCCGTCGCGCTGCAGATCTGCGGCGACGTCATGCCCGGCCGCATCAAGCGGTCCTATCTGCGCTACCGGGAGGGGTCGTCGGCGTTCAAGGTCGACTTCGCCATCGAGGGCCACATCCCGTGGACCAACCCCGACTGCGGTCGCGCCGGCACCGTCCACCTGGGCGGCACTTTCGCCGAAATCGCCGACACGGAACGGCAACGCGCACAAGGCCAGATGGCCGCGCGGCCGTTCGTGCTCGTCGGCCAGCAGTACCTGGCCGACCCATCCCGCTCGGCGGGGAATATCAACCCGATCTGGGCGTACGCGCATGTGCCGTTCGGCTACACCGGCGACGCCACCGCCGCCGTCGTCGACCAGATCGAGCGGTTCGCCCCCGGATTCCGCGACCGCGTCGTCGCGACCGTCAGCAAAAACACCGCCGAACTCGAGGCTTACAACCCCAACTTCATCGGCGGCGACATCATCGGCGGCGCCAACGACGGGCTGCAGGTCATCTTCCGCCCGCGCATCGCCGTCGACCCGTACGCGACCGGCGTGCCGGGTGTCTACCTCTGTTCGCAGTCCGCGCCCCCGGGGGCCGGCATCCACGGGCTGTGCGGCTACTACGCGGCCGAGTCGGCGCTGGGGTGGCTGCGCAGGCGGCGCTGACGTCACCACTGGTCGTGGCGCATACCGGTCCGCGATCGATCAGGTCTCAATGTGGCCGAAACGTGACCGAGGCTTGATCGAATTGCCCACGCGCCCTTGCACTTACACTCCTGACTGCCGCCCTACCATCACTATTACAACTGTGTCATTTAAAAGGAATCGGAGCGATGCGGGCGGCTGTTCGGTGTGTTCTTGCGGTGGTAGTCGGGATCGCTGCGACTGTGGTCGCCGGGCCGGCCGGCGCAAGCCGAGCGGCGGTGAACCAGTCCCATGGGTTGGCCATCGCGTCGGTGCTGCCGACGCGGGGCCAGGTGGTAGGTGTGGCGCACCCCGTGGTGGTGAGGTTCGTTGCGCCCATCGCCAACTTGGCCAATCGGCACGGGGCCGAGCGCGCCGTCGTAGTCACATCGGCGCCCCCGATGACCGGCACGTTCGAATGGCTCGACAACGACCTGGTGCAGTGGGTTCCCGACCGATTCTGGCCGGCGCACAGCACGGTGGCGCTCTCGGTGGGCGGCCTGTCCACCGAATTCCAAACGGGCCCTGCCGTCGTCGGTGTTGCCAGCATCTCGAATCACACGTTCACCGTGAGCATCGACGGAGTCGAGACGGGACCGCCGCCGTCACTGCCGGCGCCGCACCACCGACCCCACTGGGGAGAAGAGGGAGTTCTGCCGGCCTCGATGGGTAGGCCTGAGTATCCGACGCCCGTCGGCTCCTACACCGTCCTGGCCAAGGAACGCTCGGTGATTATGGACTCGAGCAGCGTCGGCATCCCCGTCGACGATCCCGATGGGTACCGGATCCCGGTGGATTACGCCGTCCGGATCACCAACCGGGGCCTCTACGTGCACTCCGCTCCGTGGGCCGTCAACGCAATGGGGCTTGAGAATGTCAGCCACGGCTGCGTCAGCCTGAGCCCCGAGGACGCCGAGTGGTACTACAACACGGTCAACATCGGCGACCCGGTGATCGTGCGGGAATAGCCACCCCGACACCCACCGGCCTCGAGCGCCTCCGCAACCAGACCTGATTCATGAGCCGACTGGTTTCGGTCACTACCGCCGAGCCTGCTCAGTGCCTGATTTCACGCCGATCTCGCGCTGTGCGCGGGCTCGGCGCGCACACCGCAGGCTGGCTCGCGGATCGCCGCCGCTTCTCCGCTACGTGCAGCGGGCCCAATAGGGAACGGACCCGCTGGGGGCAACCCAGCGGGTCCGCGCGCGCAAGCCGGAAGAGGATCAGCCTCAGCCCGTAGGACCGGGCGGTACCGGCTGACCGGGCACAGGGCCGCCTGCTGGAGCCGGACCAGTAGGCGCACCCTTACCGGTGCCGGCCATGTCAATGATTGGCGCACCAACCGGCACCGGCGCGCCCACGGGAGCGCCGGCCGCCACCGGTCCAAGCGCAATCAACGGAACACCAGCCGGCACTGGCGCAACCACCGGTGCACCGATCGGGACCGGCGCGCCGATCGGGACGGGGGCGCCGATCGGGACGGGGGCGCCGATCGGGACGGGGGCGCCGATCGGGACCGGGGCGCCGATCGGGACGGGGGCGCCGACCGGGACCGGGGCACCGACCGGGACCGGGGCGCCGACGGGGACCGGAGCACCGACCGGGACGGGAGCGCCGACGGGGACCGGAGCACCGGCCGGCACCGGCGGTCCAAGAGCAATCAACGGAGCGCCAACCGGCACCACCGGGGCCGGCCCGGGCGCAACCAGCGGAACACCAGCCATCGGAGTGAGCGGAGCGCTGGTCGTGCAGACGCCGGCGGCGGGTGCCGGTCCGCCGGCTGCTGCCGGTC
>JARLGR010000259.1 GCA_031292665.1 Mycobacterium sp. | reverse complement strand
GTAGCGTTATATCGAGGGTTTGTTTCATATGATCGACGAACAGGCGGGGCCCGCCGGCGCCCCGGCGATGAGCAAATTCGAAGTCCTCACCGCCATGGCGTTCGCCGCGTTCGCCGACGCCCCCGTGGACATCGCGGTCGTCGAGGTGGGGATGGGTGGGCGTTGGGACGCCACCAACGTGATCAACGCGCCGGTCGCGGTCGTAACCCCGATCGCCATCGACCACGTGGACTACCTCGGCGACGACATCGCCGGCATCGCCGGCGAGAAGGCCGGCATCATCGTGAAGTCCCCCGAGGGCTCGCCCGATACCGTCGCCATCATCGGGCGCCAGGCGCCGGAGGCCATGGAGGTGCTGCTGGACCAGACCGTGCGTGTCGACGCCGCCGTCGCCCGCGAGGATTCGGAGTTCGCGGTGCTGGGCCGTCAGGTCGCGATCGGCGGACAGGTGCTGCGGCTGCAGGGGCTCGGCGGGGTGTATTCCGACCTCTTCCTGCCCCTGCACGGCGAGCATCAGGCGCACAACGCGGCGGTGGCGCTCGCGGCGGTTGAGGCCTTTTTCGGTGCCGGCGCGCAGCGTCAGCTCGACATCGACGCCGTGCGGACCGGCTTCGCGGCTGTCACCAGCCCGGGCCGGCTGGAGCGCATGCGCAGCGCACCGACGGTATTCATCGACGCCGCGCACAATCCGGCCGGCGCGGCCGCGCTGGCGCAGACGCTGGCCGGCGAATTCGACTTCCGGTCCCTGGTCGGCGTGCTGAGCGTGCTGGCCGACAAGGACGTCGACGGCATCCTTGCCGCGCTGGAGCCGTTGTTCGACCACATCGTCGTGACCCACAACGGGTCCCCGCGGGCGCTGGACGTCGTGTCACTGGGTTTCGCGGCGTCCGAGCGGTTCGGGCCCGACCGGGTGACGACCGCCGAGAACCTGCGCGACGCGATCGACGCCGCGACCGCCCTGGTCGACGACGCCCTTCAGGATGGGGTCGTCGACGGAGAAGCCGAAGCGTTCTCGGGCACCGGGATCGTCATCACCGGCTCGGTTGTCACCGCCGGGGCCGCGCGGACGCTGTTCGGTCGTGATCCGGAATGACCGGCGAAAGCCCTCAGGGCCCAGACCAGAGCCCGGCGCCAGACCCGTGGAAGAGCTTCGGCGCGGTGATGGCCGCGACGCTGGTTCTCGAGGCGATCGTGGTGCTGCTGGCGATACCGGTGGTCAGCGCCGTCGGCGGCGGCCTGACGTCGGTGTCGCTCTCCTACCTGATCGGCCTGGCGACACTGCTGGTCCTGCTTGCCGGGCTGCAGCGCAGACCCTGGGCGATCTGGGTGAACCTGGGCGTACAGGTGTTGCTGGTGGCCGGCTTCGCGGTGTATCCGGGTGTGGGCATCATCGGGGTGCTGTTCGCCGGGTTGTGGGCCCTGATCGCGTACTTCCGTGCCGAGGTCCGGCGTCGGCAGTAGACGCGGGCATAAAAAATCGGCCGCCCGACCGATCTCCACGCGTTTCTGTACGCTGACCGCCGTGACCGAACGGACCCTCGTATTGATCAAGCCGGACGGCGTCGAACGGCGCCTGATCGGGGAGATCGTCAGCCGCATCGAGCGAAAAGGCCTCACCGTCGCAGCGCTGCAGCTCCGCCACGTCAGCGACGAGTTGGCCGGCCAGCACTACGCGGAACACGAAGGGAAGCCCTTCTTCGGTTCGTTGCTGGAGTTCATCACGTCGGGACCGGTGGTGGCGGCGATCGTGGAGGGGCCGCGGGCCGTTGCGGCGTTTCGGCAGCTCGCCGGTGGCACCGACCCGGTGGAGACGGCCACGCCCGGCACCATCCGGGGCGATTTCGGGCTGGAGACGCAGTTCAACCTGGTGCACGGGTCAGATTCGGCCGAGTCCGCGAAGCGCGAGATCGCGCTCTGGTTCCCCGGCGCCTGACGATCGGGCTCGTGATCGCCCGCGTCGGGTGCGAGTGAGCCCGGGAAGTGATATGGGATACTGACAGCGGGTGAACGTCGCCGGACCGGTGTCAGACACCCGAATGAAGACTTAGACAAGCGCGACCATCGCCACCCGGCGATATTGCGCCGCATGTCAGGCCGACATTCAGCACGGCGCCGAGCGAGTTCTATCCGAGCCGCTCGGGGCGAGACCATCACAAGCCCGGGGGAAAGCGACCCGGGCCTATAGCGAAGCCCTCGCGTGGCCGCGTCGACAGGACGCGCCCGGGGGCTAGAGGAGACTACGTGGTAGACGGTGCACCACCTACAGACCCCGCACAGCGGCCGACCCCGCACGAGGACCTGCCGGACCGCCTGAGGGTACATCAGCTGGCACGGGCGTTGGGTGCCACCAACACCGAGGTGCTGGAAGCGCTCACCTCGCTCGACGGGCGAGTACGCACCGTGCATACCGGCGTGGACCGCGAGGACGCCCTCCGGGTCCGTGACCTGCTATTCGCCAAGCCCTTGCCGAACATCCCCGGCTTCAGCAGCGCGCCGGCTCCCATCTCCCGGACACGGGAATCCCGGCCGTCGTCGACGACGGCAACCGAGTACATGCCGCTGTTCGTCGCGCCGCAGCTGGTCGACGCCGAGGATGACGAGGACGGCGCCGACTCCGGCGAGTCCGACGAGGCCGACACCGACGAGGACGAAGACCAGACCGATCGGCCGGCCAACCGCCGGCGGCGCCGGGGCCGTCGTGGTCGTGGCCGCGGGCGCGGTGAGCAGGGCGGATCCGACGGCAACGAGGCCGGCGACGACGACGAGGACCGCAACCGGGCCCGAGACGAATCCGAGGGCGACCCCGAATCCGACGCCGACGACGAGGACTCGGACGACGAAGAAGACGGCGGGTCCTCGGAAGGCGGCAACCGCCGCCGCCGCAGGCGCCGGCGCCGCAAGTCCGGATCGGGCGATGACAACGAAGAAGGTTCATCGCCCGACGATCCGCCCAACACCGTGGTGCACGAGCGGCCGCCGCGCTCCGGGAAGAAGGGTGGCCCCGACGACGGCGGGGACGGCTCGGCGAGCAACGAGATCAAGGGCATCGACGGTTCTACCCGGCTGGAGGCCAAGCGGCAACGGCGTCGAGACGGGCGGGACGCCGGACGGCGCCGCCCACCGGTCCTCAGCGAGGCCGAGTTCCTGGCTCGCCGCGAGGCCGTCGAACGGATCATGGTGGTGCGCGACCGGGTCCGCACCGACCCGCCGCATCCGGGCTCGCGGTACACCCAGATCGCGGTGCTCGAGGACGGGATCGTCGTCGAGCACTTTGTGACGTCCGCTGCTTCTGCTTCCTTGGTGGGCAACATCTACCTGGGAATAGTGCAGAACGTGTTGCCGTCGATGGAGGCTGCCTTCGTCGACATCGGTCGCGGCCGCAACGGCGTGCTCTACGCCGGGGAAGTCAACTGGGAGGCCGCCGGGCTTGGCGGGTCGGACCGCAAGATCGAACAGGCGCTCAAACCCGGCGACTACGTCGTGGTCCAGGTCAGCAAGGACCCCGTCGGGCACAAGGGCGCGCGGCTCACCACGCAGGTGTCGCTGGCGGGTCGCTACCTGGTGTACGTGCCCGGCGCGTCATCGACCGGGATCAGCCGCAAGCTGCCCGACACCGAACGCCAGCGGCTCAAGGAGATCTTGCGCGAGGTGGTGCCGTCCGACGCCGGCGTGATCATCCGCACCGCATCCGAAGGCGTCAAAGAGGACGACATCCGCAACGACGTCACCCGCCTGCAGGAGCGCTGGAAGCAAATCGAGGTGAAGGCGAACGAGACCAAGGAGAAGGCCGGCGGCGCCGCGGTGGCGCTGTACGAAGAGCCGGACGTGTTGGTCAAGGTCATCCGCGACTTGTTCAACGAGGACTTCGCCGGCCTCATCGTCTCCGGCGACGATGCGTGGAATACGATCAACGAGTACGTGAATTCGGTTGCCCCCGATCTCGTTTCGAAGCTGACCAAGTACGAAGCGCCCAACGAAGGCGGCCCCGATGTCTTCGCGGTGCATCGCATCGACGAGCAACTCGTCAAGGCGATGGACCGGAAGGTGTGGCTGCCGTCGGGCGGCACTCTGGTGATCGACCGCACCGAGGCGATGACGGTGATCGACGTCAACACCGGCAAGTTCACCGGGTCCGGGGGGAACCTCGAGCAGACGGTCACCAAGAACAACCTCGAGGCGGCCGAGGAGATCGTCCGCCAGCTGCGGCTGCGCGACGTCGGCGGCATCGTGGTCATCGACTTCATCGACATGGTGCTGGAGTCCAACCGCGACCTGGTGCTGCGCCGGCTGACCGAAGCGCTGGCCCGCGACCGGACCCGCCATCAGGTGTCCGAGGTGACGTCGCTGGGCCTGGTGCAGCTGACCCGCAAGCGCCTGGGCACCGGGCTGATCGAGGCGTTCTCGACGTCGTGCCCGAACTGCGGCGGCCGCGGCGTCCTGCTGCACGCCGACCCCGTCGAGTCGACCCCGTCGAACGGGCGGAAATCCGAGTCCGGTGGCCGCCGAGGCCGGCGATCGAAGAAGAGCCGGTCCGACGAGCCCGCCGACGAGCCCTTAGTCGCCAAGGTTCCCGCACACGCTCCCGGCGAGCACCCGATGTTCAAGGCGATGGCCGCGGGCGCCACTCGCGACGACGAGTCCGGCGAGTCCGACGAGGAGGGGACCCGCGAGCCCGAGGGGCGGGCCGACGAGCGCGCAGGCGGCGACACCGGGCAGGACGACTTCGAGGGCCGCGACGAGGACACCGAAGACGACAACGAAGAAGACACCGAAGAGGACGAGGACGAGCTCGACGACGAGGACCTCGACGACGAGGAAGACCTCGACGACGACGAGGACCTCGAGCTCGACGACGAGGAAGACGATCTTGACGACGACGAGGACTCGGACTCCGACGAAGCCGACGACGCGCGGAGTGGCGCGGGCTCCGTCGAACTCGGGTCGACGTTCGGAAGCCCGCGCCGGCGGCGCGCGGCGGGCAGGCCGGCGGGGCCGCCGATCCACGCCGATTGACTCGGTCGGCGCCCTGGGCCCCGGCGCGGCCGGTTTGACCCTGTACCCGCTGGTCAAGTACCCTTGGACAGTTGTCGCCAGGCCGGGCTGCTGAGCACTGGCCGCGACTGGCGGGATTCCGGGCGGTCGGCCGGACCCGCACTGAGATTCACCACGAGGACCCACCACGAGCACGACCGGTGGCTCGCGCGCCAAGCGACGGGCAAGCGGCGAAGCAGAGTAAGGCAGGAGCAACGATGACGACCTACGCAATCGTCAAGACCGGCGGCAAGCAGTACAAGGTTGCCGTCGGAGACGTCGTCAAGGTCGAGAAGCTCGACTCCGAGCCCGGCTCGAGCGTGTCGCTGCCGGTCGCCCTGGTGGTGGACGGCGCCAAGGTGACCTCCGATGCCGGCGCGCTGGCCAAGGTGGCGGTGACCGGCGAGGTGCTCGAGCACACCAAGGGCCCCAAGATCCGTATCCACAAATTCCGCAACAAGACCGGCTACCACAAGCGTCAGGGCCACCGTCAGCAGCTGACGGTCCTGAAGGTCACCGGGATCAAGTAGCAAAGGCGAAACATGGCACACAAGAAGGGCGCGTCCAGTTCGCGCAACGGCCGCGACTCCGCAGCTCAGCGGCTGGGCGTCAAGCGGTTCGGCGGCCAGGTCGTCAAGGCCGGCGAGATCCTGGTGCGGCAGCGCGGTACCAAGTTCCATCCCGGCGTCAACGTCGGCCGCGGCGGCGATGACACGTTGTTCGCCAAAGCGTCCGGCGCCGTCGAGTTCGGGGTCAAGCGCGGACGCAAGACGATCAGCATCGTCGGGGCCGCACAGACCACCGACTGACCATCGCGAGCGTGCATTCCCTGCGAAAATTTGACGCAAATCTCGCAGTGAGTACACGTTCGGCGGTTGGGAGGACCCTCGATGCCTCGATTCGTCGATCGCGTCGTCATCCACGCGCGGGCGGGTTCCGGCGGTAACGGCTGCGCGTCGGTCCACCGCGAGAAGTTCAAGCCGCTGGGCGGGCCCGATGGCGGCAACGGCGGCCGCGGCGGCAGCGTGATCCTGGTCGTCGACCCGCAGGTCCACACCCTGCTGGACTTTCATTTCCGCCCGCACATCACCGCCCCGTCGGGCAAGCAGGGGATGGGCAACAACCGGGACGGCGCCGCCGGGGCCGACCTGGAGGTGAAGGTCCCCGACGGGACCGTAGTGCTGGACGAGAACGGCCGGCTGCTGGCCGACCTGGTGGGCACGGGCACCCGCTTCGAGGCCGCCGCCGGTGGCCGCGGCGGCCTGGGCAACGCCGCGCTCGCCTCGCGCGCCCGCAAGGCCCCCGGCTTCGCCCTGCTCGGCGAGCAGGGCGAAGCCCGCGACCTGACGCTAGAGCTGAAGACCGTCGCCGACGTGGGCCTGATCGGGTTTCCGTCGGCCGGGAAGTCGTCGCTGGTTTCCGCGATCTCCGCGGCCAAGCCGAAGATCGCCGACTACCCGTTCACCACGCTCGCGCCCAACCTGGGTGTCGTCTCGGCGGGTGAACACACCTTCACCGTCGCCGACGTGCCCGGCCTGATTCCCGGGGCGTCGCAGGGCCGCGGCCTGGGCCTGGATTTTCTGCGGCACATCGAGCGGTGCGCCGTGCTGGTGCATGTCGTTGACTGCGCCACCGCGGAACCGGGCCGCGATCCGGTCTCCGACATCGACGCGCTGGAAACCGAACTCTCCGACTACACGCCCACGTTGCAGGGGGACGCCACCCTGGGCGACCTGGCCGGGCGGCCACGGGCGGTGGTGCTCAACAAGATCGACGTGCCCGAGGCGCGGGAGCTCGCCGAATTCGTCCGTGACGAGATCGCCAAGCGCGGCTGGCCGGTGTTCCTGGTTTCGGCGGTCTCCCGAGAAGGGTTGCAGCCGTTGATTTTCGGGCTGTGGCGGATGGTGTCGGAGTACAACGCCGCGCGGCCGCAGAGCGTGCCGCGGCGGCCGGTGATCCGTCCGGTGCCGGTCGACGACAGCGGCTTCAGCGTCGAGCCCGACGGGCAGGGCGGGTTTGTGGTGGCCGGCGCGCGCCCGGAGCGCTGGGTCCGGCAGACAAACTTCGACAACGACGAAGCGGTGGGCTATCTCGCCGACCGGCTGGCGCGGCTCGGTGTGGAGGACGAGTTGCTGCGGCTCGGGGCTCAATCCGGCTGCGCGGTGACCATCGGTGACATGACGTTCGACTGGGAACCGCAGACGCCCGCGGGACAACACGTCGCGACGTCCGGTCGGGGCACCGATGCGCGGCTGGAGCGCAACGAGCGCGTCGGGGCCGCCGAGCGCAAGGCCGCGCGGCGCCAGCGTCGCAAACCCGGTGACCACTCGTGAGCGCGACCCGCGAAGCCGTCCGCACCGCCCGCAGCCTGGTGGTCAAGGTCGGCACCAACGCGTTGACGACGTCATCGGGGGTGTTCGACGCCGGCCGGCTGGCTGGGCTCGCCGATGCGATGGAGGCGCGCATGAAGGCGGGCACCGACGTCGTCATCGTGTCGTCTGGTGCCATCGCCGCCGGGATCGAGCCGCTCGGATTGTCCCGCCGCCCCAAGGATCTGGCGACCAAGCAGGCCGCGGCCAGCGTCGGGCAGGTCGCGCTGGTGAACTCGTGGAGCGCGGCGTTCGCCCGGTACGGCCGCACGGTCGGCCAGGTGCTGCTGACCGCCCACGACATTTCCATGCGCGCCCAGCACACCAACGCCCAGCGCACCCTGGACCGGCTGCGGGCATTGCACGCCGTGGCGATCGTCAACGAGAACGACACGGTGGCCACCAACGAGATCCGGTTCGGCGACAACGACCGCCTTTCGGCGCTGGTGGCCCACCTGGTCGGCGCAGACGCCCTGGTGCTGCTCTCCGACATCGACGGGCTCTACGACGCCGACCCGCGAAAGACCAAGGGCGCTTGTTTCATTCCCGAGGTGTCCGGCATGGCGGATCTCGACGGCGTGGCCGCCGGGCCGGGCAGTGCGTTGGGTACCGGCGGGATGGCGTCGAAGGTGTCGTCGGCGCTACTGGCCGCCGACGCCGGCGTGCCGGTGCTGCTGGCGGCGGCCGCCGATGCGGCGACCGCGCTCACCGATGCATCCTCGGGCACGGTGTTCGCCCCTCGGCCCGACCGGATGTCGGCCCGCCGATTCTGGGTCCGCTATGCCGCCGAGTCGGCCGGCTCGCTGACCTTGGACGCGGGCGCGGTGCGTGCGGTGATGCACCAACGCCGCTCGCTGCTGCCCGCCGGGATCACCGCGGTGTCGGGCCGGTTCTACGGCGGTGACATCGTCGAACTGCTCGGACCGGACGCGACGATGGTGGCGCGTGGGGTGGTCACCTACGACGCGGCCGAACTCGCCACCATGATGGGCCGGTCGACCTCGGAGCTGCCCGGGGAGTTGCGCCGGCCCGCCGTGCACGCCGACGACCTCGTCGTGGTGGGGCGTTAGTGCAGGGCCACCGGCAGCAGTTCTTCGGATAACAGCACCAGCATCTCGGAGCAGCCGCCGTCCACCCTGACGGTGGCCAGGTCGTCGCCGCGGGTGCGGCCGCGGTTGACGATGCCGATCGGGATGCCGCTGGCGGCGGCGTGACGCACGAACCGGTAGCCGGAGAACACGGTCAGCGACGAGCCGGCGACCAGCAGTGCATCGGACTGGTCGACCAGTGAATACGCCTCAGCGACAACCTCTTTGGGGACGATCTCGCCGAAATAGACGATGTTCGGCTTGAGCATGCCGCCGCAGCGCGGGCAGTCCAGATAGCGGAACGATGCGGTATCGGCGATGACGGCGTCAGCGTCCGGAGCCACAGCCAGCCCGCCGGCGGCCTCGGCCCGCTCGATGAATCCCGGGTTGAGTGCTTCGAGTTGGTCGGCCAGCGCGGCGCGGGTCATGGTGTGGCCGCAGCCAAGGCAGATCACCTGCGCGTAGGTGCCGTGCAGGTTGACGACGTTGCGGCTGCCCGCCCTGGTATGCAGCAGGTCGACGTTCTGGGTGACGATGCCGGTCACCACGCCCGCGCGCTCGAGCGCGGCCAGCGCCCGGTGCCCGGCGTTCGGCAGGGTGTCGTCCATGTGCCGCCAGCCGACGTGATTGCGCGCCCAGTACCGCTGCCGGAACACGGGGTCCACGGTGAACTGGCGGATGGTCATCGGACTGCTCGGCGGCGAATCGGGCCCGCGGTAGTCGGGAATGCCGGAGTCGGTGGAGACGCCCGCGCCGGTCAGCACCGCGACCCGGCGACCGGCCAGCAGCGCGACCAGTTCCGGGGCTTCGGGGCGGCGGGCGGTCACCTCCCCGAGGGTAGCCGCCGCGCGTCCCGCGCGAGCGTGCGCGTTTGCACGACGACACGCCGACAAGGCCGCATTCTGCGCACGCTCGCGCTCGCGTGCACCAGATCTTCAGCAGCCGCTCCTGGTCCCGGGGACACCCGGCGCCCACGAGTTGACACCCGGCAATGGACAATGGACGGGCTATGGACTCTGGTAAGGACTTTTACAACGCTTACAGCCAGGGCTTCGTGCGGGTCGCCGCTTGCACGCACCGCTCCGCGATCGGCGATCCGGCGGCCAACGCCGAGTCGGTGCTGCGGATGGCGCGCGAGTGCCACGACGATGCCGTTGCGCTGGCCGTCTTCCCGGAGCTGACGCTGTCCGGATACTCCATCGAGGACATCCTGCTCCAGGATCTGTTGCTCGACGACGTCAACGACGCCGTCGAGAACATCGTTGCCGCCTCGACCGATCTGCTGCCCGTTTTGGTCGTCGGCGCCCCGCTGCGCCACCGGCACCGCATCTACAACACCGCCGTCGTCATCCACCGCGGCACGGTGCTCGGCGTGGCGCCGAAGTCCTACCTACCCACCTATCGGGAGTTCTACGAGCGCCGGCAGATCGCCCCGGGAGACGACGAGCGCGGCACCATCCGTATCTGCGACAGCGAGGTGCCGTTCGGGCCCGACCTGCTGTTCGCCGCGTCCGACCTGCCCGGGCTGGTGCTCCACGTCGAGATCTGCGAGGACATGTTCGTGCCGATTCCGCCCAGCGCCGAGGCGGCGCTGGCGGGTGCGACGGTGCTGGCCAACCTGTCCGGAAGCCCTATCACGATCGGCCGCGCCGAGGACCGTAGTCTGATGGCCCGTTCGGCGTCGGCCCGGTGCCTGGCGGCCTACGTCTACGCCGCCGCGGGGGAGGGTGAATCGACCACCGACCTGGCGTGGGATGGCCAAACCATGGTCTTCGAGAACGGCGTGCTGCTCGCCCAGTCCGAGCGTTTTCCCAAGGGGGAGCGGCGCAGCATCGCCGACGTCGACACCGAGCTGCTGCGATCCGAACGGCTGCGCATGGGCACCTTCGACGACAACCGGCGCCACCACCGGACGTCGGAGTCCTTCCGGCGCATCGAGTTTCGGCTCGACCCACCGGGCGGCGACTTCGGGCTGCGCCGAGAGATCGAGCGCTTTCCGTTCGTCCCGGCGAATCGCGAACGCCTGGAACAGGATTGCTACGAGGCCTACAACATCCAGGTCGCAGGGCTCGAGCAGCGATTGCGTGCGTTGAACTATCCCAAGGTCGTCATCGGGATTTCCGGTGGCCTGGACTCGACGCACGCCCTGATCGTCGCCGCGCGCGCGATGGACCGCGAGGAGCGGCCGCGCAGCGATATTCTCGCGTTCACGCTGCCCGGCTTCGCGACGGGGGATCGTACCAAGCGCAATGCGATCGAGCTGTGTCGCGCACTTGGTGTCACCTTCTCCGAAATCGACATCACCGAGACCGCGGAGCTGATGCTCAAGGAGATCGACCACCCGTTTGCGCGCGGCGAGAAGGTCTACGACGTCACCTTCGAAAACGTCCAGGCCGGCCTGCGCACCGACTATCTGTTCCGGCTCGCCAACCAGCGCGGCGGCATCGTGCTGGGTACCGGCGACCTCTCCGAGCTGGGCCTGGGTTGGTCGACCTACGGGGTCGGCGACCAGATGTCGCACTACAACGTCAATGCCGGCGTGCCCAAGACGCTGGTCCAGCACCTCGTCCGCTGGGTCATCTCGTCGGGTCAGTTCGAGTCGGAGGTCACCGACGTGTTGCAGTCGGTGCTCGACACCGAGATCACCCCGGAGCTGGTTCCGAGCGGCGAGGAGGAGGAGTTGCAGAGCAGCGAGGCGAAGGTCGGGCCGTTTGCGCTGCAGGACTTCTCGTTGTTCCATGTGCTGCGCTATGGGTTCCGGCCGTCGAAGATAGCGTTCCTGGCCTGGCATGCCTGGAGCGACCCGGACCAGGGCAACTGGCCGCCCGGTTTCCCCGAGGACAAGCGGCCGTCGTACTCGCTGAAGGAAATCCGGCATTGGCTGAGCGTTTTCGTGCAGCGGTTCTACTCGTTCAGCCAGTTCAAACGCTCGGCACTGCCCAATGGGCCCAAGGTGTCGCACGGGGGTTCGCTGTCGCCGCGGGGGGATTGGCGGGCCCCGTCGGACATGTCCGCGCGCATCTGGCTCGACGAGATCGAACGCGAGATACCCGAGGAGTAGCGCGCCATCAGGCGCGCTCGTACGTGCCGGTCAGCACGCCCCGGGCCAGCACATGACCGGCCATCGCGGCCAGCAGGGCCCTGACTGTCGTGACGGTGTCCGCAATGGACTCGTCGATCGCGAGCACGTGGAACCGGTAGCGGTGCGGGCCGTGACCTGGAATCGGACGTGGCCCGGCATAGCCGCGGTGCCCCAAGTCCGCTCGGATGAAACGCATTCCCGGGCTTCCCTGCTTCAAGGAACCCGCGGCGACGGCCTCGAGCGCCGGCTCGATTACCGCGATGGTGTGCAGCAGTGGGCGGGGCAGCGGCACGTCGACGTCGTCGATGATCAGCACCACCTGCCCGGTCTCGGGCGGCAGCCCCTCCCAGCGCAGCGGCGGCGAGGTGTTGTCCCCTACGCCCCTTCCCGCGCTGGAGGGCGGCATCGCGCCGCCGTCGGAGAACGCGCTGCTGGTCACGGTGATCGACTCGGGCGCGTCGAAGGCGCTGCCCGCCAGGGGACTTCGATGCGGGCCGGCGCGAACTCCGCGGAGCAGCCTTCCCGGGAGGACCATCACGCGCCGCTCCCGGCGACGCGGATCGCCACGGTGGGCGATCGCAGCACGTCACCCAATTCGTCGGGTAGATAGCCCTGCGCCACCAGTCGCGGCAAGACGCCACCGCTTTCGATGATGTCGAGGATGAGGTCGGGTAGTTTGGGGACGCTTCCCGAGGCCCCGGTGGTGTCGTTACGCCAGGTGCCGGCGGTCAGATCGAAGGTTCCGGTGTCGCCCTCGTGGAACACGCCGGTGGCGTCGGGAATGGTCATCGCGGGCAGTCCGGTGTTGACGGCGTTGCGGAAAAAGAGCGAATTGAACTCCTCGGCGACGAGCCCGGCGACGCCGAGCACGGTGAACAGTGCCGCGACCGGCCGCGAGGACCCCAGCCCGAAATTCTTGCCGGCCAACACGATGTCACCCGGAGACACCTGATCGGTCCACCCCGGGCGGACCTCATAGAAGATGTGCTTGGCCGCCTCCGCAGGATCCATTTTCAGCGCAAATCCCGGATACATGTCGTCGGTGTTGAGGTTGTCGCCGAACACCCACACCTTGCCGCTGAACACGATGCTCATGCCGTCACGTACCTCGGGTCGGTGATGTAGCCGGTGATCGCGGACGCGGCCACGGTCGCGGGCGACGCCATGAAGATCTCCGCCTCGGTGCTGCCCATGCGGCCGGTGAAGTTGCGTGTGCTCGACGTGATGCACACCTCGTTAGGCCCGAGCACACCCATGTGGTAGCCGAAACACGCGCCGCAGGTGGAGTTGGTGATGACGGCACCCGCGTCCGCGAGGTCCTGCAAATACCCCAACCGCATGGCCTCCCGGTACACGGCCTGGGAGGCGGGCGTGACGAGCAGTCGCACCCCCGGAGCAACGGTTTTGCCGCGCAGCACTTCTGCGGCGATCTGGAGGTCCTCCAGCTGGCCGTTCGGGCACGAGCCGATGAAGGCCTGGTCCACCTTTTGCCCGTCCAGCCGGGAGACGGGCAGCCCGTTGCGGCTGACGGTGCCCGGCCGCGCGACGTAGGGTTCGAGCTTGGACAGGTCGACGGGCCGAACCTCTTGGTAGGCGGCGTCGGAGTCCGGTGCGGCGGCCTCGTATCCGGTGATCCCGCGCTTGGCGAGAAACGACTCCAGCACGTCGTCGGGCTCGAAAGTGCCGAAATCGGCCGAGACCTCGGCGCACTGGGTCGCGATCGTGCGCCGATCATGCATCGGCAGGCCGGCCAAGCCGGGGCCGCCGAATTCGAGGTTCAGGTTGGGGGCGTCGCCGTATTCGTTGGCGATGTGCAGAAAGATGTCCTTGCCGCTCACCGCGTCCGCTTTGGCGCCGTCGAACTCGTAGCGGACGGTCGGCGCGACTTGGAACCAGGTGGTGCCGGTGCACATGATCGAATAGATCTCGGCGGGCCCCAGGCCGCGGGCCGCGGTGTTATAGGCACCCGCGGCGCAGGTATGCGAATCGGCGCAGGCCAATACTTCTCCCGGTCGTGCCAACCCGTTCTCGGCGACAACCTGGTGGCAGATGCCGTGCCGGCCCACGTCGTAGAATCGCTCGATGCCGAAGTCGGCAACGAACTTGCGGGCCTGCCGGCCGCCGGCGGCGTCCTTGATCGTCGGGGCGGGTACGGCGTGATCCATGACGACCGCCAGCTTGTCCGGGTCGTGAATGCGGTTGGGCTGGATCCACATCGTCGCGAACTGCAGGTCGATCAGGACGGTCATGTCGACGTCGACCACGACGGTGTCACCGGGCGAAACCGCCTCGCAACTGACCTTGCGAGCGAGGATCTTCTCGATGATCGTCATGCCCATGATGCGTCCTTGCGGGCGTGCCGGGCGTCGAGCTCCAGCCACTCCGCCATGCCAAGCAGGTTGAAGAAGCCGCTGGGGGAGGCCGGCAGGTGGGCGGCGATATCGGTGCCGTTGAGCTCGCAGAGGCTCTGCAGCATGCCGAACGTCGCCTGTGTCAGCAGGTTGCTCGGGTGGATCGCGATCGCATATCCCAGCTCCTGCAGCCGCGAGGCCGACTGAAGTGGCGTCATGCCACCGAGCACCAGATTGATCAGCAGGGGTGCATCGACTTCCTTTGCGATGCGCTCGATTTCACCGGCATCCTGCGGGGCCTCGACGAAGATGATGTCCGCGCCCGCTCGCGCGTACCGGTTCGCGCGTTCGATCGCCGCGGCCAGGCCGAGCGGGGCGCGCGCGTCGGTGCGAGCCACTACCAGCAGGTTTTCGTCGTAGCGGACGTCCAGCGCGGCGGCGAGCGCCTGTTCGAACACTGACGCGTCGACGACCTGTTTGTCCGGCAGGTGCCCGCACCGCTTGGGGAACACCTGGTCTTCCAGCTGGATCGCGGCCACCCCCGCCGCTTCGTAGGAACGGACCGTGCGCACCACGTTCATGGGTGCGCCGTAGCCGGTGTCGGCGTCGGCGATCAGCGGGATGTCGCCCAACGCGTCGGCGATCATCGCGGCCCGGCCGGCCATTTCGGTCGCCGTGACCAGGCCGATGTCGGGCAACCCGAAGCCAGACGCCGCCACGCCGGCGCCGGTCATGTACGCCGCGACGTGGCCAGTCCGTTTGGTCAGCTGCGCGGAGATCCCGTCGAAGACGCCTGGCGCAACGATGAGTTCGTGCTTGTCCAGCAGGTCTTTCAGCCGCTGGCGGGCCGGGGTGGTAGGCATTTCGTATCCTTTCAGTCCAGTGCGGCCGCGACGGGCGCGGCGAGCAGAGCTATCAGATCCTCGGCGTCATCGAGCTGGTCGAGACCGAGCACCGCCCGTTCGATCGCTTGGGCGCGCCCGTGGTCGGTGACCCGGTCGGCAAGCGCGTGGAACTTGGCGACGAGTTCGTCGTTGGTGACCGGGTCGGTGGGCGCGCCGTGCGGTTGGACGACTCGGGCGTCGTGCACGGTGCCGTCCCGCGTGGTGACCGCGACCTCGGTGCGAAACTTCTCGGTGATGTCGGCGTGGGTCAGCGACTCGTCGAGGTGCACCGCCGTGGCCGCGATCAGCGACCAGATGTCGTCGGAATCGAGCCGGGCTGCGGTGAACTGCTCGGGCAGCACGTTGCCGTCGAGCAGCGCCGCGGCGGTCGTGTATCCGATATTCATCTGGGCGCCCATCGGGGTGAGCGGCCGCTCCGGCGGCCACCAGCCATGCTTGTAGATGGTCTCGCCGACCGTGATGTCGATCGCCGAAATATCATGCGGTGCAATCGAGCCCCGCAGCTCTCGGGCGGCATCGATCGCGCCGTGCAGTCCGCCCATCGCGGCGTAGGACTTGACCATGATGACGGTGGTTTCCCACCGCTGGCCGAGCTGCCCGGTGAGCAGCGAGGCGTCGGGTTCGTGGCCCTCACCGAAAACGCTCAGAAATCCGCCGTATTCGCGCTCGAAGACCCGCTTGATGCCGGTGTACCCGGCTGCCGCAAGACCCGCGGCGTAAAAGCCGTTGCGCGCCGCCAGGCCGTGATGCATGCGCTTGCTCATGGCCTCGTACTGCGCGGCCATCAGCCCCGCCGACTGGGTGCCGGCCAGGCCGAGGGCGTCCTCGAGTTGCGCCGGCGGCAGCCCGCGCAGTTTGCCGGACGCCATTGCCGCGGCGTGCGTGCCGAAGACCGAGCCGGAGTGCCAGCCGCGGTCGAGCATTTGGGTCCCATGCAGCGTGTAGCCCACCCGCGGACCGACTTCGAAGCCGGCGATCGCCGCCAGCAGCATGTCGGCACCGGTGGTCGTCTCCGGCCGTGCGGATACCGTCGACAGCAGCGCCGGGATGAGTAGCGAACAGCTGTGCAGCGGGGCGAGGGGGTGAAAGTCGTCGAGTTCGAAGCCCTGAATGAAGGTGCCGTTCAGCACCGCGGCAGCCGGTGCGCAGGTGGTGTGGCCGGTTCCTATGACGACTGTGCCGACGCTGTTGCCGCCGCCTTCCAGGTCGAGGACGGCGTTCGTGGCGACTCGTGACCAGGGCAACTGGGCACCGACCAGGGCGCAACCCACGCCGTCAAGCAGGAGGTGCTTCGCCCGCGCGACGACGGTGTGCGGCACCTCGTCGAGCGTAAGACCGGCGACCCAGGTGGCCAGCCGCCCGGTCGGCCCTGCCGGATCGGTGGCGGTTTGTCGCTGCACCGCGGTCATCGAGCCTCCTGAGGCGTGATCAGTTGTTATATACATATAACAACTGATCCGACTGCGCAAGAGGGGCCGTGTGGAAACATTGACCACCGTGCAACAGCGCAGCGTCAAGGCCGGACCGGCGTCTACCGCAGCCGGAGTGCCGTTGCACCGTCAGCTGTTTTTGGTGCTGCACGATGAGATCGATCGCGGTGCCATGGTCCCCGGTGACGCGTTGCCGACCGAGCAGACGCTGTGCGACCAGTTCGGGGTCTCTCGCATCACAGTGCGCCGGGCTCTGGCGGATCTCGCCGAACAGGGATACATCGAGCGCAGGCAGGGCGTGGGTTCGTTCGTGCGCCGGCACGGTCCGGCCGACGTTTCGTCGACCGGTCGCTCCTACATGCAGGGGCTGCGGCAGACCCAGTTCGAAACCGAGGTCGACGTAATCGAATTGGGAGTACGACGCCCCCCGCGGATGATCGCCGAGGCGCTAGAGAACCCCGGCGAATTGTTGCAGATCATGCGGGTGCGGCGGCAACGCAGGACCGGCGAGCCCTTGATTGTGAGTGACGCATGGCTGCCGCTGGATCTGGCCGACACGTTGACCGATTCCGCGCTGCGGCGCGCACCGCTCTACCAGCTGCTGTCGGATGCCGGGGTGGTCGTGGGCCGGGTGCGGCACGAAATCACCGCGGAGATCGCTGGCCCGCGCAACGCACGTCTGCTCGACGCGGCAATCGGTGCCGCGCTGCTGCGCGTCAACCGCCTGGCGTTTGCGGCCGACGCCCCGCATCACTACCTGTCGGCGCTGCTATCGCCGAACCGCAGTCGCGTGCTGCTCAACCAGACGGCGGACGAACTGGAGATGGCCGACGGTCTGACGATCGCCCACGACGTGGCGACTCTGCGCGCTACCGAATGAGTCCGGCCCTGGGAATGAACCGACCTACGCGGGCTGTGTAGGCGCGGTAGGCGTCGCCGTGCGTGCGCGAGAGGTAAGGCTCCTCGACGCCACGGACCTGGATTTCGATAGTGGCGACGAGCAGAACGAAGCCCGCGCATGCAACGACGTTCGGCGTCACCAGAGCGATCCCAAGGCCGACGGTGACCATGGCGGTGTAGATGGGGTTGCGTATCCGGCCGAACACGCCGGTGTGCACCAGCGCGGTGGCTTCCTTCTCGTCCACCCCGATTCGCCAGGAATCGCCCATCTCGAGTTGCGCATACACCGTCGCCGCGATGCCGGCCGTCGCGATGACAAGCCCGATGACCTGGATCCAGACCGCGCTGAGCATGCGAACGGGTTCGATGACGTTGGCCTGCTGCAGGACCGGGGCGCTCACGGCCACGACCAGCGCGACGACGAAGCCCACTCCGGCGAGTCGTTCCACCGCCCCGGACGCGCTGATGCCGCGAAAACCGGTCGAGCCGGTGCGCCGGTACTGCAGCCAACTGCGCCAACCGAATCCGAGCACACCGAACACCGCGAAGAGCGCCAGCGCCGTGTCGGCGGCGGTGACCGCCGGCATCAGTGGGCTCCCATCGCCGCAGTCATTGTCGGCGACAGTACCTCAATAGCCGCAGTCAGGACAGGCCGTTGCGCAGCGCCGCG
>JARLGR010000258.1 GCA_031292665.1 Mycobacterium sp. | reverse complement strand
GCACCGGGTACATCATTATCAATAGCCCCAGTGCGATGGGCAGCGAAATGCCGTCCACCTGAACCTTTTCCATGGCGGTGTTCAGGCCCGGAATCTGGTGGCCCAGCAGCAGGCCGGCGGCCATCGCGATACCGATCCACATCGGCAGAAACCGGTCCAGTGTGGACAGTTTGCCCATTACATGCGCATCGGTGGGGTTTGGGACAGTGTCGGTCATAGGGTCACCTCGGTGGGAGCATCGATGTTGATCGGATTGAAAAACGCGGACAAGCTGGCCAGCGCTTCGGGGGCCACGGTGTAGTACACCCACGATGCGCGGCGCTGCGACGTGAGCAGGCCCGCGTCGCGCAGCACCTTCAAATGGTGTGAAATCGTCGGCTGGCTCACGTCGAGGCCGTCGGAGACATCGCATACGCACGCCTCGCCGCCCGCCCGTGTGGCGACCGCACTGAACAGGCGCAGCCGCACGGGGTCGGCCAATGCCTTCAGCTTGATCGTCATCTCTGCGGCAGCCTCCGCCGTCAGCGCTTCCCGCAGTATTGAGGTGGTGGCGCAGCATGCGTCGATGGATGACACGTCCGGCGATATCGACATTCATCGATATTGACAGATATCGATATCGGTGCGCAAGTGGACAGTTCGTGAACATCGAGTTCATCCGGGGGTCGGTCAGCGGGCGGGTTCAGATTTTCTGGCTGCCGTTCGGCGAGAGCGGGAAGATCGCCGTGCGACCCGATTGCGCTTTCCGTAGATGCGGAGCGGAGAAGCGACGCGGTCGCGACGGTTGTTGCGCGCCGGTCCGCGCCGCTGAACCTCCGTTGAACGAATGCCACCTGCACTGCGGATGAATTGCCGACGACGCATCTGGCCATTTGAACCGGGGACCTTGACCGCAGCATCTACCTCAGTTCAAATTGACTCAATGAATATTGAGCTAATTTCTCGGCAGGGGCACCGCACCATCCCGACGCACTATCGGTCGCATCTGGCACCGGGCGCCTTCTCTGCGGGACCGAGGAGTCGCCGCAAATTCGGAGGTCACGACACGGGTTGCGGCGCGGCCCACCACCACCGCCGGGAGCCGAATTAATCGATCGGCTCGAGCCCAGACGTCGACACTCGCTGTCATACATTCCGCGCACATCGTCATCAACCGAAATGAAACAAGGGAGCCCAAACACCATGACAACCAGTAAATCCCGCGCCATCATCCACCTCGTCGCGGCATCGGCCCTCGCGCTTTCGGCTTGCGCCACGACAAGCCCCGTCCAGCCGTACGTCCAGAACGCGAAGATCGAATGCGGTGGCAAAAAGGATCTCGTCGCCAGCGGTTCGACCGCACAAGCCAACGCCATGACCCACTTCGTCAAGAGCTACCAGAACGCCTGCCCTGGGCAGACGCTGACCTATACGTCCAACGGCTCGGGCGCTGGAGTCAACGAATTCATCTCTGGCAAAACGGATTTCGGTGGATCAGACTCACCGCTACAGGGTGATGAATACACCGCTGCCAAGCAGCGGTGTAACGGTGCCGACGTCTGGAATCTGCCCGTCATCTTCGGGCCGCTGGCGATCACGTTCAACCTCGGCTCCGTCAGTGTCCTCACCCTGGACGCGCCCACGATCGCCAAAATCTTCACCGGCGTCGTCACACGCTGGGACGACCCCGCAATCACCGCGCTCAACGGAACGATGCCCGCCGAGGACATCCACGTCGTCTACCGCACCGACCAGTCGGGAACCACCGACAACTTCCAGCAGTACCTTCAGGCAGCATCGCAGGGCGCGTGGAATCGCGGAACCGGCAAGGTATTTCACGGTGGCGTCGGTCAAGGTGCCCCTGGGAACGAAGGCACTTCCGCATTGGTCACCAAGACCGAAGGCGCCATTAGCTACAACGAATGGTCCTACGCCATCAATCAAAACATGGCCGCAGCAGACATCCGAACGCAAGCGGGAATCGTTCATATCGGCGACGACTGGGTAGGCAAAACCCTTGCGGGCGCGAAGGTCTCCGGTCAAGGCGACAACATCATCGTCGACCTGTCGGCGATTTATAGTACGACTGATAAGGGGGTGTACCCCATCATGCTGGCCAGTTACGAACTCGTCTGCTCCAAGAATCCCGATGCCGAGGTCGGTAAGGCTGTGAAGGCTTTTCTGCAATCCACCACCACAGTCGGGCAGACCGACCTCACCAAGAGCGGCTACATTCCGCTCCCGCCGGGCTTCCAGTCCAAAGTGGCCGCCGCGGTCAGCAACCTCTCCTAACGAACCCTGGTAGCCAACCGGCTATTCGCGGGGAGATGGCCGGTGCTACGGCGTGATGACAACCCGGGTGCCTGACGGTTCCTTTGCCGCCCAGACGTTTTCGATGTCAGCCAGCGGCCGCGCCACGGTGGTCAGGTGCAATTCCCCGGCCTCGAGCATGGCGAACATCCGGGGCAACCCTTCGGTGCGCGCCCGCAGGATGGCGTCGAACGGCACGCTGCCGATGCCCACACCCTGCAGCGTGATGCCGGTGCTGCGCAGAGTCGACGCATCGACGGAGATGGTCTCTCCGGTCATTGCCCCGACCTGGATGAAACGGGTGGCGTGGAAATGCGTCGACGAATGTGCGGCGGCCAGCGCTGCGAGAACTTCTTGCGCGGGCGAACCCCAGAGATAGTCGATGACCGCGTCGAACGGGCGCGCGGAGTGTTGGGCGACAACGCTTTCGGTGAGGTCGTCGGTGCCGAGTCGAATGACGTCGTCCGCTCCGACGGTGCGCAGCCAGTCCAGCCGCGCGGAGTTGCGGCCGGCCACTACCACCCGCCCGGCCCCGAACACCGATTTGGCCAACTGCACAGCCAGTGATCCGGTGACCCCGGTGGCGCCGAGGACCAGGACGTGGTCGCCGGGTTTGGTCTGGGCGGCGTAGTCCAGGGTCATCCATGCGGAGATGCCGGGATTGGGTACCGCCGCGGCGGTGACCGAGTCGACGTGCTCGGGCACCGGGACGGCGCCGGCCGGCACTACCAGGGTTCGTTCGGCCATCAGCCCGTAGGGCGCCAGCGCCCCGGTGTACACGCGGGTGCCGTCGTCCAGGCGGGCCACGCCGTCCACCCCGGCGATGGCGGGCAACTGAATTTCCTTGCTGCTGTAGTGCTTTCCCATGATCACCAGGCGGCTGAGGTTGGTCAGGGCCGAGGCTTCCACCGCGGCTACGACGGCGCCGTCGCTCGGCTGCGGTTCAGCGTAATCCAGGTAGCGGGGCTGCTGGCCCCACTCGTGCACGACTGCTGCCTTCATGGCGCTCCTCGGCTCGTAAAAGGTTTCCTGGGAAACTATAGGCCGGCGATCGGGTCGATGGCAAGATGGTTTCCGTGAAAACTAAGTCCGCGCTGATCGCCGAGATCGGGGAATTGATCGGTGCGGTGGGGGACAAGTTCGACAGCGACGAGGTCGACGCCGAGCGGGATTATCTGGCCCAGCAATGCCCGCGGCGGCTCGAACGCGCGGTGCGTGAGCTGCCGACATTGAGCCTGCATCTACTGGCCGCCCTGGCCGACGGGCCGGTCAGCGTGGTGGGCCTGGCCGCGCGCGCCGGCCAGCTGAAGGGCACCGCGTCCAAACATGTGCAACGGCTGGTCGGCAGCGGGCTGGTGGACCGATCCGCGGTGCCTGGCAATCGCAAAGAACTGCAGCTGACACCCACCGCCGACGGGGAGTTGGTGATCGCGGTGCACCAGCGCATGCACGACGAGATGGACGCCGGCAGGCACGACTTTCTGTCGCGCTATACCGCTGCCGAATTGTCGGTGCTGTCGCGGATGCTGGTGGATCTGCTGGCCAGCGGGCGCGACGGCGTACGCATCGTTCCGGCCGAGTAGCGGTCTACCGCGAGGTGGGCAGGTCGTCGTCGGTGGCGTAGCGGCCGGTGACCTGGAAGATCACCCGCCGGGCGACCTCGACCGCGTGATCGGCGAAGCGCTCGTAGAAGCGGCTGAGCAGTGTCACGTCGACTGCCGCAGTCACTCCGTGCTTCCAATCCCGGTCCATCATCACGCTGAACAGATGACGGTGCAGGTCATCCATCGCGTCGTCTTCTTCCTGAATCCGGGCGGCCCGCTCCGGGTCCTGGGTGAGCAGCACCTCTTGCGCGGTGTTGCCCAATTCGACTGCCAGCCGCCCCATTTCAGCGAAGTAGCCGTTGACCTCCTCGGGCAGCGCATGCTGCGGGTGGCGACGACGGGCGATCTTGGCGACATGCAGCGCGAGCGCGCCCATGCGGTCCACATCGGCGACGATCTGGATCGAGCTGACCACCGCGCGCAGGTCACCGGCCACCGGGGACTGCAGCGCCAGCACGATGAAGGCCTGTTCTTCGGCCTGTGCACTCATCGCTGCGATCTGTTCATGGTCGGAGATGACCTGCTCGGCCAGTACCAGGTCGGCCTGCAGCAAAGCCTGAGTCGCACGTTCCATGGCAACGCCGGCCAATCCGCACATCTCGCCAAGACGGCTGGTCAGGTTCTCAAGCTGCTCGTGGTACGCGGTACGCATGGGCTCCAGCCTACTTTCCGGCTGCCGGACATGCCGCGATCTGGTGATGAACGGCCGGTGAATGCCGACTGCTCGGTTACTTACAGGTGGTGTCAGCGGCGTTGGTGACGGACAGATCTTCGGGGAGTTTGGTGGGTTCGCCGGCCTGGCTGCCGCGGATCACCCGGATCTGTTCCGCCTTGCCGCTGGCGGCCGGTGCGGACGCAGCGGTGAAATCGGACCCGAGCACCACGCGGACGACGTCGCCGAGGCCGGATACGCGCTCGATGCGGGGATTGGTGAACGACGACGCCACCGTCGCTGCGGCCTGCTCGTAGCCGGGCGAGAACATCACCGTCGTGGACGGAACCTGGCCCTGGTAGTCGTCAGGCGTGGTGACGGTGAAACCGTGCTGCTCCAGCTCTTTGGCTGCGGTGGCGGCCAGTCCGTCCTGGCCGGTCGAGTTGGATACGCGCACCGTGACCTGGCCGGGATCGGTGGTGACGGTGTTCATCACCTCGCCGTCCGTATTGCCGATCGCGGCATCGGGCGCGGCGGGAGTAGCCGGCACCGGGGTGTTGTCGGCGTTGCGTTCCTCGGGCAGCGGGTCGTCGTTGATGATGGCGTCGAACAGGGCGCGCATGTCGTCGACCCGCGGCGGTTCGTTGCCTTCCGAGTCGGTAACGCCGGTGGGCACCGTCACGAACGTGACTCTGCCGGCGCTGACGCCCTGGATGGACTGGCCGAGTTGGACCAGGTCCTTGGTGGTGATGTTGTCGACGGTGGAGTCGTCGATGAACAGGTTGACGACGTTGTTGAGCTTGCCGAGGTTGAAGAACGTGTCCTTGGAGATCATCGATCGCAGTAGCGACGACAGGAACATCTGCTGGCGTTTGATGCGCCCGTAGTCGCCGTTGACCTCGGTGGTCACCTGGCGGGCCCGGACATACTGCAGCGCGGTGTGGCCGTCGATGATCTGACGGCCGGCGTGGTCCAGCACCGTACCCAGTTCGTAATCCTCGAGTGGGGTGGTGCTGCACACCTCGACCCCGCCGACGGCGTCCACCAACTTGGAGAAGCCCGCGAAATCGACTGCCATGAAACGGTTTATCGAGAGGCCCGACAGTTTCTGGATCTCCTTGACCAAACATTTCGGGCCACCGAATGCGTAGGTCGAGTTCAGCTTGGTCTCGGTGTAGACCTGGTCGGGCCCATAGCTTTTGGTGTCTTCGTCGTAGAGCGGACCGTAGGCCCCGGTCTTGGGGTCCCAGGCCTCGCATTGGATCGGCTTGATCGCCAGATCGCGCGGGAATGACACGGCTACCACGCGTTTGCGGCTCGCCGGGATGTTCACCAGCATGATGGTGTCCGAGCGGGTGCCACCAGCATCCTGGGTGGTGCCGGCGCCCATGTCCGCGTTCTCGCCGTAGCGGCTGTCCACCCCGACGATCAGGAAGTTCTCGTCGCCGAATTGGGCGTTGGGGTCGATGATGTCGCGGGAGTTGAGGTCGAGCGCCGCAACCCTGTTCATGCTGTGGTTCTTGGTGGTCTGCCATTGCCACGCGGCGCCGGTCAATGACAGCGCGAGTACCGCGGCCAGTGCGGTGGCGGCGCGGGCGACTGCGCCGACGATGTGGCGGGTGCGGTGGTCGGCGACGGGCGGGGGAGCGTCGGCGTGGGTCGGCCGGGGCAGTTGATCCGGCTCGGGAAGCGCCACAGGATCCGACAGTGACACCAGCGGTGCGTCGAAAACCTCTGTCACTGGGTCGGATTCGGGAAGCGGGCGCACGGCGCGGGCCGGCGGACCGGCGGCTGGACGTCGGCGCTCGGGATACGGTTCGGGGCGAGCCGGCGCGGCGGGCCCGGGCCTCTGCGGGCTTGCCGGCGTAGGCGGGGCTATGGGCGCCGGTGGCACGTCGGTGCCGCTGGGTGCGGACGAACCGGGCGAACCGGCCGGTCCACCGGAAAGCCGGGCGATGAGGTCGGCGACCGTGACGCCACCACCGCCGTGGCTGCCGGTGGCCTCGTCGTCCGGCACGTCGGGCAGTTGAGCGGCCCGCTCCCACGGTGCCCTGACCGGCCCGGCGGCCCGCGTGGTTCGGGTTACCCAGGGGTTGTCGCCGGCAGAGTCAGTCTTTCCGACACCGCCGGAGGCGGCGTCTCCGCCCGTCCGGTCATGGTCGCTCACGCTTACCCGCCAGAGTTGACCATGTCAGCGCCGAACGGCACAGTGCAGTCATCGGGATCGTCCAACCAGCCCTCGGGCAGCACCACCGACCCGGGTGAGCCCTGCCGGCCGCGCGGGCCTTCCGCGCAGTCCGGGAACGGGACGTCCGAATCCAGTTGGGTCAGCAGCTCATTCAACTCGGCCAGGGTCTTGACCAGGGCCAGGGCCCGGCGCAGATCGGCGCCGGCGGGCAGGCCGTGCAGGTACCAGGCGACATGCTTGCGGATGTCGCGCATGCCCTTGTCCTCACCGAAATGTTCGGCCAGCAGCTGGCCGTGGCGCCGGATGATGTCCGCGATCTCGCCGAGGGTCGGCGGCGTGGGGCGGGGCTGGCCGTTGAAGGCGGCCGACAACTCGGCGAACAACCAGGGCCGGCCCAGGCAGCCGCGCCCGATGACCACGCCGTCGCACCCGGTCTCCGCCATCATGCGCAGCGCATCGTCGGCGTCGAAGATGTCGCCGTTGCCGAGCACCGGGATGCCGGTGACGTGGGCTTTCAGCGCGGCGATTTGGTCCCAGTCGGCGGTGCCGGAGTAGCGCTGCGCGGCGGTACGGGCGTGCAGCGCGACGGCGGCGGCGCCCTCGTCCGCGGCGATCCGGCCGGCGTCCAAGTGAGTGTGGTGGGCGTCGTCGATCCCGACCCGGAACTTCACGGTGACCGGGATGTCGGTGCCCTCGGTGGCGCGCACCGCGGCCGACACGATCTGGCCGAACAGCTTGCGCTTGTAGGGCAGCGCCGACCCGCCGCCGCGCCGGGTGACCTTGGGCACCGGGCAGCCGAAATTCATGTCGATGTGGTCGGCCATGTTCTCGTCGACAATCATCTTGGCCGCAGCGTACGTGGTGGCCGGGTCGACGGTGTAGAGCTGCAGCGAGCGGGGTGATTCCTCGGGCGCGAACGTCGTCATGTGCATGGTGGCGGCGTTCCGCTCGACCAGCGCACGTGCGGTGACCATTTCGCAGACATATAGGCCGCTCACCGTACCCACCCGGGCCAGCTCCTGCTCGCGGCAAACCGTACGGAAGGCGACATTCGTCACACCCGCCATGGGGGCGAGCACCACCGGGGAGCGCAACGAGATCGGCCCGATCCGAAGGGATCGGGCCGAAGGCGCCGCGTCTCGCGGTGGACTTAAGACGCTGATGACGACACCAGAAGGTTCTTCATCGCCTTCTTCTCGGCGACCTTGCGCTCGCGCTCCAGGCGGCGTTCCTTGGCCACCTCGAACTTCGCGCAGGTTTCCTCGAGCTCCTCGATCAGCAGGCCCAGGTCGTCGCGCAGGCGCGCGCCCTCGCCGGTGAAGTCGTCGCGCTCGAAGATGCGCCACTTCTTCAGCACCGGCATGACCACGTCGTCGAGGTGGATGCGCGGGTCGTAGACGCCACCGACGGCGATGACGACGGCCTTGCGGCGGAAGTCGGGCACCGTGTACCCGGGCATCCGGAAATTGCGCAACACCCGGTGCACCGCAGTCATCGCCTGGTTGGGCGCGATGTCCAGGCCGGCGGCGGAGATGTCGCGGTAGAAGATCATGTGCAGGTTCTCGTCACCCGAGATGCGCTGCAGCAGCTGGTCGGCGACCGGTTCGTTGCACGCCTTGCCGGTGTTGCGGTGCGAGACGCGGGTAGCCAGCTCCTGGAACGACACGTAGATGACGGACTCGAACAGCTTGTCGGCGAACAGGTCGCCCTGCTGGTTCTGACCGGGCGAGAAACCGCGGGTGACCTGCTCGACGCGCAGTTCTTCCAGTTCGACCGGGTCGCAGTTGCGGGTGACGACGAGGTAGTCGCGCAGGGCGATGCCGTGCCGGTTCTCCTCGGCGGTCCAGCGGTTCACCCAGTAGCCCCAGGCGCCGTCCATGCCCATGTTCATCGCGATCTCGCGGTGGTAGGAGGGCAGGTTGTCCTCGGTCAGCAGGTTCTGGACCATGGCAGTCTGGGCGACCTCGGAGAGCTTGGCTTGATCCGGGTCCCAGTCCTGGCCGCCGAGGGCGTAGTAGTTCTTGCCCTCTTTCCACGGGATGTAGTCGTGGGGGTTCCAGTCCTTGCGCATCTTCATGTGGCGGTCGATGAGCGTTTCGACGACCGGCTCGAGCTCGTGTAGGAGCTGCAGGTCGGTGTAGTCGGCTGTCATAGCGCCTCCCGATGTATCTGTACCTGTTGGTAGCAGTCAGAGTATCTGTGTCGCACAGTGACATCAAGTTGCTGTGACGCATATCCGTCTAGCGAATCTGAACTGTTACGTCGAAATTCCTGCGTTTTGATGGTGTGAGGGGACCCGGCTGAGCAGCATGTCGACGCAGTAGTCGACGAACTGTTCCCGGGTGGCCGGCAGCTTGCCGCCCAAGTATCCGGTGAACAGCGCGGTGAGCGCGCCGATCAGGCTGGTGGCCTCCAATGCCCGCCGGGCTGGATCTCCGTCGCGAAACATCTTGTGCTGCAACAGGTCGATGAAGCTCGGCATCCAGTCGGCGCCGGATCGGGTGAGTACCGGTTCCAGGGCTGGGGCGATCAACAGGACCCGGCCACGCGTGGGGTCATCGACCATCATCGTGACGAACCGCTCGACTGCCTCGCGTGGGCTCGCCGAGGTGTTCAGCGCGGCCATGGCCGTGGTGCACACCTCGTCGTACACCGCGCGGACGAAATCGTCGCGGTCGGTGAAGCTTTCGTAGAAGTAGCGTTCGGTCAGGCCGGCGGTGCGGCATACCGCCCGGACGGTGGCCGCAGGACCGGCGGAGTCGCCGAGTGCGGCGATCCCGGCGTCGATGAGCGCCTCGCGGCGCCGGGCTGGACGGTCCCGCAGGGGGACGGCCGACCAGCGGCCCTGTCGTTGACCAGAAGGCACGTGACTCCTAGGCTGAGTGCTGACAACGCGTGTAGTCAGGATACCCGCTGACATCCAGGAAAGAATGCCGGTGACACAAGATACTTCCGACACATGCCCAATGACCAGCGATTCTGCGCCCGTGGCGGTCGGTTGCCCCGTCGCGCCCGGGGGCTACGACGCGGTGCCGCTCGGGCCCGATTCACTGACCTGGAAATACTTCGGCCAGTGGACGGGGTTGTTCCAGGGCACCTGGGCGGGCTCTATGCAGAACATGCATCCGCAGCTCGGTGCGGCGGTGGAGGAACATTCCATCTTCTTCATGGAGCGGATCCCTCGGCTGCTGCGGTCGATCTATCCGATCGGCGGTGTGGTGTTCGACGGTGACCGTGCACCCAAGACCGGTGCTGAGGTGCGCGATTACCACATCGGGATCAAGGGCGTCGACGATCAGGGGCGCCGCTACAGCGCGTTGAATCCGGATGTCTTCTATTGGGCGCACGCGACGTTCTTCAAGTCCACCTTGCTGGCCGCCGAGAAGTTCGGCGGCGGGATCTCCGAGGCGGACAAGCGTCAGCTCTTCGACGAACACGTCACTTGGTTTCGCATGTACGGCATGAGCATGCGACCCGTGCCGAAGAGCTGGGAGGATTTCCAGGAGTACTGGGATCACATGTGCCACAACGTGTTGGAGAACAACTACGCGGCACGCGAGGTCATGGACCTGTCGACCATGCCCAAACACCCTTCACTGCAATGGATTCCGGATTGGCTGTGGGTGCGGAACCTGAAGGTGATGCAGCGATTCCTGACCTTCATGACAGTCGCCCTCTATGACCCGCCGGTGCGTGAACTGATGGGGTACTCCTGGTCCGCCCGTCAGCAATGGGTGCACGACCGGCTGTGCGACGTGATCACGCTCGTCTCGAAATATGGCCCCAAGCGCAGGCTGATGCATCCACGCAAGCGGTCGGCGATGGACCGGGCGTCCGGCCGGCTGCCCATCGATTCGCCGTTGGTGGAGACGCCCGCGCGCAACCTGCCGCCCCTCGAATATCGGGGCCAGCCGCAGTTCTACTGCCCGAAAGTCGGCTGAGCCCGGGCGCGTCACGCCGGGGGCAATGGCCGGGCAACCAGGCGGGTGTGGGCTGGGCGGATAGTACGTCATTTTCTGAATACATAAACTGATGTACTGTCTGCTGCATGGCCACGCTCCAACACTCCGACGCCCTGGCGCGTTTCGGTCATGCGTTATCCGACCCGACCCGGACGCGAATCCTGTTGAGCCTGAGCCGGACTCCCGGGTATCCGTCAGACCTGGCCGACCAACTGGGGGTCTCGCGGCAAATTCTGTCCAACCACCTGACGTGTCTGCGTGGCTGTGGATTGGTCGTGGCCGTTCCCGAAGGTCGGCGGATGCGATACGAACTCGCGGACGGCCGCATCGGGCGTGCCCTGGACGACCTCATGGGCCTGGTGCTGGCCGTCGATCCGGACTGCGTCTGCGTCGGTGCTGACGGCAAGCCGTGCGGGTGCGGTCAATGACGCTGAGCGAAGTCCGTCGCGGGCAACTCGCGCGGCGCATCCGGTGGCTCGTCGCGGCGACCATCTCCTACAACGTCATCGAGGCCGCAGTGGCGCTGCCTGAAGGTGCCCGGGTGTCGTCTGCGGCGTTGCTCGGCTTCGGGCTGGATTCGGTGATCGAAGTGTCGTCTGCGGCGGCGGTGGCCTGGCAGTTCGCGGGCCGTAACCCAGAGGCGCGGGAAAAGGTGGCGCTGCGCGTCATCGCATTCTCGTTCTTCGGCCTGGCGATATATGTCACGGCCGAGGCGGCTCGCGCCCTGCTCGGCTTGAGTGAAGCCGAGCACTCGACCGTCGGGATCGTGCTGGCTGCAGTCAGCCTCGTCGTCATGCCGGTGCTGTCGTACGCGCAGCGCCGGGCCGGCCGGGAACTCGGTTCGCGGTCCGCTGTCGCCGATTCCAAACAGACGTTGCTGTGCACCTACCTGTCGGCGGTGCTGCTGGTCGGTCTGGTGCTGAACAGCCTGCTGGGCTGGTCGTGGGCCGATCCGATCGCCGCGCTGGTCATTGCGGGCATTGCCGTGAGGGAAGGCGTCAGTGCGTGGCGGGGCGATGCGTGCTGTGCACCGGCGCTCGGAGCGCCGGATGGGGATGAGTGCTGCGACGGCTGACGGGCCGCCGGCAGTTCATTTCCCGAGGCGGCGGAGCTGGCAGGTTGCCCGGGTGGTCGCGACGACCGTCCCGTCGGCGTCGGTGACCACCGCTTCGACGAGGTATTCGGACTTGCCGCGCTCCGCGGCTTCGGCCGTGACCCGTGCGATGTCGTCGTCGCTGAGCGCCGCTTCGGCCCGGACATCGGATTTCGCCGGAGCCTTGTACTGGATGGACATGTCCTTGACCAGTGGATAGAACTGGGACGCGTCGAACGCGCCGACGGCGAGGAGGCCGCCTAGCACCTCCGCGACCGTGAACAGCACGCCGGCGTACATCACGCCAAAGTGGTTGCCATTACCTGAAATTGGGGCTGTGGTGGCGGCGAACCCGCGGCGGACCTCGACGGCTCGGACGCCCATGGCGTGCGCTGCCGGGACCGTCGCGGCGATCGCTGAATTGACGAATTCGAGCTGCTGCGCCTCGTTGTCGGTGCTCGTCACGTCAGCGGCTCCTGTCGTTCGCGGAACCGTGAGATTCCGTGTTCTGTGGCGAATTTCACCAAGAACCTATCAACCGCGACGGGCTGGGCTGAAGTGCGACGCAAGGCGCCGCGCAGCTGGGCCTACTGGTGCCCCCACCAGGGCTCGAACCTGGGACCTGCGGATTAAAAGTCCGACGGTCGAATTCGATATCAGACTCTGCAACGCACCCGTGCGATCCATTAGAAGCTCTAATCACCTAGGCCTAGTAGGGCAGAAGCGGTTGGGCAGGTCTATCCGGCGCTCGAACGACCATCGGTCCAGTTCGTGCTAGTCAGTGAAGTTTGTGGACGCCGTGTGGACGTGGTCAGTCGAAGCGGGACGAGTTGAATGGCCGACACTGTCGAAGGGATGACAGCTGGCTGTCCCGGATGTACTCTCCAATCCGTGCCGGTGACTCGGCACCAGGGCATTGTCAGAGCCCGCATTTCACGTGTAGCCCCCAGAGGGCGCGGGGGATGTAAATGACACGGCGTTACGTCAAGCCCCTCCGGGAGCGCGCGTACGGGCTGTCCCCTAGGGAGGGCAGGCGGAGACGCGGCTTACTGCAAGGCGAGGCTCGGGCGAGAACGCGGTCCACTTTCACCACCCGGTGAACAGTGCCGTGTTTCGACCCCGAAAGGGATAGCAGTGTCTATCGACAACGTCACACCACCACCCGCGGACGAAGATCAAGCCGCATATGACGAGTGGGCCAAAGTGCGGGAGAACCCCGAGGACGTGGCTCTTGGTGTCAACCGTCTTGATGTAGCCGAGCTTTCGTACTACCGGTTGAATCCTCCTGCGTGGGAGTTCCACGACGACTACTTCAGCGTGTCTGTGGGGGTATGCGGCTACCACGGGCACCTCCCCATCGGGCCGCGCGACCTTCACCCCAACATCTACGCCGAACACGTGCTTCTAGGCATTAACGGCACAACTGGAACCCGGCTTGTCAATGTCCTTCTTGAACGAGACGAAGCGCAACAGCTGGCTGACCTTCTGAAGAAGGCCGCAAAGAAGGTGGCGCGGGATGTCTAGCGGCACATCAAGCGAGCTCACGGTTTACCTGTGGGGAGACGGCCATGACCGCAGAATCGACGCGAGCTGTCTCTCGTCTCGCGGCCAATCCCGTGACGTTGGTGTTGAGGTTGACGTCCTGGACTTCAATGACGACCAGGAGCCCACTGTTGTCCTCAACGTCGGGACTGAAGCCCAGCACACCCTCTTCATGGCGGCGTATGACGCAGAACGTCTTGGTGCATTCCTGATACAGGCGGCAGCACTGAGTCGACAGGTGGAACCAGGCGGGCCGAATCCGATGCTTATTCGGAAGTTTCCCGCCGAACTGTAACCACGAACGCCAGGACGGTCGTCGGGCCTTGTGCTGCCCGAATCGCGGTTCGATTCCGCGACTGGCACTAGCTTTCTCGATCCTTGACAACTTCACAGCGCTCCCCGTCTCGGCTGCATCAGACTGGAACCAAAGCCGCACTCGACACGTCCAAGACACTGTGGACGACATAGAGCGCGAAGCGATCCGTACCGAGGTCTTGGACTCCGACGACCCGGCGGTGCAGCAAGCCATAGTGCTGGTACGGCTTGAACTAGCACTCCTTGCAGACGACATAACCTGGAACCCATGAGCGAACGAGACACCGAACAGGCCATCCTTGAGGCGATGCAAGAGTACGAAGAGGCCTTCCCGGTCAGCGGTGGACAACTCGCAGAGAAGCTTCAACTGAGTCCGCAAGTCATATACGAGACCGCAAAGGCGATGTCAGTGCTCCCGCCGAAAGGCAATCTGCTCATCAGTGTGGTTACCGAGATAGAGCCAGTGACGGAAAGGCAGACAGACTTCTACGTTCAGCTCCAGCATCTAGAGACTGACTGATCCTCCGCGAGGCACGTCCTACACCCGACGCGACACACTCACCTGAGGCTCGCTTTTCGGCGACTGGCCCTTGTACATGCCACCCTCGGACGGTGGAGCATTCTCCAGACCCCTCGGCGTCAGACCGTCGCCCCAACTGAACTCGGACGCACCAACATCGGCGTTCGGGTCAAGCGGGATCACTTTGGGATCACCGGAATGTCATAGGAACCACTGGCCTTGATTTGCGTTACGCATGCCTGGCCACGACGACGCACGCCCACACCGAAGGCACGCGTGAAGAACGCGTCGTAAATCGGGTAGGTGCCCGCCCCGGGAATGGTTCGGAAATCCTCGGTACTGGGGCTGAACGTGTTCGCGGAACCCGATGACGTTGTCCTGTGAGTTCGGGCCATAAGTTGCGACGACGGCGAAGTAGTCCTCGGGGATGAAGTCAGATTGGATGATCCACGTGTTGCCATACGAGCCTTGCACCTGAAGGCCGTTGTAGGACTCCGGCGCGACCTGGCCGACGATGTTGTCGGGCTGAAGGTAGGCGGGGGCGCCCGCGCCGGGGATGTAGTCGTGTTTGGCGATGACGCCCGCCGCGTTCTCGACACCGGCCTTGAACGTTGACACCACTTCTGCCTGCGCGGGGTTCATCAGGGTCAGCAGACGCGAATTGGCGTCGGTGCCATAGCCGTGCTCGGTTACCTTGCGAACGGCGGATTCGAGGTCACCGGAGTCGATTACGGCACTTTCGGATACGAGGTAGTGCTGGTGCGCCGTAGCGAACTCTCTCCCCAGATATGCCGGGGGCTGCATCGCGTCGGCGTTGTACAGGCCGTAAACCGAAGCGCCGAAGCTATTCTCACCCATCGTGGGATCGAACAGCCGCTGCAGGATCGTGCCGGTGGTCAGTCGGTTGTCAGCCTCTAGCGCGTAGTTGGCGACCGCGCGGACCTGCTCGGCGGTGCTGTCTCGCAGGAAGAAGCGAGTCCAGCGGCTGGCCTTGTCGTAGTCCCGGAAGTCGTACCCCATGAGGTGGTAATCGCTGGGCGGCTTCATGGCTTCCGGCTCACCGAACTCGGAGGCTTCCTCGAAGCTGTCGGCACTGCGACTCTGGGGGATGGCGTCGGCGGTGTTGGTGGTCGAAAACGTAAGCAGGTTCGTCAAGGCCGACCGCTCGGCGTTCCAGGCCTTGACCACGGCGGCGACTTCGGCCCAAATCACGTTGAGGTCTACGCCGTCAGCGGTCACGTTGACGAGGATGTCGCCCTCGGTCTGGTAACCGCCTTCGGCGCCATAGGGAGGCAGACGCAAGAGCGACTGCAAGTCAATCGGATTGGATCGGGGATGTGTGGTGATGGTCATTTGTAGTCTCCGTAGGCCGTTCGCTGTTGGGACCGTCGAACCTTGCGGGCCACGGGGACTGAGGGGCGCGACCCGCAAGGCAACGGCGGTGCTGACTGCGCCCGTCCCGACTAGGGACTTCGGCCAGGTGACCTCGGGGAACTTACAGGACTACGACCATGCCCGTGGAACGGATCCTACCCCGCGCGGGGCTGGCGCGAGTCGCCCTGGGCGGCAAGGTTTTTCGCGGCCCGAACCAGCGACATCCGGCCTGGCGCGGGGTATGATGGAGGGTTCTCCGAGAGAGGAAACCCCATGTCGCGCAGCGTAATACAACTGGACACGCGTACGTTCTACGGCTACAACGAGGCTGCCGCCTATCTGCGCAGCAAGGGCCTGGACGACGCCAGCAGGTCCACAATCGACCACCATCACCGGCGCACCAAGAAGCTCGGTGAGCCAAAGCGCGCGGGCCGGAAGGTGTATTGGCATCGGAGCCAACTAGACGCGCTGATCGAAGCGCTGTAATGCCCGGCAGATGCTGGGCAGGAGCGGAATTGAGAGGAATGACCACGTGACCGACGATAACGAGGGCAAGCCGTACGACCGCCATTTTTGGCAGACCCTCAACCAGGATTACTCGCGCGCTGGCGTAGCCCCGGTGATGCCCTGGGAGGAAGAGCTAATCACCGCCATGGCCGAGCAGATGAGCGACGCTCTGTGTCTGGAACTCCCACATGACAACAACCCTGTACTGCAACGGCTAGCGGGACACGTGGTCAAAGAGCACATCAAGGCGTGGGACGCGGCCGGGCATCGGTTGGTGACCGACTACATCTGCCCAGAAGCAGAGGCCACCCTGTTCGCGATGACCTACGAAGGCAGCCCGGCTTTCATCACAGCTCTCAGAAGCATTGAGCAGCTAGGGGAAGTCGAAGAGGACCTGCTGACCGGTAACGGATATTTCCGCTGCCACACCCGAGTCAACCGGCATTGTGGCCTCAGGGTCGAGGGCATGAACGCGGTCTATCCCGTTGAAACTTTATCCGTCAAACGCGGCGAATACATCTGCGTTTTCATCACCTGCCTGCCGTGCCTGGAACACATCACGAGCGGCGCGGGCTTCAACGATGACTACATCGGTCCTGACCACGACTGGATTGACCAGCGCGAGCCACCGTCCACTACTGAATAGGAAACAGGTCTCCCGAATGTTTTGCGGACACAACGGGAGACCTGTTCGGAGATGAAATGCCACGCATGTTACCCGACGTCGATCACGATGTCGCCCAGAGTCTTTCGGTTGAAGACTGGCTCCAACAGGCCTACGACAATGGGCTCAATGGCTGGACCGGCCCGATACCCATCGGCAGAGAAGACCGTGGACGATTCAAGCTTCCGTGGGCCAAGGGCCTGCACGGTATCCACGGCGCGGACGCCGCACCGGACCTCTGGGAAGACCTCGCGGCCGACGCGAACTTACGCCGGGAGGGTACACCGGGCATCCTGGCGCTGGCGGAGCGTCTCCCCGAAGGCGTGCTCGGCATCGACGTGGACGCTTACGACGGCAAGAACGGCGAGCAGACACTAGCGGACTGGGAAGCGCAGTTCGGCCCGCTGCCGCCCACGTATCGGGTGACCGCGCGGGGCGACGGCGTATCCGGCATCCGTCTATACCGTGTGCCGGTCGGCTTCTACCCGAAGGAGACACACAATAGCGGCGTGGAGTTCCTTGATCACCATCATCGCTACATGGCGGCACCGCCGAGTTGGCATCACATCGGCAAGCCGTACCGGCTGATCCTGCCGAACGGGAAGCGAAGCAAGTTCGGCATTCTGCCGTCAGTCGACACGATTCCGCTGCTGCCGCAGAGCTACCTGGACGGTCTACCGGCGAGAGCAACCATGGCGGGAGGGGCTGAAGCCACAGACCCGGAGGTTGCCGAGTTCGGCCAGGTTTACGACAGCGGCCCGCAGCCTGAAGCGGTGTTGTGGATCATCGGGAAGACCGTCGAGTCACCGGAGTCTGAGAGCACCCGCAACGCCACCCGAGACGCGCTGTGTTGGGCGGCGCGGGAGGCGAAGGGCCGCAGGTTCGGGTGGGACAATGCAGTGGAGCTCATCAGATCCGCCGCTGAGAACGCTTACCAGGATCGCGGCAAACAGATCGACGAACATGAGTTTTGCCGGCTGGTGGCCTACGCCGTAGGCCAGGTACGCGATACCGACGAAGACGACCTTTACGAGGCGTGGCAGAGCGACGATTGGACCGCAGCTGTCTCATCCGAGGGCGGTGGTGATCCCACTCAACCCTCCGAGTCGGACGTTCAGAAGGAAGTTCGGCGACAAAACACGGTAGAAGAGGCTCGCCGTCGTCGTCAGGCAGCAGGCTGGAACGCACCGCCCGAACAGGGCAGTCTCGCGGACCAGCTCCAGAACGTCGACACCGCAATGGTGTACGTGGTGGAGGACGTGTTTCCTGACGGCGCGATTTGTCAGGTCAACGCGCAGTTCAAGATTGGCAAGACCACCCTGGTCACGAACCTCGTGCAATCGTTGGCTACCGGAGACCCGTTCCTCCGGCGATTCCGCGTCAAGTCCGTCGGCAATATCGCGCACTGGAACATGGAGGTCAGCCAGAACACGTTGCTTGGCTGGTACCGCAAGCAGGGTATGCCCGATGAGGCGTTAGGGAAATGCTTCCCGCTGTCGGTGCGCGGAAATCTCTCGCTGGACTTCAACAACGACTCGGTCGTGGCGTGGACCCTGAAGTGGCTCAAGGACAACGACATCCAGGCGTGGATCATCGACCCGCTGTCGAAGCTGTACCGGGACGACGAGAACAGCAGCACCGAGTTCAACAAGTGGTGGCTGCGTCTTGAACACATCGCGCGGGAAGCTGGCCTGAAGCTGGTGGTGGTGGTGCATCACACCGGACACGCCAACGAACGCAGTCGTGGCACCAGCGCCATGATGGGTAATCCCGATGTGCTGCTCAGCTATACGCACGCGGGAAACCTCGGCGAGAAGGCCCCGAGCAACCTGCGGTACCTGTCCGCAATCGGCCGAGATGTGGACTTGCCGAGCACTGAGATCAACTGGGAGGCAGACACCAACACGCTGTTCTGCACCAACAGCGGGACAACGCGGGTTCAGGCCAAGTCCGACGTGAAGGCCCGTCAGGTCGCGGTGGCGGTGTGGGAGTCCGATGCTCCGTTGAAGGTGGGCGACCTGTACGCGGCGCTGGGGTGGCACTCCGGCGGAACCGAGTCCAAGGAAAACGCCCGCGCCGTCAAACGGGCGGTGGACAAGGATTACATCGTTCAGACCCCGAACGGCCGAACCGTCTGGAACTCACGCGGAACCGTCGATCCTCGCAGCCTTGGCGGAGGGGGGACGTGACCGGTGCTCGCGAGCGGTTCGCCTGTATCCCTTCGATTTTCGGTCGAAGGGATAGGCCATGCCTGCGATCCCTGCGGTATCCCTGCGAACTCCGCCGAAGGGATAGTCGTGCCAGGTCAGGCATGGTTTCCGGCCCATCCCTTCGGATTGCCTTCTATGCCTGCCATGCCTGCGACCCTTTAGGGAGCAGGCAGGTATCGCAGGTATACGAAACACGCAGGAGAGCACCAGCCAACGACCCCATGGAGCAGTTAGTGGATAGGAGATCTGCAGCATGACCGCTTATGACGAGGGCGAGATTATCGACGCGGAGATCGTAGAGAGCGGCTACCTTCCCGCGAAGGTAGATGCATCGAACGCTGAACGCATCAGGCCGCCAGGGTGGGTGGAGAAGCCTCCGCCGTCCCCTAGACGCGATGCCGAGTTGTCCGCGCATCCCGAGAACCAATGCGTTGGACACAAGAAGAACGGCGAGCGCTGCAGGAAGTACGCGATACGCGGCAGTACGGTCTGCCGTACCCATGGCGGTGCTACCAAGCACGTCCGCGACCGGGCGCGGGTGCGCGTCCAGAACGCGTCAGACCGACTTGTAAGCAAGCTGATTGAGTTCGCCTTCGATGACACCAAACCGCCTGACACGCAGCTACGGGCCATCCGAGACGCGTTGGATCGTGCTGGCATGCAGCCGACGACCACAGTGGAGATCGGCATCGCCAAGCCCTACGAGACGGTGTTTGACAGCATCGGCGGCATACCGCCTCGCGAGTCATCGAGTGTTGCATCGGAGTACGACTCAGCTGGCCTTGACTCAGCCCCTCCCGCCATGGTTGACCTGGGTTACGCACCCGCAGAATCGGACTCGGCAAAATGGTCAGAAGACTCCGAGTCTTTCGGTGATGGGTCGCCACGACAGCCTCAACCGCGCGAACGCGACCGCGAGCGCGTGCCTCAGCCACGCGAGCGGCACATCACAGGCGAGGCCGCTCTACGCCTGGCGAACCAAGCGAACCTGGCCAGCGGAGCGATGAAGGCCATCGAATCGCCGCACAAGGGTTACCGCCGACCATGACCGGAAATGACCTATCTGCGCAGCTAGAAGGGTCGGCTATAAGTAGTGGGTGAGGTGAGTGACGCTCGTCACCCGCCACAACCGACACCAGGGAGAGCACATGAGGACAGCAAACGCAGGGTGCCAAGCACCGAGAGCAATAGGCTACCTACGGGTCTCGACAAACAGGCAGGCCGAGAATGGTTATGGTCTTGAGGCACAACGGGATCAGGTCGAGCAGTTCTGCGCGTCCAACGGTCTGGAGCTGGTCGGCCTGCACATCGACGTGATGAGCGGACGCAAGACCGAAAGGTTGTACGGACGCATTGCTGCTGTGGGCGCGATCCAGGCTGGGATCGCAAATGTGTTGGTCGTCAACACTCTTGACCGCTCAAGCCGCAGCATGGCAGACGGCGCAAAGCTGGTCGCCGACGCGAAGGCCGAGGGATGGCGCATCGTTGGGCTTGACGGAACCGATAGTGACACAGTGTCGCAACTGATCGCGCACGCCAGACTTCTAGTGGCCGAGGAGGAAAGGGAGCTCATCTCCAAGCGCACCAAGCAAGGGCTCATCAAGGCGCGGCAGGCGGGCAAGCAGCTCGGCAAGCCGTCCACCATCGACCGCGACACCATATGTCGCATCGTGCAGCTGCGCAGCCGCGGCTTGGGAACCAAGGCCATCGCGAAGGCTTTGGACTTCGACGGCATCGCAGCACCGCGAAGTGACACATGGAGTTACAGCACCGTGCGCGGTGTTCTCGAGCGCGAGGGCGTGGCGTGATGACCGAACCACACGGCCGCAGGGCCAACGCCGAGGACGACCACCAGGAAGGCGAATGGCTAGAGCCGACGTGCGAAGGCATGGCAGACATACCTGGCCCGATTGACGACGACCAGGAAGGTGGGGCGAACTGACATGGCCGCGACGGTTCGTAAGCGCACCACGGGCAAGGTGGACGCCAAGGGCAATCCCGTAGTCAGCTATCAGGTTCGGTGGCGCGAGCCCGTGCGGGATGAGTTTGGTGCACCTACCGGCCAAACCCGACAGACATCCGAGACGTTCCCGACCGAGCGCAAGGCCAAGGCGCGCCTGCGCAAGGTGGAGGACCAGCTGGAGAGCGGTCGTGGTGTGGATCCGTCTAGCGCCAAGGCAAAGGCAAATCGGCCTCTAGGGGAGTACGCCAAGCAGCACTTGGAGAGTCTGGTCGGCACCATCGACGACAGTACGATTTCGGGCTACGAGAAGATCTATCGCACCCACATTGCGCCGGTATTCGGTAGCAAGCCAGTCGCTTCCATCACCACGGCGGATGTCACGGCCTTCCGCGCGGTTCTGTTGGCTCCTCACGAACGGCGGTCATTTGTGACCAGGGGAGCGCCCGACCCGAAGCGTAAGCCCGCTGCCAATCTGGTCACCCGTTCGCCGAAGACGGTCAATCACATCGTCGGAACGCTCAAGCGTATCCTCGACACTGCGCAGGACGACCAGGCAATCCAGAGCAACCCGGTCATCGCCGGTCGTCGGCATACGACCAAGCGGCGTTCCTCGATCGGACAGGCGCCGTTCGTGCACCATCCGCTCACCGCGAACCAAGTAGCGTCGGTAGCCGACTGGGTCACCCGTGAGAAGGGCAACGACGTGTACGCGCTGGCGGTCCTATTCGCCGCCCACACGGGCGTTCGTGCCGCCGAGCTTCAGGGTTTGCAGGTTCAAGATGTCACTCTGTCTGCCCTCCCCGCCACGGTTGGCAGCATCCGAGTTGTCCGCACCACCAAGCGAGAAGGTGGCCAGTGGATCGCCGGAACGCCTAAGTCCGATGCCAGCACCAATCGGGTAGTACCTCTAGCGTCGTGGCTGGCCGACGAGCTGCGCAACTACCTGGCTACGGTTCACCCGTTCGCGGACAGGTTCCCGCACGCGCCGTTGTTTCCTGGTCGTCGCAGCCGCTCGAGCTTTGATTGGGCCAAGCCCGTGGTGGCCGACAACCTGTACGACAACTACTTCCGACCGGCCTGCAAGGCATTGGGTTTGGGTGCCGTGCGCTTCCACGACCTGCGGCACACCTTCGCGACGATGAACCTCAGCGCCGGAGAGCACTGGATGCAGGTCAGCAAGTGGCTCGGCCACTCCAGTTTCGTGCTGACCCTGAGCACCTATGCCGACTACGTCCGTGAGGAAGAAGTAGCGGCACCGAAGGTTGGGCGAGGAGTCGCAGCGCGTTCCGGCAACGTGACACGGCTCGACCGGAAGCGGAGCAACACGGCGTAGCTCTAACATTTGGTGCGTGGCACCGGAAATCGAGCAGTTGCAACGTTCGTTTCTCGCACACTCCCATTACCTCAGAGCCTTCGCCCAGCTGGCCGGTTTCGGGTACTGGCCTGCATACGACGACCAGACCTTGGCTGCACTGGCCAGCAAGGTCGCTTCCGCCTTCCCCGCTAGTGCGTCCGCCCCGCCTGCCGTCGACATGAGCGAACTAGCCAAATGCTTGAACCGCGCCTGGGGAACCGAACTCATCCTGAATCTGGGCGCGCGCTTCGAGGAGGATGAACTAGTGCGACTATCCAACTCGTGGGGCAGCGTGCAGACCTACTACGTGGGCTACGCAGCGACACAAGCCTTGATTGTTGCCGAGGGTCGCGCCCGACCGACGGAACACTCGAAGACTCAAGGCCAGGTCCGCGCTCTTTGGGTAGATCGGAAGTCGGCGGTTGAGCCATTCTCATTCGCTGCTATGCCGGGCTCGAAGTCGAACGCACTGGCCTATGCAAACGGGCCTGGTAGGCCAGTCGACACCAGCCTCAGTACATGGACGTCGGTGGACACCGATAACTGCTGGGACATCGCCGCCACTGCATTGCGGAGTACTAGGAACGACGCTGTTGAGAAACGGCTGAAGCTTGAACGCGAGAAGAAAGCGCTTGCCGCGAAGAAGCTTTGGCTTAGCGAAGAGCAGGCGCGTATCGCGCAGGGTAAGAAGGCCCGGAAGACGCCATCGTTTCCCACAAGCGCAAATTTAACTGCCGACGAGCGGTCTGGGTTTGAGTCGAAGATGAGGCCGTTCACGATGCTGGACTACCTCTACCGCCTACGGATCAAGGCGAATTACGAGGAAGCGGCGATGTTCACCGATGGCCCGGACACTGACGGCGCGTCTGCCATCGTCGCGCTGGACATGATCCGAATCGCAAACGCCAACATGATCGCCCACGAAGTGCGCATCGCACGTGAGCTGGGAAAGTCGACTCTGATGGCTCTCGCGAAGGACTGGGTGGACTCGAACGCGCCACCTTCGCGAATGGGTATCGGCGGGCGGATGGCCATTCTCGATCAAGTGCTCTAGCACGCTAAGCGCATACCGTTATGCAAAGCCACGGCAGTCGGTGGCAACCATCCTTACTTGGATAGAAGCTGATTATCCTTAAGGTCCTTTATCCACTTTTCTCTCGCATCAATCTTCCTCATAGTCACCAGCAGCCTTATAGCCTCGTCGTGTGTAAGGCTCATTAGGCGGGTCCGTTCAGCGGATAGATAAGTTAAGCCTTCCACCTTGGCGTGCCCTATGCCTTCAAGGTTGGCCAGCTTTTCCTGCCGCCAAAGGTCTGGCATGACGTGCTTGTTAACTCCGAGCAATGCCTTATTTATGGTTGTCCAGTAGTCGACTGATGACGACGAGGGGTTCATAGTCGACACCGCATCCAGCAAGCCATGAAAAGCTTCGTCACCGTCATGTCCGGCTGCTTGATAGTTGACGATTGTGGCGAGATGCGAGTAGGACAGAATGCAGACATCGAGGGAGGTAGCCTGCTCGTATATCTGGCTTTTATTGCTGGGCAATTGATAGATCGGGCAAACGACAGTGGCATACTTCTTTCCGTACTTCCACTTGTGCAGAGCTGTGATCTTGAAGTCTTTTTGATTCTTGGCGGTCCGCGTCAGCCGGAATGCCTTGGCGTCAGCGACCAGGTCGTAGTGGCGCGGTGTGGATACTGCCTCCACATCAGCGACGTCGGCCCGTCCTGTTATGACGACACTGTTTAATCCCAAAAACCGGAATGTTTCGCATAAGATCGCATCGGTATATTTTGAATATAACTTTTCCGGGGTTGAATCGTGGTCAAACAACTCAGGGATAACACCACAAAGCCGCAGATGAGCAACCAGCGGTTTGGCGCCTGAATTTGCAATTTCGGTTTCAAGTGCCTTTTCTGCGGCTTGCGTCGAGCCTATAAAGTCAGCACTTTCCGCTTGCATCTTCTGAATCCAGGTTGCGCGCACCAACAGGTCATCGGGCAATATTTGAAGGTCCGACGCCTCTACCACAACTGCCTAATTTCGACGGTTGACTGCAGTCGTTTATCTGCTACTTGCGCAAATTCCTGATCAATCTCAAAGCCAATATAATCGCGCCCCAGACTTTTCGCGGCAACTAAGGTTGTTCCACTGCCTGCAAAAGGATCCAAGACGACTTGCCCGGGAATTGTAACCAGCCCGACGAGCGCCCTCATAAGTGATTCCGGTTTTTGAGTGGGGTGAAGCCCGCCTTCTTCGCGGGTGCCGCCGGTCTTCAGCACGTTGCTGACATCGCCTGAGACAGCTTGGATCGCCGCCGGTGAGTATGCGCCGACACCGTAGTTGAGCACGTTGTCCGCGATCGTGGTGCCGATCGGGTATGGCTTGGTGCACCATACGATTGGTTCAAAAGTGGGGCGGAGGTTCCCGAGCCGCCAAGACTCCCACTGCTCAGCCGCGCCAAGATTTCCGCGACGTTCATACACAACACTTAGGCGCTGGGCGCGGTGCGGCGCGTTAGGCTTTACCCACGCAAGTTGATCCTTGAGCGAGAAGCCAACGTCCTCCATCGCGGAGATAAGACGGTGCGAGTAACGCCTACCTGCAAAGACGATTGCACTACCGCCTGGCTTCAAGGCTCGGTACCAGTCAGCCGCCCAGCGAGCACACCATTGTTGGTACTCGAGGGGGATAGCCCGGTCAGCTGCGGACCAACCGTTGATCGGTTTGCCCCGGCTCTTGAAAGTGCTGCCAGACCTTAACTGGGCAGGGGACGCGCCTCGATATGCCGAGTTCGTGTTGTTATGCAGAACATCCCAGTCGTCAGCTCCGATCCCGTACGGAATGTCGCTGATGACCGCATGGACCGACTCGGGTTCGAGCTGGCGCGTTCCCTCGATGCCATCGCCGTGAACAAATCGTTGAATCGGCGATGGTGTCGTCACTGGCTGCATGACTCAAAAATCTACAGAGGCCGGACGACAATCTTGGTACCCCGACCTACGCGCGTCGCTTGACATGATGCCAAGCTACGGCCGAGGTCCGACAAAATCGAACTTGTGTTCGATGACATCAGTCACTTGTGCCAGGGCAGTCGAAGCGGAGGCCGCTTAAAGGGGAAGTGCCGGCCTGCGGCCGAGATAATTGCTGCCGCCTGCTGGGGCTGTTGCTTTGCAACACGCGCGCAAAACCAAAGCCAGCCAAAGCGTGACAGCAGCACGGAAATGAGAAGGATTACAGCGGGTCCGATGAGCACGGCAGCCTCCAGCCAAGCACCTTGGCTGTCTCGGCAGCCAAGCTTGGTTGGATAACTGCAGGACTCTGTAGGAACGCTAGATTCCATGGCCTCTATTACCCGTCGCCGAGACGGCGGGCCACCTTCCGAAGCACAAGGGCCATATGCCCGATTGCCGGAACGATTGGTCGTTGAAAACCATATGCTCGGGCAGGGCCCTTAGCCGTCAACGATTGCGTCAAGCATACCGACACCAGCGCTCCCACCGCCAGGTGGCGCCGACACTTGTGGACGTCGCGCAGGCGACCAGTTCCATATGTGGACGTGGCGTGGACGGTGCCTAACCCCACATAGCCCGACGCGTCGGCCGAGGGTCGCCTAGCGCGGGCCGCTACCTGTGATGATGTGCTGGTGCCCCCACTAGGACTCGAACCTAGGACCTGCGGATTAAAAGTCCGTAGCTCTACCGACTGAGCTATAGGGGCGTGGGACACAGGATACTGCGTCCTTGGCGGTGGGCTTCGCGGGCTGCCGGTTGCCGGACGGGCGATAGCGGGCGATCGGCGGCTGTTGGTGCCGGTTTGGAGCGTGGGGCAGTCGTGCCCTAAGCTATCGAAGCTCCCAACGGAAACGTTGTGAGTCCCCCGAAGAGATTCGGATTAGGCCCCCATCGTCTAGTGGCCTAGGACGCCGCCCTTTCACGGCGGTAGCACGGGTTCGAATCCCGTTGGGGGTACGCAACGTGGAAACACGTAGCATGCAGTACGTAAGGCCCTGTGGCGCAGTTGGTTAGCGCGCCGCCCTGTCACGGCGGAGGTCGCGGGTTCGAGTCCCGTCAGGGTCGCCAGTACGGCGAGGCACTTCTCGTGGTCGTGCCGTCCGGCCAGGTAGCTCAGTTGGTACGAGCGTCCGCCTGAAAAGCGGAAGGTCGCCGGTTCGATCCCGGCCCTGGCCACCATTCATTACCTGCATAGACACGGGTCATGCACTCGGTGGTTGGTCTAATTCGTCCGGTTCTTGTCCGGTCTTCGGTGCGTGAATCTCGGTCGCGTGAAGCTGATCGAGGTTAGTTGCGACCTGGTCCAGTTCGTCGGCGTAGAGGTCGCTGTAGATGTTCGCGGTGACGGTTCGTCGGGGAGTTCCCGCGGATCCACCGCCAGATCGCTGTCCTTCGTTGCCTCGGCTATCGCAACAAGTGCGTCGCCACTGTGCAGATAGATGGCTTGCGCGCCGACCACGACGATCGAATCGTGTTGTTCATTTAGGGCTTCGAGGGCGTCCAGTAGGGCTGAGCGGGCTTTGATGAGAAGGTCATCCACGACGCCACTCACTTTCGTTGCGCTCCATCCATGAGATGAGTTCCTCTCCCTCCGAAGGGTTTCGGCCCGGACCCGTGAGTAGGTCTACTGCTGCCTGTTCAACCGCGACAATGACTGCTCCCTCGCGATTGGTGCCGGTCCCGCGGAACACGACGTCGTATTTGGGTTCAGCAAGAATCACATTCGCTCCTTTCTCCGCCGGTCGTAGCCCCCATTCCTTCGCCGCTCGCGCCGCGTCATCGACGTAGACCATTGCTGCGCGGGCGGGAGCGTACGGTGCCCACTGCGCCGCCGCGATCGTTCCGGTTATCGCATACTGCGAGTACTGGGAGTTGGCAGCCTTGCTTTGCAGTGCTTCCAGGCCGCGAGGCTCTATGTAGTTTGATGTCCGGTTGTTGCGGACGAAGCTGTAGTCACGGCTCCATTGGCGTAGGAGTTTTGGCCAGTCCGTCAGTACATAGTCTGTGCCCGTTTTCTGCACCAACCCCTCGTCTTGAAGAAATTCCAACACTCGGTACGTCGCCCCAGTAGATGCCCCAGAGGCGCCGACGAGATCGCGTGCTGACCACGGACCCCGCACTGCTATGAGCGCCCGTACTACACGAGCTGCTGGCTCACCGGCCAGTGACCCGCGTGGCCGACCGGGGCTACGCCAGGGGTCTTTGTCGGCGCCCCGGTCGCGAACGTAGAGCGCGGGACGTGAGGATAGGACGAGGATGTTGCCGGTCGCATCGATAAAAGACAGGTTGCCTTCTGACAGTCGCTCACGGGTCGGGGGCGAGAGGTATCTCGACATGACCATGGTCTTGGTATCGATGAGCTCGCGTTCTACCGCCCGCCGCAACTGCTCAGAGACTTGGGGAATGTCGCGGCTGACGAGCAGCCGCTTCACCTCCACTAGGAAACGAACCTGTTCGCCTGAGGGTGCGGTGAGTGCAAGTATCGCGTCGATCGCAGCGTCCGACGGCCTCTGAACGTCAACACGCCAGTCGTCAGGCAGGCGAGTGCGCAGCAGCTCGGTGCACTCGGCCAGGATCTCTGCTTCGGAGCTTGGCGGTGTGATGGTTGGTTCAGTCATAGGGTCTCCTGTTCGGTAAACATACATGTTCCGGTGGTTGCGGAACAAGGTATTTTTCCGAACGCGGTGACATCATCTCTGTTTGGAAGCCGATGACCGGGTCACCACCCCCGTCGTTGTTCGGGATATAAGCGTATTCCGATGCCAACGGAATAGGCCTTTAACCCGAACAACCTGCTGCGAGTGGCCCTGCAGATGCCGCCGCGAGCCGTGACGCGAGCTATGCCGTCGTTTACGAGCACACGGCCGTTGGCAGACCGCCGGGTTGCAAGAAAGTCATCGCCGACGTGCCGGCGACCCGTAGACGCTCCGACTTGAGCCGCTCGATTTGTCGGTGCTCAGGTAGATGATGGCCGCAGTTGCATACCCGTACATACAGTCATGTGGAGCGTGAATCATGAACAGCGATCCCAAATTTGAGGCTTTTGTGGACGAAGCCGTCACTTCATGGGGGCGACCAGGTGGAGACTACGGATACCAGGAGCTCGAAGCGGCGATCGCAACTCTATATCGGTCCCGGTTGGAGTTTCCGCCCGCATGGACGGAGTGTCAGCGCGATGACTTCATTGCTGAGCAGGCATCCAGAGATGCTGACGAGATTGGTACCAGCTTCGACGATCTGATCGATACCGTCACGGATCGCCTGTGCCGGGATCGCTACTTGAACTGCGGTGGCCGACCACTCAGCGAAGACATCGGTGCTGAGATCAGTTTGGCTCGTCGCGACGCGATCGATGATCTGCGGTGGCGGATGATCAACGAAATCCCGGACGCAATCAGACTCGATAGTGAATTTGCCGACGAAATCGCTGACGGAATCTAGCGATTCGTAGTGTGCACGTGGGATTTTCGCGGTCGCACGTACAAGCTCGGCGGCAAAGGCGAGCACGTTGTTCACGAGCGCGTAGCTGCGGTCGCGAGCATCCACGTGGCGTGCAAAGCCCGTTGACGTTAGAACGCCCAGCTACCCGAAGTCTGAATTACGAACCCGTGCGGGCCGTTCGTGCATGCGGTCAGTCCGTTGCCGACTGCGCACGTAGACGAACCGATAGTCACCTTTTGTCCAGCCACCGCCAGCGTGGAAATCGTCCCGAGGGTTATTCCAGCCCCCCACTGTGGCGATCGGAGCGACGAGGGCAGTCCAACACGGTTCACGGATTTCCTAGCGTGGTGGCAGCAGCGGGAACGTGACCACCCGGTAGCAGTGGGTTCAGATCATCAAGGGTCAGTGATGACGTCCATGATGTGCGCGGTACTCCAGAGACTGCTTGCGACGGACCGGCCAGCGTCTACCCACATAGTATGCGACGAGATATAGCACGGTGAAAGTGCCGGCCGTCACAAGGCCGACAAATACAAATGGCACATACTGTCCGCGGGCGATCGCATACTGCCAGCTACCGTCTCCGAGGCCACTCAGCGGTGCCAAGAGAACAAGAAGACCGGTGCCGATAAACGCATACCACCATGGCTTTTGACCGCTGAACGCCAGCGCGACCGCAGCGGTCATGATGACGGCGACGGGTACCATGCCCCACCACATTTTTGCGGGCGAGTAGATGCCGCTATAGCTCACATCCCGGCCATCGATTCGAGGCGGATTCCCGTCTGCGCCGTCGCTGCCTGCACTTTTCTGAACTGTGGTGTCGGTGTACGTACGTCCCCGCACACGCAGGTACGAGGTCGTGAAGTACGCGACCAAAGTCAGCCCGCCGATCACGAAGACGACGGCGAGTGCGCCTTCTTTGATGTTCGGATAGGCGACGAAGAAACCGCATGCCCCTGCCGCCATGGTGCAAGACCAATAGATTGCCTGATGCGTCGTCTTGTTCACCTCGAGGAACGATTCGAGAAATGTCGCTGAGATGAAAGCGACCAGCAGGCCTAGCGCGATCGTATGAAGAGTCATTCTTTCAACCATTTGTAGAAGCTGCTTGCCGCGTCGCTTGCAACGATTCCGCCGCCGATAGCGCCGACCGCACCGAATACCAGCGCACCCTCGGGGCCAACGAATTCACCGCCGATGGCGCCCAGCCGCCCGCCCGCCGCCATTCCTCCCCAGATGCTTGACCCTGTTTTGACCGCTACTTCGTCGAGCGGTTCGCCGTGTTGCCACTCGTACACTCCGAAAAGCACTTCCGAGACCGATGCGCCACGCCCGATGTACTTTCCCATCTTGCCGAGTGCTTCGGCGTCCTTAGCCGAATAGCCCGCATCACCCCAGTGTTTTCCGGTTGGCACAGCCTCGCCGCGAGCTTCGAGGCCTTCACCCGCGCCGGTCGCACCTTGATTCAGTCGCACCAGCTCTTCCGGAACACCTTTGCCGTGCTCCAGGTCGGAGACGACTTTCTCAGCGCCTTCCGCGGACATCCCTGATGCTTCCAGCTTCTTGAGGAGGTCCTTCGGGTATTCGGTCCGTGCACGCGCCTCTGCACGGTCCATCATCGCAGTCGCGCGGTCGGGGCTCATGCCGCCGCTTTCGGCGACCTGCTGCATATACAAGCGGTCTTTAGCACGAGAGACGGGATCACTTCCAGTGATGGGATCTTTTTGAAATGGCCCGACTTGTTTACTCATCGTGTAGTCGCTCAGGCGCTCACCGGCCAGACGCTGTGCCTCCGCTGAGGCCCTAGCATCGGTGGCGGTCGCATAGTCACGCAGACGGGCCGCAGCTGCTTTCGCCTCTGTCGAATCGGGACTGGCCGATTTGACAGTTGCTTCGTCCGCGGCCCGCTGAGCCTGGTCGTACTGTTGTGCGGCTTTTGTCGTGTCGTCTGGCCGACCCGCAAGCTTGTTGATGTCGTCGGCGGAATATCCGGTGGAATCCAGCATCGCCGCTTCGGCAGATTTCATTGAGGTGATGTACGTGTCACGGACGCTGCGAGCGGTGCCCAGTGCGGTGGTTACTGCCGCGACGGCAGATTGTTGCTACGATCGTGTGTCCTGCCCGGCGGCTTTAGCGGCAGTGATCTGGTCGTCAATGGTGTGCAAAGTGCCGTTCAGCAGAGCAATGTTCGCGTCACTGCCGCGTTGAGCGGTTGCTAATGAGGCGGCTACGGCCTCCAAATCAGCTGCTATCACTGCGATCTGCTTGTTTTGCAGACCCAGTTGAGATGTAGCACGGGTGACTTCGGCCGAACTGTTAATCGGACTCTGGCCACCGCTATGTACCCAGCCGCTCTCGAACCGCTGTTTAGCCTTCTGGAAGTCGTCTTCAACTTCGGCGACACATCCCGATGCACGGTGAAATGCATCGGCCAAGTCGTTAATTGCAGCAGGCTGACCAGCCATCAATTCGTCGTTGAGCTGCCAAGGATCTCCACCAGCCTCGCCAGACAGTTCACTGGCGGTGAAATTAACGAAGCCTGCAGGCGGCATCAGAGCGCCTCAAGGCGTGCTCCGGCTGCGGCAATCGATGACCCCGCAGCTTCATCAGTCGACCGAAAACTGGCGGCAGCGGCATGCCCATGATCTCCGATGTCGGTCAGGGATCGGTGATGCCCGCGGAGCTGGTCGACATGACTCGTATGTGAGGCAACAACCGATTCGTGGAAGGAGTCCGCCTCGGCGAACCCACCGAATATCCCGGCCTGCGGCGCCTTTCCGGCGAGCGTTTCGGCTCCGGCTAAGGCCATCACAGCAGCATCAGTGCATCCAGTTGCACCACTTCGCAACTGGTCTGTATCAACTTTCATGATCTGATCGGCCATCAATACCCCCTCTACCGTGACCCCTCGCCGTACATTACGCCTGATCGACACCGCCACCTGACGCTGATCGAATCGGGCCCCACAGTCGCTCAGGCACTGGCGCCCACCGAGCGACGCGGAGGATTAAGAACTCGTCCATAAGGGCACCGCCGCGATGTCGGTGGCCTTCACGACGGCACGAGCCAACTGACTGGCAAACAACGGTCCGTTGTTGACCAGTGCATAACCGCCGGCCAGGCCGCCGTGATTGCAAAGCGTTCGTCGTCGTCGCACCTTCCGGTATGTCACTACCCCGGTGTCAACATCAACACGCGGGACCATGCGGACGGCGGTACGCGGAACAACAGCGGTGGGGAAGCGAAGGGACACGTCGCCGTACGGGTCCGCGTCCGGGCTGCTGCCAGAGGCCGGGCACGATGTGCTGGTATTCCTTGTCACCGTGCAGGTTTGGTGACGAGTGCTTGGCGAAGTAGATGGCCAACCGCTTTGGATCACAGGCTTTTAACCCGCTGAGAACGTTGATCCCGGTACCGGCCAGCCGGTGCCGCGCCTTCTGCTCGGCGTCAGGATGGTCGACAACCTGGGCCCACGCCTCCGACAGCCATTGAGCGAAGCCGAGTCCTGAGCGGCCGGGCGATATCGGTGGTGCCATCCACAGATGGATGTGCGGTGCGCTCCGCCGCTGAAATTCCAGCTTCCAGATGTACCGCGCCGACTCGCCGTACTCGCGTTGAAAGCGTTTGCGCCACAGCATCATATGTCGCTTCACACTGGCTCCGGTGGGTGCGACAACTTCCCAGTCGCCCGGGTAGGTGAGCGTGACCATGGCTGGGACGCGGCCAGACTCCACCAGAGGGCTGTAGTCGAGTTCGGCGAAGGTCCGACACATCGACGACCGAGACTTCCGAGACCACTCGGTGATGACGCCGCCAGTACCGTTCCGGTCGTTGTCCGTAGGGCTCCGCCGCGTCAAGGACGCGACGGCCTGATCGCTGTGCTGGGCTTCGCGTTCGAGGTCAGCTTTGACACGCAGCTGCTCGTCATCAACGCCGCGCTGGTGATGACCGACGGCCCGTTCGGCAGCCTTCTCGGCCCGGACAGGATTCGTCCAGCCGAGCCGTACGACACCTGGGCCGACAGTGATGCGGAACCGTCCGGACTCAGGTTCGGTACCTCGTCGGCCGCGACCACGTGCCCATGTTGCTGCGGGCTCGAATAATGCCGCTGCCGCCGTGACCATCTCGGGGCTCGGGAATCGCAGCCCCATTGCGTCGATCGCCCGCAGCTCGCCGGTCGCGATTTCGTCGCCAACTGGCTCGCGGACATTTTTGGCACATATAACAAGCCCGCCGGCCGAGGCCGGGTTGAGGCCCGGGGGGGGGGGGGGGGGGTGTGGGGCGTCCGCGCCGCCGCCCCCCCCGGGGGGGGGGGGG
>JARLGR010000257.1 GCA_031292665.1 Mycobacterium sp. | reverse complement strand
CTGGGAGCTGGCCAACACGGCTGCCGACTATCTTCGGGCCGGCGAAGCGGTCAGCCCGTTGCAGCACATCTGGTCCATGTCGGTGCAGGGTCAGTTCTACTTCGGCTTCCTGCTGCTGATCGCCGGGTGTTCCTACCTGTTCAGGCGAGCCACGGGCACCCACCTGCGGACCCTGTTCCTGGTGCTGCTGACCGCGCTGACGGTGGCGTCGTTCGTCTACGCGGCCTTCGCGCAGCAGGACAACCAGACGACCGCCTACTACAACAGCTTCGCGCGGGCGTGGGAATTGATGCTCGGGGCCCTCGTGGGGGCGTTGGTGCCGTCTGTCCGCTGGCCGGGGTGGCTGCGCACGGCAGCGGCGACGGCCGCACTGGGCGCGATCCTGGCCTGCGGGGCCCTGATCGACGGCGTACGGGAGTTCCCGGGGCCGTGGGCGCTGGTACCGGTCGGGGCCACCGTGCTGATGATCCTGGCCGGGGCCAACCTGCGAAGCGGCAATGACGAGATGCCGTTGCCCAACCGGTTGCTGGCGACCGGGCCGCTGGTGGCGCTGGGCGCGATGGCGTACTCGCTGTACCTGTGGCACTGGCCGCTGCTCATCTTCTGGCTGTCCTACACCGGCCACCGGCACGCTGACTTCGTCGAAGGCGCGGCGGTGCTGCTGGTGTCCGGGGTGCTGGCCTACCTGACCACTCGGCTCGTCGAAGACCCACTGCGGTATCAGGCGGCGCCCGTCCCGGCGATTGCGTGGCTACCGCGCTTGCGCCGCCCCACCATGGCCCTGGGATCGGCGGTCGTGTTGCTGGGCGTCACGTTGACGGCGACGTCGTTCACCTGGCGCCAGCACATCACGGTCTTGCGGGCCGCAGGCAAGGAACTCAGCGTCCTCAACTCTCAGGATTACCCCGGCGCGCGTGCGCTGACCGAACACGTGCGGGTGCCCACGCTGCCGATGCGGCCGACGGTCCTGGAGGTCACGGAAGACTTGCCGTCGTCGACGCGGGACGGCTGCATCAGTGACTTCGTCAACCCGGCGGTGGTCAACTGCACCTACGGCGATCCTGCCGCCACCCGGACCATCGCGGTGGCCGGCGGATCGCACGCGGAGCACTGGCTGCCGGCGCTGGAGCTGCTCGCCACTCTGCACCATTTCAAGGTGGTGACGTATCTCAAGATGGGCTGCCCGTTGTCCACCGAGGAAGTGCCGCTCATCATGGGCAACAACGCGCCGTACCCCCAGTGCCGCGAGTGGGTGCAACGCACGACGGCCAAGCTGGTCGCCGACCGTCCCGACTACGTATTCACGACGACGACGCGGCCCTGGAACATCAAATCGGGCGACGTGATGCCGGCAACGTACATCGGCGTATGGCAGACATTGTCCGACAACAACGTTCCCATCCTCGGCATGCGGGACACCCCATGGCTCGTCAAAGACGGCAAACCGTTCGACCCCGCGGACTGCCTGGCCAAAGGCCGCAGCGCGCAATCGTGCGCGATCAAACGCTCCGATGTCCTGTCCGACCGCAATCAGACCCTCGACTTTGTCCCGCAGTTCCCGCTGCTCAAGGTGCTCGACATGTCCGACGCGATCTGCCGCCCGGATTTCTGCCGCCCGGTCGAGGGAAACGTCCTGATCTATCACGGCGCCCACCACCTGACCCCCACCTACATGCGCACGATGAGCAACGAGTTGGGCCGCCAGATCGCCGCCTGCACAGGCTGGTGGTAACGACACTCGACCCGCCCCGGGCGCGGATAAGGTCAAATGATGCCGACCAACAAGTCCGCCTCAGAACCAGGCGCTGCTGGTAACCGTCGACCCAAGCTGGCCACCGTGTGGCCGGGAACTCCCTATCCGCTCGGTGCCTCGTATGACGGAGCCGGCACCAACTTTTCGCTGTTCTCCGAGATCGCCGAGAAGGTCGACTTGTGCCTGATCGACGACGAGGGCAACGAGTCGCGGATCCCCCTGGACGAGGTTGACGGATACGTCTGGCATGCCTATCTGCCGAACATCACCCCGGGGCAGCGCTACGGATTTCGTGTCTACGGGTCGTGGGATCCGGCGGCCGGGCACCGGTGTGACCCGAGCAAGCTGCTGTTGGACCCCTACGGAAAGGCCTTCCACGGCGATTTCCAATTCGGCCCGGCGCTGTACTCCTATGACCTGAACGTCGTCGACCCCACGGACCCCGACGCCGACAGCCCCGACACCGGCACTCCCCCGCTGGTCGACTCGCTGGGCCACACCATGACCAGCGTGGTGAGCAACCCGTTCTTCGACTGGGGCTCCGACCGGGCACCGCTGACCCCCTACAACGAGACGGTCATCTACGAAGCTCATGTCAAGGGCATGACGCAGAACCATCCCGGCATCCCCGAGGAACTGCGCGGTACCTACGCCGGGCTGGCCCACCCCGTGGTCATCGACCACTTCAAATCGCTCAACGTCACCGCCCTGGAGTTGATGCCGGTCCACCAGTTCCTGCACGACTCCCGGCTGCTGGATCTGGGCCTGCGAAACTACTGGGGCTACAACACCTTTGGCTTCTTCGCCCCGCACAATCAATACGCGGCCAACCGCGAGTCCAGCGTCGCCGAGTTCAAGTCCATGGTGCGCGCCCTGCACGAAGCCGGCATCGAGGTCATCCTCGACGTGGTGTACAACCACACCGCCGAAGGCAACCACCTCGGGCCCACCATCAACTTCCGCGGCATCGACAACGCCGCGTACTACCGGCTGGTCGACACGGACCTGCGGTTGTACAAGGACTACACGGGCACGGGAAACAGCCTCAACGCCCGCCACCCGCACGTCCTGCAGTTGATCATGGACTCGCTGCGCTACTGGGTGACCGAGATGCACGTCGACGGGTTCCGCTTCGACCTGGCCGCCACGCTGGCCCGCGAGCTGCACGACGTCGACCGGCTGAGCGCCTTCTTCGATCTGGTGCAGCAGGATCCGATCGTCAGCCAGGTCAAATTGATCGCCGAGCCGTGGGATGTCGGCGAGGGCGGCTACCAAGTCGGAAATTTCCCGGGTTTGTGGACCGAGTGGAACGGGAAGTATCGCGATACTGTGCGCGGTTACTGGCGGGGCGAGCCCGCAACTCTGGGCGAGTTCGCGTCCCGGCTGACCGGGTCGTCGGACCTGTACGAGGCGACCGGTCGCAGGCCGAGCGCCAGCATCAACTTCGTGACCGCCCACGACGGGTTCACGCTCAACGATCTCGTCTCCTACAACGAAAAGCACAATCTGGCCAACGGCGAACACAACCGCGACGGCGAAAGCCATAACCGATCGTGGAATTGCGGCGTCGAGGGTCCCACCGACGATCCCGACATCCTGGCGCTGCGCGGCCGCCAGATGCGCAACTTCTGGGCCACCCTGATGGTCAGCCAGGGCACGCCGATGATCGCGCACGGCGACGAGGTCGGGCGCACCCAGAACGGAAACAACAACGTCTACTGCCAGGACTCCGAAATCTCTTGGGTGGACTGGTTATTGGTGGACAAGAACTCAGATCTGTTGGCGTTCGCGCGCCGGGCAACCATCCTGCGCAAGAACCATCCGGTGTTTCGCCGGCGGAGGTTCTTCGAAGGCGGGCCGATCCGAACGGGCGACGAGGCCCGCGACATCGCCTGGTTGACGGCCGAGGGCCAGGAGATGACGCCCGAGGACTGGGGCAAGAGCTTTCACAAGTGTGTGGCGGTGTTTCTCAACGGCGAGGCGATCACCGCTCCGAACGCCCGCGGCGAGCGGGTGGTCGACGATTCATTTCTGTTGTGCTTCAACGCACACGACCAACCAGTGGAGTTTGTGATGCCGAACGCCGACTATGCCTACGAGTGGACCGTGGAACTGGACACCAACGATCCGGTGGGACATGCCGACCGGGCGGTGAAGGCGGAAGACACCGTCTCGCTGCCCTCACGTTCGCTTCTCGTTCTGCGTAAGACTTTGTAACGCATGGCCTTACCAGTTCTGTCGACCTACCGGTTGCAGCTGCGCGGTGAGTCCAGCGGATTCGCGTTCACCTTCGCCGACGCCGAGCACCTGCTGGACTACCTCGACGACCTCGGGGTGTCCCATCTGTACCTGTCGCCGATCATGACCGCGGCCGCCGGGTCCAACCACGGCTACGACGTCACCGACCCGACGACGGTGTCGCTCGAGCTTGGCGGGGCCGACGGGCTGGCGCGGTTGTCGGCGGCGGCCCGCAAGCGGGGCATGGGGCTGGTGGTCGACATCGTGCCCAATCACGTGGGGATCGACCAGCCCGAGCAGAACGCGTGGTGGTGGGATGTCCTGCGGCACGGCCGTTCCTCGGACTACGCCACCTACTTCGACATCGACTGGGACCTGGACGAGGACGGCCGCATCGTGCTGCCGATCCTGGGTTCCGACGAGGACGCCGCCGACCTCAAGGTCGACGGGGACCGGCTGCGGTTGGGCGATCTGGCGCTGCCCATCGCGCCGCGCACCGCGGAAGGCACCGGCCCGGAGGTCCACGACCGTCAGCACTATCGCCTCGTGGGCTGGCGGAACGGCGTGTGCGGCTATCGGCGCTTCTTCTCGATCACCTCGCTGGCCGGCCTGCGTCAGGAGGACCAGACGGTTTTCGACGCCACGCACGCCGAGGTCGCCCGGTGGTTCGCCGAGGACCTCGTCGACGGCGTGCGCATCGACCACCCCGACGGCTTGTCCGATCCCTGCGAGTACCTGGCGCGCCTGCGCGAGATGGTCGGCCCGAGCGCGTGGATCGTGATCGAGAAGATCCTGGCCGTCGACGAGGCGCTCGAGCCCACGCTGCCGGTCGCCGGCACCACCGGCTACGACGTGCTGCGCGAGGTGGGCGGACTGTTCGTCGACCCGCAGGGCGCGCCGGCGCTGACCGCGCTCGTCGAATCCGCGGGCATGGATTATGCCGCGACGCCGACGATCTTGTCGGAGCTCAAGATCCGCTCCGCCACCGAAACCCTGGCGAGCGAATTGCGCAGGCTGCGCCGCAGCATCGTGGCGGCGGCCGGGACTGACCATCCGCAACTCCCCGAGGCGGTGGCCGCGCTGCTCACCCACATCGGCGTCTACCGCTGCGACTACCCCGGCCTGGCCGCGATCATGCCCACCGCCCTGGCCGAAACGCAGGCCGAATCACCGGAATTGGAGCCGGCGCTGCAGGTGCTCGCCGCGGCGCTGGCCCGGGGCGGCGAGCCCGCCACCCGACTGCAGCAACTCTGCGGGGCGGTGACCGCGAAGTCGGTCGAGGACTGCTACTTCTACCGCGACGCCCGCCTGGTGTCGCTGAACGAGGTGGGCGGCGAGCCGCACCGATTCGGCGTCGGTGCTGCCGAGTTTCACCACAGCGCCGCCACCCGGGCGCGGATGTGGCCGGAGGCGATGACGACGCTGACGACCCACGACACCAAGCGCGGCGAGGACGTGCGGGCCCGGATCGGCGTGCTGTCGCAGGTGCCCTCGCTGTGGACCGAGTTCCTCGCCCGCTGGGAGATCCACGCCCCCTCCCCCGATCCGGCCACCGGACAATTCCTGTGGCAGAACATCTTCGGTGTGTGGCCGATCAGCGGAAAGGTGACCGACGCGCTGCGCGACCGGCTCCACGCCTACACCGAGAAGGCGATCCGGGAAGCGGCCTGGCACACCACGTGGAACGATCCGGACGCCGCGTTCGAGGACGCGGTACACCATTGGCTGGATACCGTGCTCGACGGCCCGGTGGCCGGCCAGCTGACCGAGCTTGTCGCCCAACTCAACCCGCACGCCGCGAGCGATGCGCTGGGCCAGAAGCTGCTCGCGCTGACGGTGCCGGGGATTCCCGATGTCTACCAGGGCACCGAGCTGTGGGAAGACAGCCTGGTCGACCCGGACAACCGCCGGCCGGTCGACTACGCCGCGCGGCGAGCGGAGCTGGAGGCGATGCGCCATCCGAAGATGCGGGTTGTCACGACGGCATTGCGGCTGCGGCGCGCTCGACCGGAAGTTTTCCTCGGCGGCAGTTACGCCCCCGTGCTTGCCAGCGGCGACGCCGCCGAACACGTCGTCGCGTTCCGCCGCGGCGACGACGTCCTCGTCGCGGTGACCCGCTGGACCGTGCGGCTGAAGGACTCGGGGTGGGGTAACACGGTCGTGCCGCTGCCCGAAGGTTCGTGGACCGACACCCTCACCGGCGCCATGGCGAGCGGTCCCACCTCGGCGGCGCAACTGTTCGCGGATCTCCCCGTGGTGCTGTTGGAGCGCAAACATGACTGAATTTCGCGTCTGGGCGCCCAAACCGGACCTGGTACGGCTCGACATCGACGGCCAGGTTCACGCGATGACGCGCTCGGACAACGGCTGGTGGCACGCGGACGTCGATGCGGCGCCGCACACCCGTTACGGATTCCTGCTCGACGACGACGATACCGTGCTGCCCGACCCGCGATCAGCTCGTCAGCCCGACGGTGTGCACGAGCGCTCACAGTTGTGGGATCCCGCCGAAGCGGCGTGGACCGACAGCGCCTGGGCCGGCCGTTCGGTCGAGGGGGCGGTGATCTATGAGCTGCACCTGGGCACCTTCACCTCGGCCGGCACGTTCGATGCCGCCGTCGAAAAGCTCGACTACCTGGTCGATCTCGGCGTCGACTTCGTCGAGTTGATGCCGGTGAATTCGTTCGCCGGCACCCACGGCTGGGGGTACGACGGCGTGCTGTGGTACAGCGTGCACGAACCCTACGGCGGCCCCGACGGCCTGGTCCGGTTCGTCGACGCCTGCCACGCACGCGGTCTGGGGGTACTGATCGACGCGGTGTTCAACCATTTGGGCCCGTCGGGCAATTACCTGCCGAGGTTCGGCCCCTACCTGTCGTCGGGAAGCAACCCTTGGGGCGAAGGCATCAACATCGCCGACGCCTACTCCGACGCGGTGCGCCGTTACATCATCGGCTGCGCGCTGCGCTGGATGCGCGATTTCCACGCCGACGGCCTGCGCCTGGACGCCGTGCACGCGCTGGTGGATACAACAGCCATCCATATCCTCGAGGAGCTCGCCACCGAAACCGACATGCTGTCAGAGGAGTTGGGCCGTCCGCTGTCGCTGGTCGCCGAAAGTGATCTCAACGATCCCCGGCTGATCACCCCGCGGGATCGGGGCGGCTACGGACTGACCGCGCAGTGGGCCGACGACATCCATCACGCCATCCACACCGCGGTGTCCGGTGAGCGCCAGGGATATTATGCGGACTTCGGTTCGGTGGCCACGCTGGCAAAGACGTTGCGCCACGGTTACTTCCACGCGGCCACCTATTCGTCGTTCCGGCAGCGCCGGCACGGTCGGCCGCTGGACACCGCGGCGATCCCGGCCACTCGGCTGGTCGGCTACACCTGCACCCATGACCAGGTGGGCAACCGGGCGCTCGGGGACCGCCCGTCGCAGAACCTGACCGGCGGCCAGTTGGCGGTGAAGGCGGCGCTGGCGCTCGGATCTCCCTATACGGCGATGCTGTTCATGGGCGAGGAGTATGCGGCGTCGACCCCGTTCCAGTTCTTCAGCTCGCATCCCGAACCGGAGCTGGCCAAAGCCACCGCGGAGGGGCGTAAGGCCGAGTTCGCCGAGCACGGCTGGGATGCCGACGAGATCCCCGACCCGCAGGACCCGCAGACTTTCCTGCGGTCGAAACTCAACTGGAACGAGATCGACTCCGGCGACCACGCCCGCCTGCACCGCCTGTACCGGGATTTGATCGCCCTGCGGCGCGACGATCCGGATATGGCCGACCAGTGGCTGGGTCACCTCACGGTCGACTACGACGAAGACGAGCGCTGGATCACCATGTCCCGCGGCCGGTTGCGCATCGTGTGCAACCTGGGCGCCGAGCCGGCGAAGGTGCCGGTCGCCGGCGACGTGGTGCTTGCGTGGGGCGAGCCCACGGTCAATTCCGATAGCACCGTGCTGGAGGGGCATTCGTTCGCGGTTTTGCGCTGCGGATGACCGAATGACGCGGGCGGCGCGCTCACCGATTGCCGCAATGAGACAGTCGTTGATGCTCCGAATCGTTTCGCCCGCGCGGCGGCGTGCGGCGCGATAGATGTCTGCAGCTGCTCGGAAGTCGAGCGCGTTGTCAACGAGTAACGACGGCAAGCCGTTCACAAAGCGTTCAAGAGTTGCGTACATGTCGCAACGCGTCGAGGTCACCCTCCCAGCCGATCCCTGCGAGACCGAGCAGGAACTCACGCGTCAGCTGCACGCCGACTAAGCGTCGCAAAGCAAGGTCCACGGCGGCTCTCTTCGTCGTGAGGCCGAACCTTCGCATGACCTCAGCGACAAGCTCGTCGTCGATCTCGATATTGGTGCGTGCCATGCACCAGTGATACACCTCAATGGTGCCTAAACGCTGCGGCGACCGGTGGTGCGCACCGCCCCGGTAACCGCGTCGGCGAGGGGATCGATCTCGTCGGCGGTCAGGTCGGCGATGGTGACGCGCAGGCCCGCCGGTGTGCGGATCCGGAACCGCGTTCCCGGCGCCGCGGCCCAGCCCGCGCCGAGCAGCCGGGTGACCGCGACGGTTTCGTCCGGCACTGGAATCCACACGTTGAGCCCGGACCGGCCGTGTGCGGCGATGCCGCGTTCGGCCAGGGCGGCGCATAACCGCGTGCGGGTGCCGGCGTATTGGCGTTCGGCGGTGCGGCACAGGCGCGCCGCCGCCTCGTCCGTCCACAGACCGACCGCGAGATCTTGGAGGAGGTGGCTGATCCAGCCCGGTCCGAGCCGCAGCCGGCCGTGCACGCGCTCGACGGTGCGACGGTCCCCGGCGAGGACGGCCACGCGCAGGTCGGGGCCATACGCCTTGGATGCCGACCGCACGAAGGCCCAGTGGCGGGTGGCCCCGCTCAACGTGTGCAGTGGCGCACCGGAGATTTCCGCGCAGTGATCGTCTTCGACGACCAGCAGATCCCGACCGGCTAACAGCCCGCGCAGAGCATAAGCACGGTCAGCCGACAGCGCCGCGCCCGTCGGGTTTTGCGCGCGGTTCGTGACGACCAGGGCACGCACACCGCGGGAGAGAGCCAATGCCACGTCAGCAACCAGCGGGCCGTCATCGTCCACTCGCACCGGCTCGGCCGAAAGACCAAGTGCACCAAGTAGATCCAGTAGGTTGGCCCAGCCCGGATCCTCGACCGCCACCCGGTCCCCGGGGCGCACATGCGCGGCGAGGGCCCGCTCGATGCCGTCCAGCGCCCCGCTGGTCACCGCCAAGTGGTCATCCGGGACGCCGTCAGCCGACAGCGCCTGACGGCTGAAGTGGACCAGCCCCGGCGACATGGCCGGCTCCCCGTACAGCACCGGACGGCCCTGGGGACTGGCCAGCGATGCGCCCGCGATGGGCAGCAGGGCCGGGTCCGGGTTTCCGGTCGACAGGTCGCGCACGCCCGCGGGTACGTCGAGGGCGAGTAGGGAGCGGGGCGTGCTCGCCGGGCGGTGTCGCACCCGGGTGCCGCGCCGTCCGGCGGTTTCGACGACACCGCGATCACGCAGCAGGCGGTAGGCCGCGGCGGCGGTGTTGGCGTTCACGCCCAGCTGGGTGGCCAGCGCCCGCACCGGCGGCAGCGGCCCCCCCGGCGCCAGCGTTCCCGCCGAGATCGCCTCTTCGATGCTGGCGGCTATCGAATCCGCACCCGTCCCCGCGATGCGATATTGTACTGGCACATCAGTCATTATGTACTAGAACGAAGTTGGAGGCAACCAGATGGATACCGCATACGAACCGACGCCGCGCACCACCCCGACCCGCTACCGGGAACGCGCCCGCTACGACCGCGCAACCGTGCACGGAATCCTCGACGAGGCCCTGATCTGTCACCTGGGCTATCTCAACGGCGGACGGCCCGTGGTCTTGCCGACGACGCACGCACGCCTCGGCGAATCCCTCTACCTGCACGGCTCGACGGGCAGCGGCCCGATGCTGGCGGCCAAAGCCGCGCCGTCGGGCCTGCCGGTCTGCGTCACGGTCACTCTGGTCGACGGGCTGGTACTGGCCCGCGCGGCGATGCACCATTCGGTGAACTTCCGCTCCGTGGTCGTGTTGGGCGCCGCCCGCATAGTCGACGATCCGGCGGAGAAGTTGCGGGCTTTCGACGGCTTGCTCGATCACATCGCGCCCGGGCGTGCCGCCGACTGCCGAAGGCCCGACGCGCGGGAACTCGCCGCAACCGGGGTGCTGGCCCTCGATCTCACCGAGGTCTCGGCCAAGGTGCGCACCGGCGAGCCGGTGGACGACCCGCAGGATTCCGCGCTGCCGCACTGGGCCGGCGTCGTGCCGCTGCGCCTTCAGGCCGGAACCCCGCTGCCGACCGGCGACCTCGATCCGGCTGTCGCGGTGCCCAGTTACCTGCGATAGGCCCAGCGTCGACTTGTTTGCGCGATTTGGCGATGCCCGCCCAACAAGTCGACGTTGGACGCCTCCCGGCTAGAGCAGATACCGGTAGGCAGGCGACCCCGGCTCGAGGGCTTCGATGTGCAGGTCCGTCGCCCGCATCCGGGCCAGCAGGCCGTCGAAGTCGGCGGACGATCCCAACTCGATGCCCACCAGCGCCTCACCGGTGTCCCGGTTGTTGCGCTTGACGTACTCGAACAGGGTGATGTCGTCGTTGGGCCCGAGCACCCCGTCGAGGAACCCGCGCAGGGCCCCCGGCTCCTGCGGAAAGTCCACCAGGAAGTAGTGCTTGAGCCCGAGGTGGACCAGCGAGCGTTCCAGCACCTCGCCGTAGCGCGACACGTCGTTGTTGCCGCCCGATATCAGGCACACCACGGTGGAGCCCGGCTCGACGTCGGCTTCCAGCAGGCCTGCCACGGACAGCGCGCCCGCCGGCTCGGCGATGATGCCCTCGTTCTGGTAGAGGTCCAGCATGGCGGTGCACACCGCCCCCTCGTCGACCGTCGTGATCGACACCATGTCCCCGGCGGCGGCCAGCGCGGCATACGTGAGCGTTCCCGCCCTTTTCACCGCGGCGCCGTCGACGAACTGGTCGACGTGGTCCAGCGTCACGGGCGCGCCGGCGGCCAGCGCGGCCATCATCGCGGCGGCGCCGGCCGGCTCGATGCCCAGCACCGCCGTGTTCGTCGTCCGCCCGGCGAGATAGGTGGTGATGCCCGCGATGCAACCGCCGCCGCCCACGGGGACCACCACCAGGTCGGGTTCGGTATCGAGTTGGGCGAGCAGCTCGACCGCGATGGTGCCCTGCCCGGCGATGGTGCGCAGGTCGTCGTAGGGCGGCACCAGCGTGGCACCGGTCTGCGCGACGTCGGCCAGCGCGGCCTCGGCGGCGAGATCGTAGGTCGCCCCACCCACGATCAGCTCGATGAAGTCCCCGCCGTGATAGCGGATCCGGTCACGCTTTTGCTTGGGCGTCTTGGCCGGCACGTAGACGCGGCCGTGCACGCCCAGCGTCCGGCAGGCGTAGGCGAATCCCTGTGCATGATTGCCCGCCGACGAGCACACCACACCGGCGGCCCGCTCGTCGTCGGAGAGCTGGACCAGCAGGTTGTAGGCGCCGCGCAGTTTGTAGGAACGCACTACCTGCAGGTCTTCGCGCTTCAGGTACACCTGCGCGCCGGTGATCGTCGACAACCGATCGCTCAGCTGCAGCGGGGTCGGCGCGACCACCGGGGCGACCCGCTGGGCAGCGCTGTCGATGTCATCCGCACACAGGGGTGCCGCGCTGGCGCTCTGGCTCAGTTCGGCGGACACCGATTAATGGTGCCATGCCGACCCGCCGGTGGAATTAGCTGACCGGGGTCAACACGAACACCGGAATCTGGCGGTCGGTCCCCTTCTGGTAGTCGGCGTAGTCGGGGTACGCCTCGACGGCGCGCTCCCACCATGTCGCCTTCTCGTCGCCGAACACCTCACGGGCGTCGTAATCGCGGGTGACGCTGCCGTCCTGCAGCTCGACCCGCGGGTTCGTCTTGACGTTG
>JARLGR010000256.1 GCA_031292665.1 Mycobacterium sp. | reverse complement strand
GGCGGCGCCGCGCGGTTCGCGCTCCCACAGCACCTCCCCCTCGCGCGGCGCCGTACCCTCGGCGATCAGTTGGCGCTTGAGCACCTTGTGGGTGGCGGTGCTGGGCAGGTCGGCGGCGATGCGGACGTAGCGGGGGCGCGCCTTGGGCGACAGGTCCGGCTGCGCGTCGAGGAAGGCTTCGAACGACTCGGGGTCGATGGTTTGGCCGTCGTTGAGAACGACGGCCGCCATCACCTGATCGCCGACGCGTTCGTCCGGGACGGCGTACACCGCGGCGCGGTTGATGGCACTGTGGCGCAGCAGAATTCGCTCGATCGGCACCGCGGCCAGGTTCTCGCCGTCCACCCGCATCCAGTCGGCGGTGCGGCCGGCCAGGTAAATCCAGCCGTCGGCGTCTCGATACGCCAGGTCCCCGGACCAGTACATGCCGTGGCGCATCCGTTCGGCGTTGGCTTCGGTGTCGTTGTAGTAGCCGGTGAAGAAACCCGAACCCATGGTGTTGACCAGTTCGCCCACCGCTTCGTCGGCGTTGGCGAGCGCTCCGGCGGCGTCGAACCGCGCGACCGCGCACTCGGTCACGGTGTCGCTGTTGTAGATCGCGACCCCGTCGAACCCTTTCCCGATCGAGCCCTTCGGCGTCCCGGGTTCGCGTATCACGATGATGGCATTCTCGGTCGAGCCGAAGCCGTCTTCCACCTGGACGCCGAAGCGGCGCGCGAACTGCTCGATGTCCTTGTCGTTGGCCTCGTTGCCGAACGCAACCCGCAGGGGGTTGTCGGCGTCGTCGTCGCGTTCTGCGGTGGCCAGGATGTAGGCGAGCGGCTTGCCGACGTAGTTCATGTAGGTGGCGCCGTACCTGCGCACGTCGTCGAGAAAGTTGGTTGCCGTGAACTTCGCCGGCACGATCGCGGCGCCGGAGACCACCGCGGGCGCCCACCCGGCGACGACCGCGTTGGAGTGGAAGAGGGGCATCGACACGTAGCACGTGTCGCGCTCGGTGAGCGCGAAGCGCTGGACCAGGTTCATCCCCGCGAACGTGGCCATCAGGTGTGACACCTGCACCGCCTTGGGATTTCCGCTCGTTCCCGAGGTGAAGATCATCATGAACGCGTCCATCGCGGTGACGTGCCGGTGCGGGACCAGCTCACCGGCACCGGCGACGAACTCGGCCCACTCCGGCGTCGAGGTATCCAGGATCCGCGTCCCCTCGAGGTCCAAATCCTCGAGCAGGGGCCGGTGTTCGGCGTCGGTCACCACGAACTGACAGTGCGCGCGGCGGATGTCGGCGGCCAGCGCCTCACCGCGCCGGGTGGTGTTCAGGCCGCAGAGCACATAGCCACCCAGGGCGGCCGCCGCCATTTGGGTGAGCATCTCGGGCGTATTTCCCAGCAGAGCGCCGATGTGCATCGGCCGTTGCGGATCGGCGGCGGCGATCAGGGCGGCGGCCCGTGCCGCCGACTGCGCCAGATACTGTTCCCAAGTCCATTGCGAATCACGGTATTTCACGGCAACGGTCGGGTCCGACAAGCGCTGCTGCAGGAGCGCTTGAATCGTGTCGTCGGTCATCGGATCCACCTTCACTACGCGCGCCCCACCTGCGAGACGAGACGGTCCGTCTTATCGTAGCGGCAGCGGCTTCCCGGTACCGTCCCTATCCGCCCACCATCATGAGGCCACCGTCCACCGCCAGCAACTGCCCGGTGATGAAGCCCGCGCCGGGGCCGGCCAGAAACACCAGGACCGGGCCGAGATCGCGCGCGGGATCCCCCAGCGTCCCGCCGAGCGGAATCATCATCTTCATCTGCTGGTCGATGAGGGCGCTCGCCTCGGGGCCGAGGAACTCCCGCAATCGTTCGGCCCCGGCGGTCTGCACCGCCGGCGCCAGCGCGTTGACGGTGACCTTGTCCGCGGCCCACGCCTTGGCGGCCGATCGCGTCCACGCCTGCACGGCGCCCTTGGTCGCGGCGTAGACGGCCGAGATCGGGCTGCCCATCACGGCTTCGGAGGACCCAAAGTTGATGATGCTGCCGCCGGTCCCCTTCATGACGGCGTAGGCGGCCTGATTGGTGAGGATGGTCGCCTTGACGTTGGTGTCCAACAGAAACGAGATCTCGTCGACGCCGATGTATCCGGGTATCCCCGCCTGCCACAGCCCGGCGGCATTCACCAGCACGTCGAGCCCGCCCAGCCGTTCGGCGGCTTGCTGCACCATCGCCGAAACGGCGTCGGCGTCGCGCACGTCGCACTGCAGCCAGGTCGCCCCCAGGTCGTCCGGCGGTGGAGTCTGGTGGTGGGTCGCGGCGACCGCGGCGCCCGCCGCGGTGAGGACCCCGACGGCGGCGGCGCCGATGCCGGTCGCTCCGCCGGTGACCAGGATGCGTCGGCCTTGCAGCACGTTTTCCATGCCCGCGAGCGTAACGCCCTGGCGAAATTCCGCTCGATTTTTCGCCGGGGCGTTACGCTGGCGAAGCGGAAGACCGCCCTAGGCGGGCACCGCGATCGCCGACAGCAGCTCCGCGAGCCGCTCCGGCCGGTCCACCATCGAGAACGTCCGCGCTCCGTCGATCACTTCGAGCCGGGCGTTCGGGATGGTCGCGGCCAGTCGCAGGCCGTCTTCTTGCGGGAAGAACACGTCGTCGGCCGACCACGCGATGAGCGTCGGCTTGTCGAACTCGGGCAGCCGGGTAGCGACGCCCGTGGTGACCTCGGTGCGTAGCGAAAGGGTGAACTGTCGCAGGTCCTCGGCGACCGCCGGATCGGACAACCCCGGGCGCACCCAGGTGGCCGTCAGGTCGTCGACGTTGCGATGTGCGAGACCGTCGAACGCCCGCCTGCGGGCGACCGGAGCGCGCATGGCCTGGATCGCGGTGCGAAACAGCGTCTTCGACTTCGCCGCCAGGATCACCGGCTTCAGGACCGGCGGTGGAAAGTGTTCGAACGCATCACAACTCGTGAGGACGAGCGCCCCGAGCCGCTCGGGATGGTGCACGGCGACGAGCTGGGTGACGACCCCGCCGGTGTCGTTGCCGACCAGCACCACGTCCTGCAGGTCGAGGGCGGCAAGCACCTCGGCGACGACCCCGGCGACGCCCGCGATGGTTCGGTCGGCACCGGCGCGCAACGGCTCCGGATGCGCTCCCAGCGGCCAGGTGGGGGCGATGCAGCGCAGGCCGAGATCGGCAAGTCGCCGGCCCACCTCGCACCACAGTTGGCCGCCCATCATGTACCCGTGCACGAAGACCACGGGCCTGCCGTTCACGGGTCCGGATGCTTCGTAATGGATGGTTCCGGCACTAATGTCGATCGTCGGCATGAATAACTTCCCCTTCGAGTACACTTACAAACAGGCTGTCTGTTCGTAAGTTACAGACAGGTTGTATGGAAATCAAGAGACGGACCCAGGAAGAACGCTCCGCGGCGACCCGCGACGCGCTGATCGCGGCTGCCCGCGAACTGTGGGGCGCACGGGGCTACGCGGAGGTTGGGACGCCGGAGATCGCCACCGCGGCGGGTGTCACCCGAGGGGCGATGTATCACCAGTTCGCCGATAAGGCAGCGCTCTTCCGCGAGGTTGTCGAAGTGGTGGAGCAAGACGTGATGGCCCGCATGGGTGCCGTCGTGGCCGAGTCGAAAGCGACGACGCCCGGGGACGCGATCCGGGCCGCGGTCGACGCCTGGCTCGAGGTTTCCGGCGATCCGGAGGTGCGTCAGCTGGTCCTGCTGGATGCGCCCAGCGTGCTGGGTTGGGCCGCCTTCCGCGATGTCGCCCAGCGGTACAGCCTCGGCATGACCGAACAGCTGCTGACCGAGGCCATCCGGGCGGGACAGCTCGCCCGCCAACCGGTGCGACCGTTGGCTCACGTGTTGATCGGGGCGCTCGACGAGGCGGCCATGTACATCGCCACCGCCGAGTACCCGAAACGCGCCCGGCGGGAGACCGGGCAGGTGCTGCATCGGCTTATCGACGCGATGCTGGCGAGCGGTGATGGTCAGGCGCTCGACTGATGCAGCCAAACCAAACGCTTCAGCTCCCGTGCGGGCAGCCGGAAGTATGGTGGAATCGCTTGCAGCACGGCTGGGCTCATCGAGATGATCTCGGGGCGTTCGAGGCGGAATGTCCTTCCGCGCCATTGAACCGCCGCATGGCCGGACGCCATGACGTTTCGGCACCAATCCACGTCGGCGCCATAAGACAACCCGATTACGAACCCGTCTTCATACGGAAAAGCGCCCACGGGTGTCAGATAAGTCCGACCGGAACGGCGTCCGACATGTTCGAGAAGCGCATACGGCGAATGGGGCCTGCCCGCGATCGGGCGAATGATGTTGTTATACGGCTTGAGCAGGGTGGGGCGCAGGCTCTTATTGTGCTGCGCGATCCTCACAACCGTTAAACTGACCAACAGCCACATTGTGGCCAGGGCGCCCAGTATCAAGATGAGTCCGAATATGCCCTTGACGAAGGGCGAAATCGGCCGTGTGCGCATGTGCGGAGCGTATCGCCCACCGCCCCAGCCCCGCGGCGGCCAAAGGCCCCTTCTGTCGAGGACAAAGGCCCCACCGCACCGGCTGATTGTTGGTGATGCCGGCATCGGGACGGAAGTCGCAACAATCTTCAGAGGGATCTACGTTGGTCTTCATGCCCCACGTCAAGAGCGATGCGACGGGGCCGACGACGTGGCGGCTGGCCGTTTCGGTCCTCGGACTGATCGGCTACGACGCCCTGATCAGACCCGCCCTGTTGGATTGGGGTGCCACTGATGCAGAGCGACGCATGTCTCTGCCTGGCGACGAGATCGTCCAGGACGTCATGAGTCATCACACGAAGGCAGTGACCATCGATGCACCGGCAGCTGCGATATGGCCATGGCTGGTGCAGATCGGCGATCACCGGGCAGGCTTCTACAGCTACGACTGGATCGAGCGCTACCTGTTCCCCGGCACCGTGCATTACGTCGAACGACGCCGCTCCGCCACCCGCATCCATCCCGAACTGCAAAAGCTCGAAATCGGTGACCGAATCAACACCGGCTCGTTCGGTCCGGTGCGGATCGGAAGTCGTGTCACGGTTCTTGAGCCCGACCGTGCGCTGGTCATCGGAACGTGGGCATTTACGCTATTGCCGTTGGACGAGAACCACACTCGCCTGCTCGTTCGCGAGCGGTGTGCGGGATGGTTGCGGTTGCTAGCGCCACGACGCTTCGGGCTGCTTCGCGCCCTGGGTGCGATTGTCGATTACACAATCGGTGAACCGCTGCATTTTGCAATGGTTCGCAAGATGATGCTGGGCATCAAACAGCGCGCCGAGGCCACGTATCCAGATCCGTAGCGCGCTCAGGCGTATCAGCTTGGGCCAGTGAATTTCCTACCTCGCAAGCGCATCCACCGAGTTTGCTACTTGGCAGCGTCTATTCACACGGATGCGGCTCGGGCGGGCCGCAATCGTGGAAACAGTCGGCCGGTCCGCGCCTTATACGCGGCGAAGCCCGGATGGCGCGCCATCGTTTGATCCTTCTTGATCATGTTTCGAACGAAGAAACCGAAGATCCACGCGGCGTTCACGACAAACGGGATCGGGTTCCAGGCGATGAAGGCGAAACCAAGATAGGTGAGGATCTCACCAAGATAATTCGGATTCCTCGTCCGGCTGAACAAGCCATCCTCGATCAGACCGGGACGAGCCTTGAGCGTGAAGTACTTCTGGGCGTCCGAAACATAGTGCAGGAAGATTCCAAATACGTAGATCGTGACTCCTGCGCAGACGGCGGGGCCGGGGACGTCGGGTTTGAGCCACGCCAACAGGATTGGCGCGGCATAGTAACCGGCGAGT
>JARLGR010000255.1 GCA_031292665.1 Mycobacterium sp. | reverse complement strand
GTGGTGCCGGGGGGCGCGCCCGCTACCTTGATGGTGGTGTTGTAGTTGTGGGGGGGCGACCACGCCGGCCCGGCCCCCGCAACGCCAGAGGCAATTGAGCATCTCGGCGGTCTGGCCGGCACCGCGGTCTCACAACTCGTCTACCTGATCGGCGCCCTGAGCATGTTGCACCACGCGCCGCGGGACCGCTCGACCGTCCACTTCGTGCGCCAGGCACTCAAGTTGCATCGCAAGTGGGCGGCGGGCGCACCGGAAAATTACGCGGCATCGCACGCACTGATCCAGGGGGCGTGGGCGCGAGCGCGCGGGCAGCACGCCAAGGCAGAGCGCTACCTTCACGAAGCGATCGGGCTCGCCGAGGAAAGCCAGCTTCCAATGATTAGCGCGCGCGCCCATGAGGAGGCCGCCGCCCTCTACGCCGACACCGGGCGGACGACGCTTCACGAACATATGCTGCGGTCGGCGTACCAGCGCTGGCTGACTCTGGGTTTCACGGTGCGCACGGACTGGCTCGCGCGTGAGCACCCCTGGCTGCTCAGGCGCGATCTTAAGGCGGATTCCGCTGGTATCGACCCGATCGGCCTACATCAGCTCCTGCACGCGCTGTCGGGGGCGCGGACGCCGGACGCCTTGGCCAACATCGTTCTGGGCTCGGTCGCGGACACGACCGGTGCCGGCCGCGTCCTGTACCTCACCGGCGAAGCCGAGAATCCGACGCTCCGGGCCATCCACGATCACGGCGACATTTCGATTGTCGACGGTCCATGGACCGAGGTGTCCTATGACCGGAATATTGTGCGCCGCGTGATGGACGGCGGCTCCGCAGCCATCGTCCCCGCCGACCATCAGGCAGCGACCCCGTCCGTTCTTGTCGTCCCGATTAGGTTGCAGGACAGGATACTTGGCGTGATTTACGCCGAACAGGGCGAGTCCGGCAGGCACTTCGGCCCTGACCACGAGGAGGCGGTCAACTTCCTGTGCGCCCAGGCTGCCGCGCCCCTGTGGAACTTCCAACTAGAGGCACGACTACGGGCCGCAGACGAGCATCGACAGTCCCTCATGGACGTGCAATCGAGATTCGTGCCCAACGAACTGCTGCGCATCCTCGACATCGACGACCTTCGCCGCGTCCGCAGCGGCTACCGAGTCGAACGCGAGATGACGGTGCTCATCAGCGACATCCGCGGTTACACGACCATGCTCGAGGACATGAACGTCGCCGAGGCGAGCAACTTGGCGATGGGCTTTCTGCGGGCTGTTGAGCTCCCGATCATCGGCTACAACGGCATGATCCAGGACGTCCGCGGGGACGAGATCGTCGCCGTCTTCGACTCGGAGTCCGACGCCGTTCGGGCGGGATTGGCCATGCTGCGCTCCTTGCGCGAGCACAACCGGGAGCGGACTGCACTCGGCTCCGAGGAACTGCGGGCGGGAATCGGCATCAATACCGGCGCGGTGGGAGTCGGCCTCGTCGGTGGGGTGAACCGCATGGTGCTCACCATCATTGGCGATGCGGTGAACCTGGCCGCGCGCATCGAGAGCACCAACAAGCGCTACGGGTCCGCTTTGCTCATCTCCGGCGCAACCTATGCCCGCCTCGCGGATACAGAGGAGTTCGACGTTCGTCGCATGGAGCGCGTCATGGTGGTCAACCGACGCCGACCGGTGACGATTTACGAGGTGTACAACGAGGATTCGGCGCCGGTTCGCGCTGCGAAGCGCTCAGCGCAGCCCGCCTTCGACCAGGCCTTCACGCTGTTCGACGCCGGCGATGTCGCCGCGGCATGCGTCGCCTTCGAGCGCTGCCGCCAGTTGCTGCCCGACGACTCCGTCGCACCACTGCATCTGGCGCACTGCGACGCGGTGGCCCGCGGCGAGATGTCCCCCGGTCAGGAGATAGCGCTCCTGCACAAGTAGTGCAATACTCCACTTCTTGAAACTGCGGCGAAGTACTGAGCATTTGTTGATCTTGTCTGCCATGATCTGAGCGACACTCGAGGAGTCGCAGCCATGTACCTCAGCGCTGAGCGGTTGGCCCTTGCCAACCAGACGGTTAAAGAGACGTTCGAGCAGTGCAGCGTTGCCTGGCAGTCCATCCCGCATTGGGACACCGGCGACCCCAGCCAGTCGATGGTGCTCAGTGACCTCGTGAACCCGCCGCCGCCGCCAGACTTCTTGGCGCTCGGACCGCTGCAATTCGTCAACTTCACCGTAACGCTCGCCCAGGCGATCTCGCCGATGCCCGACGCGGTGCTCGCGAGGGTGATCGCCAACACCGTCACACTCGCCGCGAACGTCGACAATGCCGTGTTCCCGGCGCTCCTTACAGGCACGACACCGACACAGCACATCCCCGTTTTGCCGACAGCCCCGCAGCTTCTGACTGGGCTCATCGGGGCTCGAGCGATGGTCGAGAATGGTGGGTACCGCGCTCCGTCGTGTCTCGTCACGGACACGTTAGGGCTAGAGACGCTCGCCGGGATCACGTTGGCGAGCGGGATCCCCGGCACCGATGTGCTGTTGCCCCCGGCGAACGTCAACTCGCTGCACCGCACGAATGTGCTCGCACCCGCAGCCGATCCCGACGTCCGGGGATGGCTGCTCGGACGGCGCCAGCGCATCGCGCACGGAGGCGCGGCGGGCGCCTCACCAGGTGAAGAGGGGGTAGACCTTGCTGTCAACATCCCTCCCAGCCTGGAGGTCGTCGGCGAGACAAGCACGAACACAATCCAACTCAGAGTCCGCATCAGCTACGCGGTACGAGTGAAGGATCAAAACGCGCTCGTTGTTTTCCGCGCTCCGTGATGACGTCCACCCTGCCTAACGCGCGTTTAGTCCCGACCGAGCCGAACCCGCTCGACGACTATCTCGCCTTGTGCAAGGACGCCTGCGACGGCGAGATCAAACGGCTGTACGGTCCGGATGAGCGCGGGTCGAACGCCCTCTACGACCTGATCCTCGACTACCCCCTCCGCGGCGGGAAGGCGCTTCGCCCGACACTGAGCATCGCGACCTGCCTCGGACTCGGCGGTCATCTCGAGGCAATACTGCCGACCGCCGCGACCCTCGAGCTCTACCACAACGCGTTTCTCATCCACGACGACATCGAGGACGAATCGTGGTGGCGGCGCGGCAAACCCACGCTGCACATCGACCACGGCGTGCCGATCGCCGTCAACGTCGGCGACGCCATGCTGTCGCTGTCGCTACAGCCGCTGCTTGACAACGTCGAGCGCGTAGGGCTCGGGCCTGCCCTGCGCATCCTGCGGGCCGTCGCCAAGATGACCCGGCTGACCGTCGACGGCCAGGCGCTGGAGCTCGAATGGGTCCGGTCCAACACCTGGCGGCTCGATGATGCCGAGTACCTCAAGATGGTGGAACTCAAGACCAGCTGGTACTCGTTCATCACGCCGCTACAGGCCGGCGCGGTCGCGGCCGGGGCCGGGCACGAGCGAATGGAGCCATTGGAATCCCTCGGCCGGCACCTCGGAGCGGCCTTCCAGATCACCGACGACCTGCTGAACCTGCGGGCGGACCCCGAGGAATACGGCAAGGAGATCGGCGGAGACCTCTGGGAGGGCAAGCGGACTTTGATACTGCTGCACACCTTGCGGTGCGCCGAACCGAACGACCGCGAGCGCGCCGTGCAGATTCTGGCCAAGCGCCGCCCGAGCCCCAACGGCGAGCTAGGGCTGACCGAGCTGCTGGACCGACTCACCGCCCACGGCCAACTGTCCCAGTCGGGCCGGGCCGCAATCCAGGCCCGGCTGCAGGGACACCATCCCTCGGAGTCGAAGAGCCTCGACGATATTCGATGGCTATACGAACTGATGCACCGCGTCGGTTCGCTCAAGCACGCCCGGGATGTTGCCGACCGCCACGCCCGGGAGGCGGCCAAAGTGCTTGCCCATCTCGACTGGTTCCCGCGCAGCCGCCACCGGGACGTGCTGGCCGACCTCGTGGACTACGTACATGGGCGGACCCGATGAATGCCGAAGCCATGATCGGCATGCTGGCGGAGCTCGAACGGATCCGCGAGCTCACCCTCGACCTCATCGAGCGGGAGACCCCGCGGTTGCTCCCGGCCCCACCGGACGCGGCCTGCGGGTCGGAGCGGACGGTGTTCGACCTGCTTCGCGGCGCGCGCCGCGCGGTCCTCGGCAATCCCGCGGCCGCCCGAGGGCTGCACGATCTGCTCGTTGCCGAAGGCCGCCGCTACGCAAACACACCCGAGGGGAAGCGGCTGCGCGACGCGTTGGTCGCCTCAGAAGCGGTGGAGAACCTCCGACGCGTCTGGGAAACGTTGAGCCTCAACGTTCTCGACGGTCCCGCCGCGCCCAACGCCGCCCCCGACGCCTGGGCGGACCTGTTGGCCGACGCTGTCATCGGGCGTGGCCTCGACGATTCCATCCTGGCCCGCCTGCGGCCCGAGGGGTTCGCATGACGCTCACGGATCCGCGCGAGGCGCTCGCCGACCAGAGCAATTTCATCGGCTACCTGGTTGGCCTCGCCGGGCTGGCCCGGGTGGTTCACACCCTGGCCGACGCCGACCGCCGACCCGGCCCGCATCGCGACCCCGACGACTTCGAGTACGCGCTGCTCGGACTTGCGGGCATCGGTGCGGCGATCGAACGGCTGGCCGATTCGGCTATAGCACAACCGGACCTGACTCCCGAGGCGCCACCGCCCGCCTCGACGACCATGCGGTGGCTGCGATGAGTGCGGTGCTCGCGGGCAGCGACTTCCTCCGCGCCCCGGTGCTTGCCAATGCCCGGCCCGAGGGCTTCAAGGAGTGGCACCACTTCGTGGTCCACGGGCGAGGCTTCCGGCTCCTGATCAACTTCAGCCTCACCAACGAAGTTGTCGGCACCGATGGGGTCCGGCTTGCGCCACGCGTCATCGTCATCGCTCACGACGGCGAGTGGACCGGCGCCATCGAGCGTTTCGACGGCCACGCGTTGGACGTCTCAGCCGATCTCGGCGAACTGACCATCGGCGGCAACCGGATGACCGTGTTACCCGACGGCTACCGAGTGGCGATCGATCTGCCCGACAAGGGTATTCGGGGTGAACTCCACTTCGCCTCGGCGAGCCGGCCCTTCGTGGTCAACAACCAACCTGTCGGGGACGGTCGGATGTGTTGGCTCTTCGTACCGAGGCTCCGCGCGGAGGGTTGGCTGCGGATCGCGGGCCGGGAGCATCGTCTGGAAGACGACCTCGCCTACCACGACCACAACTGGGGCCGATTCTGGTGGGGCGACGACTTCGGGTGGACGTGGGGCACGATTTTGCCCACAGCACCCGGCGACCCGTGGTCGATGGTGTTCCTGCAGATGACCGACCGGAGCCGGCTGCGCTATCTGTCCCAGGCGCTCTACGTATGGCATCACGATGAGCCGGCCGCGATATTCCGGCACGCCGCGGTGCAGACGCATTCGGACGGCCCGCTCGGCCGCGCAGCGGACTGCACCTTGCCGCCCCCGATGCGGCTGCTCCTGGACGGCGAGGTGCCGGGTGTGCCGGAGCGGATCGATATCACCGCGATGCGGGCGGGCGACAGCGTGCACGCCGAGTTCCGCTCGCAGTCCTATGCCCGCCTGGCCCAGCCGAGCGAGGTATACCTCGACCGATCGACTGTGCTCTGTGAAACAGGCGGCACCACCCGGGCGAGCGGGACGATCAACGGCGAGGACCTCGACTTCGTCGGCACCGGTGTATTCGAGTTCCTCTATGGTTGAACGGGTTTCGTCGCTATTGCGGCGCTCGGTCGAGCACCTGAAGGACGAGGTGCCCGACAGTTATCGCTTGCTACTCACCGAGCTGGGCCCGATGGTGGTCGAGCTCGACGTCGATGGCGAAGTCTTTTCACTGCGCGGCGGTGGCCGGCTTCAGGTTTCCGACGGTGCGGCGGACGTGCCCGGTGTCCGCATCGTCACCTCGCGAGTCACCATCCTCGACGTCCTAGACGCCAGGGTGCGGCTTGGCGACGCCGTGGAGGCGGGCACGATCTGCGTTCAAGGTTCGCTCGGTGACGTCCAGCGAGCTCACGACTCCCTGCTTGCGTACGTCCACGCCGCGGTCCGGGCATCCTCGCAGCCCGGCCTGCTGTCCGAACTCCGGGCGGGCCCACCATGAGCGAGGGAATCTCGACGCCGGCATCCTGCGAGCGACGTCCCACGGTGGCGGTCCTTGGGGCCGGCATCGCCGGCCTTACCGCCGCCCAGGAACTCGCGGAGCGCGGCTTCGTAATTACCGTGTACGAAGCTCGACAAGATGAGCGCAACGGACTGGGGTCCGAGCCGGCAGGGACGTACCCGCCCGTCAAACTCGGCGGCCTCGCCGCGTCGCAGTACTCGACAGTGGGCCCGCACGGCGGAAGCCAAGCTGAGCTGCGCCCGTTCCCGGGCCGACGGGGCCGACCACGTCCCCCTGAACGCGCGGTTGCCGGTGAACATGGCTTCCGCTTCTTCCCCGCGTACTATCTCCACACCTGGGACCTGTTCCAGCGCATCCCGGTCTACCAGCTGACGGAGACGGCCGGCGGCACGGCCTCTTGGAGACCGACCTCACGCACCATCTATGACAACGTCCGGCGCGTAGTCACCCAGGGCACCACGGTTGACGGCAAACCGTCGCTCGTCTTTCCCCGCGAACTCCCACGCAGCCCCGCTGAGTTTCTCGGAATCCTTGGCCAGCTGGCGAGTTTGGGCTTCACCCCCAGCGATGTCGCAACATTCATGAGCAGGATGCTCCGCTACCTCGTCACAAGTCCTCTGCGTCGCGCGAGGGAACTGCAGAACCTGTCCGCCTACGACTACTTTGTCGGACACGACAGCAAGACCGGGATCAACCAGTTCTCCTACACGCCACCTTTCGACGCTGTTCTGCGCAAAATGCCAAGAGTCCTAGCCGCTTTCGACTCGCGCTGGGGGGACGCGCGCACCAACATCACCACCTATCTGCAGCTGTACCTGAACATGGACCGCCGCGACAACAAGGCCGACGGGGTGCTCAACGGTCCCACCACGGAGTCGTGGTTCGACCACTGGTACCGCCACCTCGTCGCACTGGGCGTCCGCTTCGTCCACAATGCGGCGATCAGCCTTGATCCTCCGGCCTTCGACCCGAGTCAGCCACCCCATCTGAGACCCCGCGTGCAGATCACGTTCGCCGACGGTTCGCGGGCGACTCCGGACTACACGGTCGTCGCCGTCGACGCCCCGGCAGCCGAATACATCACCTCCGCACTGCGCGCGGCCGGCACCGGCGGCACCGTTGCCAGGCTGGACGGCTTCACCACCATCGCTCCCCCACCCGACGGCCCCCTGCAGCCCAACACAATCCGGCCCGAGCAGCGGCGTAATCCCTACGCGCTGGATGAGATGGGACGGGTGCCGTGGGATCGGTTCCAAACGCTGTGCGGCATTCAGTACTACTTCGACACGGAATTCCAGCTGCTCCGAGGACACATGTTGTACGCGGGCACGGACTGGGCGTTGTCGTCGATCAACCAGACTGGATTGTGGGAGAGACGACCGATCCTGGACCGCGACGGCCATGTCTCGGTGCTCTCAGTCGACATCGGGGATTTCAATACCCCCTCGCGTCATCTGGTCGACGAGCTTGGACGGGGCAAGGCGGCCCGCGACTGCACTCCCGACGAAATTGCCGCGGAGGTGTGGCGCCAGATCATTTCCGCGCTCACGAGCAACGTCGAATCCGTCGGGGAGGAGGTCATGCCGTGGCCCGTGTGGTACGCGCTCGATCGCGGCCTGGTTATGGCTACCGGGCCCGGCCAGGGCCAGGGCCGCGTGGTTCTCAACGAGACACCGTACCTCGTTCCCATCGTCGGGGACTGGAACAATCGGCCCAGCAGCGACCCGTGGAACCCGCACGGATCGTCCTGGAGTGGCGCACCGCCAGAGGACTGGTGGCTCGAAGATCTCGAGCACCGCAACGTCTGGCAAGCCCGCCATGGCGGCTATCAGGTGCACAACAATTCCGTGGTCTTCGCGGGCACTTGGAACAAGACGTTCACCCGGATGACATCGATGGAGGCTGCATGCGAATCGGGACGCCACGCCGTCAACGCCATTCTCGATCACTACATCTGGGTCGCGTCAGGCGGTCTCGATCGCCGGAAGAAGACCACCCTCAGTTGGGAGTTTCCCTACGGCTTCCTCGATCAAGGTTTGTCGAGTCCGATTCGGCTGCCAACACCGGCCGGTGACTACTGCTACGTCTTCGACGTCGAAAACCGTGAGCCGGCCGACACCCGCCCGCTCCGCACGCTGGATTCGAAATACTGCGAGCAGTCGCTGCCCCACCCGTTAGACACACCGACTGCGCCCGAGTTCGGCGTCCCGGTGCCCCCTATCCCCCCACTCGCTGGAGGTCTGTAAATGTTTCCGCCGACAACCGATTACAACCAGCAGTTGCTCGCCTATCTCCAGGCCTGGCAACAGCTTCTGCAGCAGTGGGCGGCCATGACGCCCGGTTTGCCATACCCGACCTCACCATTCGTGATGCCCGGCGCGCCGACGGGAGGACAGTTCATGCCACCCGCGCCGCCGTTCATGCCACCCACGAGTCCGGTGCCACCGATGCCTCCGGCACCGGCGGACTACACGCAGCAACTGTTCAGCTACCTTCAGGCATGGCGGCAGTACCTAGAGCAGATGGTGGGCGCAAGGCCGGGTTCGCCGCAGGCGTCGAACCCGCAGCAGCCAACCGCGCAGCCCGCCAACGACGTCAGTACAGCCCGTCCCCCGAGCGCGCCGGATGGGCCCATTCCGCCCGGCAACGACACCGCGGGTAAGGCCATCCCAAAGAGCGACGTCGGTAAGGGAGCGAACTCAAACTGGCCGGTGGTGGAGTTACCGCCCGAAAGCTACTACAAGACGGAATTCGCAGCCAGGGGCATCAACCCAACGAGTCCCTTCGACCATGGGCCAGAGCAGCCGCACGTGCTGAGTCCGCCCGATTACGCCTTCGGGTACGAGCCCGGTGGCCCCCGCGGGAGACGCGTCGCGGCGGGCCCGACCGTCTCATCGGCCCTACCCGGGGTCTCGGTCCATACATGGGAGGCACCCGCCGAGCATCCACTGGCTTCGTCATTCCGCAGCGTAGTGGAACGCGTCGAGCCCAACGCGTCGCCGCAGCCCGAGCCGAGGTCGCTTTTCTCCAGTCCCGGCGCGCAAACGGCGTCGGAAACGCGTAGGGAAGCCGGTCAGCAGCCCTCGTCCTGAGCGGTATCGAACGACGTCCGCACCGCAGGTATGAATCACGTCCGGGATGCCCGTCGACGATGTCCTCGGACATGACCCTGGTGGCAGGTACTGGATTCGAACCAGTGAAGCTTTCGCGACGGATTTACAGTCCGCTCCCATTGGCCGCTCGGGCAACCTGCCGCCAGACAGGTTACAACGAGCGGGTAGACAAAGCACAAACGGCCATCACCCGGATGAAGGGACGAATCCAATGGCGGACTCATCGTT
>JARLGR010000043.1 GCA_031292665.1 Mycobacterium sp. | reverse complement strand
GCCGGTGCGCGACCGGCTGGCGGAGATTCTCGGTGGCACCGCACAGGTCGAGGAATGGGAGATCGCTGTCTTGCACCGTGACCACCGCTCGGGTGAGGGCTCCTGTGTCCGAGCCACCTGGGTCAAGGTCGACCCGGACCAGATCGACCGAGGCATCGATTTCTACAAGATGACTATCTTGCCCGCACTCGAGGAGCTCGAGGGATTTTGCAGTGCCAGTTTGCTGGTCGACCGAGCGTCCGGTCGCGGCGTGGCCTCGGCGACCTTCGACAGCGTCGAAGCGATGGAGCGGAACCGAGACCAGTTGGACAGGCTCAGAGCCACGGGCAGCCAGGAAGCAGGCGCAGAGGTGCTCGACGAGTGCGACTTCGAGTTGGCGATCGCACACCTGCGTGTGCCCGAGATGGCCTGACCGCACGACAAGCGCGGAGCAACTCCAGTTGCCGCCACCTTCGTGAGAATTCCCCGTCACGGGCCATTGGGGTCGGACGAAACCAAACGGGGCCGCAGGCGCTTCGGTGTGATCTCGGCGGCCGCCTCGAGGTCGTCGATCAGCGCATCGGCGTAGTTGACCAAACCGGCGGCGTCGATCGCATGCGGCGCCGGACGGTCGTGGTGGGCAAGACGGTTCGACGCGCGTCGAAGCAGGCTGATCGCACCCTTGACATTGCCGCGCTGGACGTGGGTGATGCCGACCGCGAGCTGGGCCAGGCCTTGCCACAACATCCGCTCGTCGTCCGGGCCGTTCTTCCATGCCGCCTCGAGCACCTCGTGCGCGTTGAATGCCAGGCCCCGGTCTAGCAGGTCCTGGGCATAGGCGAGAATTTCGAGCGGCGACAACTCCAGGTCATCGGGGATGCGTGGAATGCCCTCACTGCCTTGCGGAAGGGGTCGGCCAAGAGCGTCGCGCGGGCGGGTGCTACGGGGCCGGCCGGATTCGTCGCGATCACGCTCAGACATACTTCGAGCTGTCGCCCCCACACCCGGCCATCGCACCCACCAGCAGCGCGAAAACACCGAAGCCGATCACTATGCCCGTCCCGCCGGCGTTCATAACCGTCCCCATTCGCCCTTGTTGAACTTTAGGCCGCCGATACCAGGACAAACGCTACCCGAGACCACGACGCGGGAACACCGATCGTGAGTTCCTAAACGACCTCGCCACCGAGGGTTCAGACCCGAGATCCACTGGTACCAGGGCGGCCACACCGGGTTCTTCCGCTCGCGGCCGGTGCAGCGATTCATCGACGATGCGCTGGCGCAGTCGGGGCTTGTCGACCCGTCACGGATACGACGCAAACGCTGATCGAGCCGCCGGTCGGCGCGTGGGGTGGTGGTCCACGATGGATGCCATGGTCTCTGGCGTGACGTACTTCAAGCTCAACATGTCCAGCCGGCGGGGTGGACATCCCCCCAAAGTGTGGAGGCATGGACTATGAGCCCGCTGACCCTTTCGGTGACGCCTCGCAGGCTTGAAAATGGGGTCGGGTTGCCTGCCGACGCCGTCTACTCTTTGGGCCTTTGAGCCCGTGCCCCTCGAGGCTGACAACGAGATCACCGTCAGGGTTATCTCCGCCGAGAACAACACAGCCGAAGAGTTCATGGCCGGATACCGCGAGCTGGACTCGCCCGTTCGGCGTTGCTCATTCGGGACCATATCGGCTCGACGATGGTGCCGGCTGGCACCCTGAGCTGTTGGTAAGGAACCTCCGGCAAGGCTCGAAAGTTTGCGGCGCCGGCGGTTACTCGGCGGTAAGTTCAATGTATGACCGTCGCAATGGGTTTAAGAGTGCTCGACTACGGCGACCATGCCCTGCTGCTGGACTTCGACAGCACCGCCGAGGTGCTCGCATGGGCCGACGCACTTCGGGACGACGACCTTCTTGGCGTGGTGGACCTCGTATCCGCATCACGCACCTTGTTGATCAAGGTCGAAAGCCGTCGCTACCTCCTCCGTATCCGCCAGCGCATCGAGGAGCTGCATGCGGAACCGTCCTACGTCGTCGAACCGCCGGCCGTCGCCGACGTCGTGATCGAGGTCGTCCATGACGGCGCTGATCTCGCCGACGTGGCGGCACACCCCGGACTCGACGAGGCGGGCGTCGTCGCCGCACATACCGGTACGCCGTGGCGCGCTGCGTCGGGGCTGGCGTACCTCGTCGGTGGTGACGCGCGACTGCAAGTCCTACGGCGGGACGAGGCGCGGACCAAGTTGCCCGCAGGTTCCGTCGGGTTTGCCGGCGAGTTCAGCGGCATCTATCCGCGCGAATCCCCCGGCGGTTGGCCGCTGCGCGGGCAGACCGATGCGGTGGTGTGGGACGTCCACCGCCCCGATCCGGCGCTGCTGACGCCCCGCAAGTGGGTGCAATTCTGGGAGGCGCGATGACGACCGAGTTCACCGCCCAGTCGCTTCGCTCCCGTCCGCCGACGCTGGAAATCATGCGCACCGGGCCGCTGGCCCTGATCGAAGACCTCGGCCGGCCCGGCCTGGCCCATCTTGGGGTCACCCGCTCCGGCGCCGCGGATAGGCGCTCGCATACGCTGGCCAACCGGCTGGTGTCCAACCCCGCCGACCGGGCCACGATCGAGGTGACCTTCGGCGGGCTGACCGCACGGGTGCGCGGCGGCGACGTCGCAATCGCTGTGACCGGCGCCGACGCCGACCCCGCGGTAAACGGAATCCCCTTTGGCATCAACAGCATTCACTACGCACATGACGGCCAGGTGATCTCGCTGGGCTCGCCGCACTACGGGCTGCGCACGTACCTGGCTGTGCGCGGCGGAATCGATGTTGAACCGGTGCTCGGCTCGCGCAGCTCCGACGTGATGTCGGGGATCGGTCCGCAGCCCCTGCAGCCCGGCAACGTGCTGCCCGTCGGCGAGCACACCACGGACTTTCCCGAACTGGACCAGGCGCCGGTGGCGTCGTTCACCGAGGACCCGATCGAGCTCAACGTGGTGCCTGGGCCGCGCGACGACTGGTTTATCGATCCCGACGCACTGGTACACAGCGAGTGGGTGGCCTCCGACCGCAGCGACCGGGTTGGTATGCGGCTGGACGGCCGGCCGCTGCAGCACCGCTGGCCGGATCGCCAGCTGCCGAGCGAGGGTGCGACCCGCGGCGCGATTCAGGTGCTGCCCAACGGGTTGCCGGTGATCCTCGGCCCCGATCATCCGGTGACCGGCAGCTATCCGGTGATCGGTGTGGTTACCGATCACGACGTCGACCGGGTCGCGCAGATCCGCCCCGGTCAGCAGGTGCGCTTGCACTGGTCGCGGCCACGCCGGGGGTGGTAGACGCCGACTTGTGCGCACGCAGGTCCACACGGCCCGCCTCATCCGCACCGCAGACCTCGACAACGAGACCCGGCACAATACCTATCGGCTGCTGACCGACGCGTTCGAGGGCGATTGTCACCGTTCCATCGCCAGTAGGCGCTGATTAGACGCCTAGGCGGCGAAATATGCTGCGGTGGAACACATTGGTCGCACCTCGGTGTGAACGGTGATGTCGTTGACCCCAGGATCACGATGGTGGATCGCCGGCTGGAACTAACTGCTCGATCGAGCTTTCCTACCAGACGCTGGTGCCCTCGATGAACACCGCACCGTTCTCGGTCGAGATGGCCTGCAACCCCGCGAACCAGTCGCCGGTACGCGCGGTCAGCCTGCGCGCCGCCTCGTCGTGCGACTCGCCCAGAACACTGATGCCCAGCCGCGGAACGTCCTTCAGCTTCGGCCATGTGGTGGACGTATTCTGCACACCAGAACGACACCAGCGGCGGATCCCAGTAATACCCGCACGAATGTGCTGGCCGCCAGTCCCACCCGAGCGCCGACTACCTCAGCGGCGATCGCGTTCACGCCCATGGGGAATGCCCGAACGCCTCGCGCAGGGACGCCTCGGTCAAATTGCCGCTGGCGCTAACGCTTCCTCCCCGGCTCACACAGCGCCGGAGGACGTGTTCATCGATACCTATGCGATCTATGCGATTAGGGTGTGCCGTATCCGCCGCCGCCGGGAGTTTCGATGACCAGTGTGTCGCCGGGCTGGACTTCGGTCGAGTCGCACCCGGCCAGCTCGACGGTGTTGCCGTCGGCGCGTTCTACGCGGTTGCGTCCCAGCGCCCCGGGTAAGCCGCCAGCCATACCGTAGGGCGCTACTCGCCGATGCCCGGACAACGTGCTCACAACCATCGGCTCGGTGAACTGGATCCGACGGACGGCGCCGTCACCGCCGCGCCATCGTCCGGCACCACCGCTGCCGCGACGGATGCCGAACTGCCGCAGCAGCACGGGGAAACGCCATTCGAGCACTTCCGGATCAGTGAGCCGCGAGTTTGTCATGTGCGTCTGCACCACGGACGCCCCGTCGAACCCGTCGCCGGCCCCAGAACCGGATCCGAGGGTTTCGTAATACTGGTGCCGCTCGTTGCCGAAGGTGACGTTGTTCATCGTCCCGGCTCCCTCGGCCTGCACACGCAGCGCGGCGAACAGCGCGCCGGTGATGGCCTGTGAGGTTTCGACGTTGCCGGCGACAACCGCAGCCGGGTAGGTCGGTGCGAGCATCGTCCCTCCCGGGATGACGATGTGCAGCGGGCGCAGGCAGCCGTCGTTGAGGGGGATCTCCTCGGCGACCAGGGTCCGGAATACGTAGAGCACTGCGGCGGTCGCCACCGACGATGGCGCGTTGAAGTTCGTGTCCAGCTGGGGAGAGGTTCCGGTGAAGTCGATGGTCGCGCTGCGACTGGCGCGGTGGACAATGACGCGCACGGCGATCGTCGCGCCGGAATCCATGGTGTAGCGGTATTCGCCGTCGTCGAGCCTGTCGATGACGCGGCGGACCGCTTCCTCGGCGTTGTCCTGGACGTGGCGCATGTAGGCCTGGACGACATCGAGACCGAAGTGGTCGATCATCTTGCGGACCTCGTCGACGCCCTTCTGGTTGGCGGCGATCTGGGCGCAGAGATCGGCGAGGTTGGTATCGGGATTGCGGGATGGGAAGGGCGCTTCGGTGAGTAGGCGCCGGGTCGCCGTTTCGCGGAACTGTCCGTTTTCTGCCAGCAGCCAGTTGTCGAACAGCACGCCTTCTTGGTGAATTTCGTGGCTGTTCGCGGGCATGGAGCCGGGGGTGATCCCGCCGATTTCGGCATGGTGCCCGCGTGAAGCGACAAAGAACAGGACGTGCTCGCCCGCTGCGTCGAAGACCGGGGTCACCACGGTGATATCCGGCAGGTGGGTACCGCCGTGGTAAGGGTCGTTGACCGCGTACACGTCACCGGGCCTCATTACGCCGACCCGGCGGCGGATGACTTCCCTGACGGTGGCGCCCATCGAGCCGAGATGTACCGGAATGTGCGGTGCATTGGCGACCAGGTCGCCGTGCGGATCGAACAGCGCGCACGAGAAGTCCAGCCGCTCACGGATATTCACCGACTGGGCAGTCGCCTCCAGCCGGAAGCCCATCTGCTCGGCGATCGACATGAACAGGTTGTTGAAGATCTCCAGGAGCACCGGATCGGCCTCGGTGCCCGCATCGGGCTGCACGGGGGCTACCACCCGCTCGGCGAGCAGATGCCCCGACCGGGTCATCGTCGCCTGCCAGCCATTGTCGACAACCGTGGTGGCGTTGGCCTCGGCGATGATCGCCGGGCCGGTCATAGTCTCCCCTGGCCGCATCCGCTCCCGGTGACGCAGGGGGGCTTCGCGCCACAATCCGCCCGAGTAGACCCGGACGGTTTCGAGCGAGCCGGCGCTGTCGGCGACCTGATCACCCAGGTAGGACAGGTCGGGTTGCTCGGTCAGCCCGGTCGCCTCCACCGAGATCGCTCCGGCGATCAGCGGACGGTCCATCAAAAATGAGTACATCGCACGGTGGATGGCTTCGAACGCCGTGGTCATGGCCCCAAGCCCAGCGAGTTCAACCGGGACCGCGGTATCGGTTCCGTCGTAGCGCAGATGCACCCGGCGAACCACCCGGATCCGCTCGGGCGGGATGCCCTCGTCAAGCAGCTCGGTACGCGCGGACTGCTCGAGGGAGTCCGCGAGCGTGGCCAACCTCTCCAGGGCGGCGGTCTCAAGCCGGATCTCCACCGACTGCTCCCGCATCACGGTGGTGTCGGCCAGGCCGATCCCAAGCGCAGAGAGCACGCCAGCCATCGGCGGGACGAGTACAGTGCGGATACCGAGCGCATCCGCGACCGCACACGCGTGCTGCCCGCCGGCGCCGCCGAACGTGGTCAGCACGTACCGGGTCACGTCGTGTCCCCTTTGGACGGAGATTTTCTTGACCGCGTTGGCCATGTTCGCCACCGCGATCCGCAGGAATCCCTCGGCGACCTGCTCGGGCGACCGCTCAACACCGGTGGCCGTCCGGATGGCGGCGGCCAGCTCGGTGAAGCGGCGCCGCACGATCTCGTCATCCAGCGGCTGCTCGCCGCCGGGACCGAACACGGCCGGGAAGTGCGCGGGCTGGATGCAGCCGAGCATGACGTTTGCGTCGGTGATGGAGAGCGGACCGTCGCCGCGGTAGCAGGCCGGGCCCGGGTCGGCGCCGGCCGAGTCCGGGCCGACCCGATAGCGGGTGCCGTCGAAATGCAGGATCGACCCACCGCCCGCGGCCACCGTATGGATGTCCAGCATCGGAGCGCGCAGCCGGACCCCGGCCACCTGGGTGTTGAACACACGCTCGTACTCACCGGCATAGTGCGATACGTCAGTGGAGGTGCCGCCCATGTCGAAGCCGATGACATGGTCAAACCCGGCCAGTGCCGACATCCGCACCATGCCGACGATGCCCCCAGCGGGACCCGACAAGATCGCGTCCTTGCCGCGGAAATGCCCTGCCTCGGCCAGCCCACCATTGGACTGCATGAACATCAACCGCACGCCACGCATCTGGTCTGACACCTGGTTCACATAGCGGCGCAGCACCGGGGACAAGTAGGCGTCGACCACGGTGGTGTCCCCCCGCGGGACCAGTTTCATCAGCGGGCTGACTTCGGATGACAGCGAGATCTGAACGAAGCCGACCTGCTCGGCCAGCTTGCCGATCTCCCGCTCGTGCACCGGGTACAGGTAACTGTGCAGGCACACCACCGCGACCGAGCGGATCCCGTCGGCGTAGGCCTGCCGCAGCTGCTCGCCCAGCAGCTCGAGATCCGGCGCGCGCAGCACCGTGCCCTTGGCCGCGATCCGCTCGTCGACCTCGACGACCCGCTCGTACAGCATCTCCGGCAGCACAATGTGTCGGTCGAAAATGCGGGGGCGATTCTGGTAAGCAATGCGCAGCGCGTCGCCGAAACCGCGGGTGATCACCAGCAGCGTGCGCTCTCCCTTGCGCTCCAGCAGCGCATTTGTCGCCACGGTGGTGCCCATCCGCACCGCCTCCACTTGCGCGACCGGCACGGGCACACCTTCGGCGGTCCCGAGCAGCGCACCGATCCCGGCAACCGCCGCGTCGCGGTACCGCGCAGGGTTCTCCGATAGCAGCTTGTGCGTCAGCAGGCGCCCGTCCGGCCGGCGTGCCACGATGTCGGTGAACGTACCGCCCCGGTCAACCCAAAACTGCCACCCCGCACCAGCCACCAGGACTCCCTTTCGTCGCGCACCAACTCTATCGGTGAGCAGGTGAACCGCCCGGCCGCCGATGCGTTCATCACGACCCGTCACGTGCCCGAACGGCGCCGTTGGATAACTCGATCCTCGCCGAGACCGCAGTCGCCGTACTGCCCTCAGCCCCTTGGCGCCCCCACGGCGAGCAACGCACCACGATGCGCGACCGCTTTTGCATGCTCCGCGAAACGTTCGTAGCAGCGCGCGGCCAACGTGAGGTCGATCGCCGCGTCGACGTCGATCACGCCGGAGTTGGACAACAGCTGCTGATACAGCAGGTGCCGCAACCGATTCATGTTGTCGTCACCCCGGGTCAGCTCCGCCACACCGATCGTCGTGTGCGACTCCACGACATCGGCTGCCTTTGCAGCTGTGTCGAGGCAACCCTCGCTCAGCTCACGAAGCACGCCCAGAAGTGGAGCCGGTATCGACGCCCAGGCACGCCGGGTCCGGGCGATATCGGCGACCTCGCGCGCCAGTTGCCCCATGCGCTCGGCTTCGGCGTTGACGTGGACAGCCGCGATGGTTATCGGCAGCTCCGGCACCCTCGACTGGGCACGAAGTGCCAAGAGCACCGCTGCATGGTCCTCAAGCTCATTACGCAGCGCGGACACCGTCTCATAGGCGGCAGCGATGCTCTCCGCCGCGGGAGGATCAGTGCTGAACAGGGCGGCCGTCGCGTGGCTCATCGCGGTGCTCGTGAGGCGAATGAGGTCCACCAGCGGAGCAGTTATGCCCCCGAGCTCCTGGGTCCGCGCTTCCCGCATCGGTTGACTCCCCGGTTCGCCGCCTGCCACGGTCCGTAACAGTACCCGCTGGCGAGCCCCACAAACGTTGGCTGCGAACGGATCCGACATGCAGTGCCCGCGCCGGACTAACTGAGTTCCGCGCTGACAAGTTCCGCGCTGACAGGACTGAACCTGCGACCACGTGACCAGTGGTCAAGTGGAGCTCACGTGATAGCGCGGCTTCCATTCGGCGCGGCCACCGAAGCAGAGCGCCGAACGGAGGTGGTCAGGGTCGTGATACCACAACGTCAGTTTCAGGTCGTCACCGTCGATTTCGACGGGTCTGTCGTCATGAACGGCAACAACCTTCACTTTGATGATCGGCTGCCCGTCCTCGTGCGATTTCTTCGCCTGGATCCAGGGCATGAGGTGGCCGGGGCCACACGACCCGCAGGAACGATTCCGAGGCATTTGCAGTACTCCCGAAAGGTCGGGCCTCCACTGCGGGAGGCGCTCTTGCCGTCACCGGTTGGTGCGTGCCCCTCGAGGCTCTTGTCTCGGAGTTACTCGTGAGTAACACTGACCGGTAACCGCGCCGTCGGGGCGCCGTCGCGCGACCCGCGCAACCAGGTCAAAAAGGAGAACCGTCATGGCGCACGACACCACCCGCCAGGCCGAGCTCGAGGCCCGCAAGATCGCCGAGTCCGGTCGCCAGACTGAGTGGAGCCTCCCGTCGTTCGGCAAGGAGCTGTACCTCGGTCGGCTCCGCTTGGACCTGATCTCGCCCTTCCCCGAGGAGCCCGCCGAGGTCCGGGCCGAGGGCGACGGCTTCGTTGAGAAGGTCCGCACCTTGTGCGAGACCGAGTGGCGTGAAGTCGGCTTCGAGATCGAGCGGACCTCCGTCATCCCTGACCGAGTGCTCAAGGGGCTCGCCGACCTCGGGGCCTTCGGGATGAAGATCCCCAAGGAGTACGGCGGCGTCGGTCTGTCCCAGTGCACCTACAATCGTGCCCTCATGCTGTTCACGCAGGTGCACGGCTCTCTCGGCGCGCTGCTGTCGGCCCACCAGTCGATCGGGGTCCCGCAGCCGGTGAAGCACTACGGCACCGAGGAGCAGAAGAAGAGGTACCTGCCGCGCTGCGCCAGGGGCGCGATCACGGCCTTCCTGCTCACTGAGCCGGGGTTCGGCTCCGACGCCGCCCGGATGAAGAGCACTGCGGTGCCGACCGCGGACGGGACCGGCTACGTCCTGAACGGCCTGAAGCTGTGGACGACCAACGGAGTCATCGCCGAGCTGGTGGTTGTCATGGCGCGGGTGCCGGCGAGCGAGGGGCACAAGGGCGGCATCTCCGCCTTCGTCGTCGAGATGGACTCCCCCGGTATCACTGTGGAGAACCGCAATGCGTTCATGGGGCTGCGCGGCATCGAGAACGGCGTGACCCGGTTCTTCGACGTCGTGGTCCCCAAGGAGAACCTCCTCGGGAAGGAGGGAGACGGCCTTCGGATCTCGCTCAGCACCCTCAACACCGGGCGCCTCGCAATCCCCGCGATGTCTGCGGCCGGTGCGAAGTGGTCCACCAAGATCGCGCGAGAGTGGGCGGCCGAGCGCACGTCGTTCGGGCGCCAGATCAGCAAGCACGGCGCCGTAGCCAAGAAGCTGGCCTTCATGGCGGCCACCGCGTTCGCGCTCGACGCCCTGCAGGAGATCACCGCGATCATGGCCGACCAGGGTCGCAACGACATCCGCATCGAATCGGCGATCGCCAAGCTGTACGCCACCGAGATGGCCTACCAGGTCGCCGACGAGCTCGTCCAGGTGCGCGGGGGTCGCGGCTACGAGACCGCCGCGTCGCTGCGGGCGCGCGGCGAGCGCGCCGTCCCCGCCGAGCAGCAGCTGCGCGACACCCGCGTCAACCGGATCTTCGAGGGTTCCACGGAGATCATGCGTCTGCTGCTGGCCCGCGAGGCCACCGATGCTCACCTGCAGGCCGCCGGCGACATCATCGACCCCGAGGTCGAGCTCAAGGACAAGGCCAAGGCGGGTCTGCAGGCCGCGGGGTTCTACGCGAAGTGGCTTCCCCAGCTCGCCGTGGGCAAGGGCCTCGTCCCCACCAGCTACTCTGAGTTCGGCGACCTTGCCACCCACTTGCGCTACGTGGACCGGAGCGCCCGCAAGCTGGCCCGCTCCACGTTCTATGGGATGTCACGGTGGCAGGCCAAGCTGGAGTACGAGCAGGCGTTCCTCGGACGGATCGTGGACATCGGTGCAGAGCTCTTCGCCATGTCGGCCGCGATCGTGAAGGCCGAGCAGATCCGCAAGCAGCAGGGAGGCGCGCGCGGCACCGAGGGCCACGAGCTCGCCGACTACTTCTGCCAGCAGGCACGTGTCCGGGTCGACGCGCTGTTCCACGCTCTGTGGGACAACACGGACGCCGCCGATAAGAAGCTCTCGGCAGCACTGGTCGAGGGCAAGTACGCCTGGCTGGACGACGGGATCATCGACCTCACCGAGGGCACCGGCCCGTGGACAGCCGACGAGTCGTTCCGTCCCTCGGACGTCGAGACCGTGCGCCGGCGTGTGCTGGAGGGGTGATCGGTCGGCGGCTCTTGATCAGACCTACTTGGACTCTCAGATCATCCTCGGGAAGGTGCGCCCGTTCGCGTCACCAGGCCCAGGGCCATGTCGGGTAGGACCGCCGCATTGCTGCGGCGGTCCCCCCTCAGAACCGTACGTGCCAGTCGTCCCGGCATACGGCTCAAGCAAGCCCCGGGGACGTTGCGGGAGCTGCGGAATCCGTTGGG
>JARLGR010000006.1 GCA_031292665.1 Mycobacterium sp. | reverse complement strand
TTGTGACCGGCGACAACAATCCTCGGGTTCAGCGCTGCTAGCCGGTCCAGGTCCACGATCCAATTCTTTCGGCACTCGGGGGTGGCGTCGCCGACATACATGCGGCATTGGTTGTACACAACGTCGCCAGCGACGATCAGGCCGATCGATGGAACGTAGAGAGAGGTCGAATCGGAAGTATCGGTGCGACCCTGCTCGATGATGCGCAACTCGTGGCCTTCGAGAGTGAACGTGTCGTGCTCATAAGGCTCAGGCGCAACCAACTTAGTGGGCACTTGCCCAGGAAACATACGGCGGGCTAACCGCTCCACGGGGGGAGTAAAAGAACTCTGCATGGCGTCCAGAGTCTTGGGCGTTGCGATCGCCCGGGCGGCCGGGAAACGGTCGAGCAGAATGCCCAGACCGTAGAAATGGTCGAAGTGGGCGTGCGTGATATAGATGGTCTCCAGGTTGCGGTTGTGCAGAGCAATCCAATCCGCGAGGGCTTCGGCCTCAGCCACCGTCATCATTGCGTCCACCAGCACCGCGTCGTGCTCGCCGAAGATCAAAGTCGACGTGATCGGGTCAAAGGCGAGCGCTTCGCCGAAGGGCTTTGGCCGCTCGCCGACCATAGCCTTTCCCGGGGCGGTGAAAACGTTCACACTCAGCGTGCTCGACGCGACAGGCGCGCTCACGCGCATGGCTCTTTCAGTCCACTGATGCCGTCCATTTGGAACTCAATTCCCTCGGGGTGCGGTGCAAGCTCGGTCATCTGGTGTCCTTCTCCACTGGTTGGGTGCCACACCCCCGGTCACGACGGGGTGTGACTGGGCAGCTGGTCGCCGGCGCGGGGCGTGTCCGCTAAGGCAGGGGTTTCATCTCCTCAAGCATCGTCGGCACCAACTCGCTGACGGTCGGATGGATGTGCATGGTGCGTGCCAGCGTCGTGTACGGCGCTCCGGCGGACATGATGTCCAGAATCTCGTGGACCACCTCGTCGCCGCCCACCCCGAAGATCGCCGCGCCGAGGATCTTGTCGGTCTCCGCGTCGACGACGACCTTCATGAATCCTTGCGTCTCACCCTTTTCCACGGCCCGGCCCACGCGGGTCATCGGGCGGAAGCCCAGCAGTGCCTTGCGGCCGGACTTGCGTACCTCCTCGACGGTCTGCCCGGCCCGGCCCAGCGGCGGGTCGATGTACAGCGCGTAGGTGGGGATCCTGTCGCTGACCTTGCGTGGATCGTCATCGAGCAGGTTGGCCGCGACGATCTCGAAGTCGTTGTAGGACGTGTGGGTGAATGCGCCGCGGCCGTTGCAGTCGCCCATCGCCCAGATGTGCTCGACGTTGGTGCGCAACTGGTCGTCGACGACGATGTATCCGCGGGCATTAGTTTGCACGCCGGCCCGATCGAGGCCGAGGTCGTCGGTGTTGGGCCGGCGGCCGACAGCCATCAGCAGGTGCGAACCGACGATGCTGGGCCCGCCCGCCTGCGGCGTCACGGCGATACCGGCGCCGTCGCGGGCGACGCTGATGTCGTCTGCATTGCACTGCACCGCAATGCCTTCGCCCTCCAGGATCGCCTGTATGGTCGCTGACACATCGGGATCCTCTCGCCCTGCCAGCCGCGCTCCCCGTTCCAGAATTGTCACGGCCGCGCCGAATCGGCGGTACATCTGGGCGAATTCCAGCCCGATGTAGCTGCCGCCGATGATGACGAGATGCTCTGGCACCGTGTCGAGTTCGAGAATCCCGACGTTGGTCAGGTAGTCGACGTCGGCCAATCCTGAGATGTTGGGGGCCACCGCGCGGGCCCCGACGTTCAGGAAGATCCGGTCGGCCTGCAGGAGGTCGTCGCCGACGCGCAGGGTGTGCGGGTCCTCGAAGCGCGCGTGGCCGCGGATGACTGTGCATCCCTTCATGCCGTTCAGCCAGGATTCGACGCCGTGCCGGTCGTTGAGCATGATGCCGTCTTTGCGAGCCTTGACTTTTGCCATGTCCACGGTCACCGGCCCGGTGCCGACGCCGTACTCAGCTCCGCGCCTGGCCAGGTGGGCCGCATGCGCGCTGGCCACCAGGGTCTTGGTGGGAATACACCCGGTGTTGACGCAGGTGCCGCCGATCAGCTTGCGCTCGACCACCGCGACGGTCTGGCCGGCGTCGGTCAGCCGTCCGGCCAGCGGTGGTCCGGCCTGCCCGGCACCGACGACGATCGCATCGAACCGGCGAGTCATACGGTGCTCGTCAGATATCCGATGAGAAAGCCGCCCCCGACCGCGACGCCATCTTCGAGCAGCGCAATCGGCAGATCGCGGCCCCCCGTGGCGGCAACCAGCCGCCTGCGGGCCTCATAACCGCCCACGGTGCCCAGCACCGCGCCAACCAGTCCGGCGGCGATCGCGGGGAACGTGAAGCCCCACGCCGCCCCGATCACCGCCCCAGAGAAGCCACCGCTGATGAGCCGCGCGATGAACTGCGGCGGCGTCTTGCGGCTCGGGGTTTTTGGCAGCTGGTCGGTGATCAGCTCGACGACCAGCAGAACGGTCAGCAGCCCGACAGTTATCGAGTTCCCCATCCACGACGCCCATGTCCCGTCGACGTGGAGCCAGTCCAGAAACGCCGCCCAGCTGACCACCGCAGGCGCGGTGAACGCACGCAAGCCGGCGACAATTCCGATGAACAGGGCGAGCGGCAGAACAAGGGTGTGCGTCATGCGAGCTCCTCGCGTCGACCCCCGGTCGCGACGCTAGCAGCCGCGCCCCGGGCAGGTAGCTCTTCGCTCAGAAGCGGCAGAACCTGATGTCGGAGGCCAGAATCGCCTTGGCCCCGATGCTGGCCAGCTCGTCCATGATCGCGTTGACGCCCTCGCGCGGCACCAGCGCCGCACCGCCACCAGCCTGGGTCGCCCAGTGGCGCGATGGTCGGCGACTCCAGCCCCGGCGTCACCTCGGTGGCGCGGTCGAGTACCGCCCGTGGACAGTCGTAGTCGAGCATCAGATACTGCTGACCGAACACGACGCCCTGCACCCGAGCGGCGAGCTGGTCACGCGCGGCCGCGGTTTCCTCGTCGGCGATTTCGCGTTCGACCAGCACTGCCTCCGAATCACACAGCGGCTCAACGAAAGCCACCACGTTGTGCAGTCCCAGCGTGCGGCCCGATCCGACCACGTCGGCGACCGCGTCGGCCACGCCCAGCCGCACCGAGATCTCAACCACCCCGTCCAGCCGAATCACCTGAGCATCGATTCCTTTGTCGGCCAGGTCTTTCCGTACCAAATGCGGAAACGCGGTAGCGATTCCTTTGTCGGCCAGGTCGGCGACCGACCACGTGCGGCCGGCCGGGGCCGGCCGGGCCGACGACGCTCCCGGCGCGGGCCAACCGTCGTAGCGTGGACCTTCAAATCAAGTCGGGGATCGACCTGTCCGTTAGCCGATCGGCTAACGGACACTCGAACTTGACCGCAGCTCGCGCCTGGCGACATGCGGCAACTGCGTTTCGACGCCGTCTCATTAGGGTGGTCCGAAAAGATTCTCAATGAGCCCCCGCTATCCGTTACAGTCGAGCGATGGCGGCGACCATCGTCGGAAACTGCCGATGCTCCACCGATTCCCAAGACGTCACCGCGCAGCGGCAGCGGCTTCGCGAACTCGGCGTCAGTGAGGATCGGATCTACCTCGACCATGGACTGACCGGTACCAACCGCGCACGCCCCGGCCTGGACCAGGCACTCGCCGCCTTGCGCGAAGGCGACATCCTCGTCGTCCCCAAACTCGACCGGCTCGCTCGCTCGGTCCCCGACGCGCGCGCGATCGGTGACGACCTCGCAGCACGAGGCATCAAACTCTCCCTCGGCGGCCAGGTCTACGACCCCACCGACCCGATGGGCAAAATGTTCTTCAACATCCTCGCCACTTTCGCCGAATTCGAAGTCGACCTGCTGCGGATGCGGACCCGAGAAGGCATCGCCGTCGCCCGGGCGAAAGGTCGCCTCAAATGCCGAAAACCGAAGCTATCCAACAAACAACGGGCCGAGCTGCGCCGAATGCACGCCACCGGCAACTACACCATCACCGACCTCGCCGAGCTGTTCAACATCTCCCGACCGACCGTCTACCGCACGATTGCGGCCGTGGAAACTGTTGCTGCACAACGTAGCCGCTGATAACCCCTCGCCTACTTCGCATTTACTGACCGCCCGCCCAACCAGAAGGGACCAGATCCGCTCCGTTACTAGGGGGACCCCAACTCGCCGAGATGATCGACAACCCCGACCTCGAATTGATCGGGCTGTTCGTCTACTCACCCGAGAAGGTGGGTCTCGATGCCGGGCGATCCGATACCGGGATCATCGCAACGAATGACAAGGCCGCCATCCTGGCGCTCGACGCGGTTGATCTATCACTTTCCGCCGGCCTGCTGATCACGCACCACACTGACATAGTGAACGCCGGCCGAACCTTTTGACTGCCTTAACATCTGAGGTCGCCACCAAGGCGTCCCAATTCGGCCCGGCGGGATGGCCAGCCCTGCACATCGCAGGAATCTCGCTATTCAACACCGAGTCGACGGACCGGCTCGCGGTGCTTGGGGCGCACGGCGCCGCCGCCGTAGGCGGTGTCGCGCAGGGTCCGCTGTCCGATACATTGTGCGAGCAAGTACTCAACAACGCGGCTCGATACCCGCTGCAGTGGGTCCTGACCGCCGAGGCATCGAGCTCGCGGTTGAATGCAGAATCACCCTTGTTGGCCTCAACCAACACATGGTTCGAGGATTGAATTGCGGCCGTCAAAGCATGGGGCTGGCATGCGCTCGCGAGAAATAGAGGTGGCACCTCGAGTTCGGGCCTGCTGACCGCCGGCCGCTTCATGCACAACCGTACGGTTCTAGGATCCGCCACGAAGATGAGAAAACTCCGTCTGCCATTTCCGTGAGAATTCTGCAAACCCGCAGGTAGGGGCATCGTCATCTGCCACGGAGAATGGGACCCTACAGCCAGGCTCCGAAAACGCCGGACGGCGCTGAAGCGGGGAGTTAACCTCCCCCAGGTTCCTGACGTGATCAGGGTGGCTGTGAACTCAACCTGTCCTGAACCCTACTCGCGGTGAGCAGGGCCAGACAACGTTTGGATTCACTTGATTTCGGCGAGCACCGTGCCCTGGGTGATGGCGGCACCCGCCTCGACGGCGAGCCCGGTGATGGTGCCGTCCTTGTGCGCGGTGACGGGGTTCTCCATCTTCATCGCCTCGAGGACCACCACCAGGTCGCCGGTGGAGACTTCCTGCCCCTCCTCGACGGCGACTTTCACCACGGTGCCCTGCATGGGCGCTGTGACCGCGTCGCCGGAGGCCGCGGCGCCCGAATGCGACCCGCGCTTGCGCGGCTTGGGCTTCTTGCGGACGACACCGGCCTGGCCGCCGTTGCCGGCGGACCCGTTTGCCAGCGCGAGGTCCCCCGGCAGCGACACCTCGAGCCGCCGGCCGCCGACCTCGACCACCACCTTCTGCCGTGGCAGGGAATCCTCCTCGTCAAGGGGTTCGCCGGCCTTGAACGGCTCGATGGTGTTGTTCCATTCGGTCTCGATCCAGCGGGTGTGCACAGTGAAGCCGCTCTCGTCGCCGATGAACGCCGGGTCGGACACCACGGCGCGGTGGAACGGGATGAGCGTGGCGAGGCCTTCGACCTCGAACTCGTCGAGCGCCCGCCGGGCCCGCGCCAGCGCCTCGGTGCGGTTGGCGCCGTACACGATCAGCTTGGCCAGCATCGAGTCGAATTGACCGCCGATCACCGAGCCGGTCTCGACGCCGGAGTCCAACCGCACGCCGGGGCCGGTCGGTGGGTGGAACTTGGTCACCGGCCCCGGGGCGGGCAGGAAGCCCAGGCCGGCGTCCTCGCCGTTGATCCGGAACTCGATGGCGTGCCCCCGCGGCGCCGGGTCCTCGGTGATGTCGAGCCTGTCGCCGTTGGCGATCTTGAACTGCTGCAGCACCAGGTCCATGCCTGCGGTCTCCTCGGTGACCGGGTGCTCGACCTGCAGGCGGGTGTTGACCTCCAGGAACGAGATCAGGCCGTCCTGGCCGACCAGGTATTCGATGGTTCCGGCGCCGTAGTAGTGGGCCTCTTTGCAGATCCGCTTTGCCGAGTCGTGAATCTCCTTGCGCTGAAAGTCGGTCAGGAACGGCGCGGGCGCCTCCTCGACGAGCTTCTGGTAGCGGCGCTGCAGCGAGCAGTCACGGGTCCCCGCGACGACGACATTGCCGTGCTGGTCGGCGATCACCTGCGCCTCGACGTGGCGCGGCTTGTCCAGGTAGCGCTCCACGAAGCACTCGCCGCGACCGAACGCCGCCGTCGCCTCGCGGACGGCCGACTCGTACAACTCGGGGATCTCGTCGATGGTGCGGGCCACCTTCATGCCGCGGCCCCCGCCGCCGAACGCGGCCTTGATGGCGATGGGTAGGCCGTACTCCTCGGCGAACTTCACCACCTCGTCGGCGCCCTTGACCGGGTCGGGGGTGCCGGGCACCAGCGGCGCCTGCGCGCGGGCGGCGATGTGCCGGGCGGTGACCTTGTCGCCGAGGTCGCGGATGGACTGCGGGCTGGGCCCGATCCAGATCAGGCCGGCGTCGAAGACCGCCTGGGCGAAGTCGGCGTTCTCGGAGAGGAAGCCGTAGCCGGGGTGGACGGCGTTGGCGCCGGATTTGGCCGCCGCGTCGAGGAGCTTGCCGAAGTCCAGGTAGGACTCCGCGGACGTCTGGCCACCCAGAGCGAAAGCCTCGTCGGCGAGGCGCACGTGCGGCGCGTCGGCGTCGGGCTCGGCGTACACCGCCACGCTGGGCAGCCCCGCGTCGCGGGCCGCCCGGATCACCCGGACAGCGATCTCGCCGCGATTGGCGACGAGCACTTTGGAGATCCTCGAGCTGGCGTGACTGGCCACTGCGCCTCCCTGTTTGGCCTCTATCGCAGACCGTGTTCTGCGGACTTCTCTAAGAGAATTTCTTACAACGATGTCGGGGGAAGTCTAAGCGCCGCGCCGTTAGGCCGGTGAGGCGGTCCGGGATTCAGGGTCGAGCGGTCTCGCGCAACCGGCGCTTGATGCGGGCGAGCATCGCCGCCACGCCGCGCAGCCGCAGCGGGCTGATCAGAGCGGCCAGCCCCAGGTCGGTGTAGAAGTCCTCGGGCACCGCGAGGATGTCGGCGGCGGGTTGCCCGTCGAGGCCGACGGCCAGGATGGAGGCGAAGCCGCGGGTGGTCGGCGCTTCGGCCGGCGCGCTGAAGTACAGCCGCACCCGGTTGGGATCGCTCGCATCGACGTGGAGAAACAGCGGCGTCTGGCACTCGGGCACCGGCTCCATCGCCGCCTCGGCCAGATCGGCGGGCAACTCCGGCAGGTCGCCGGCGAACTCCAGCAGGAGCTTCAGCTTGTCCTGGCCCTCGACTTCGGCGAAGTCGGACACCACTTCGGCCAGCGGCGCGGGCAGACTCATCGGGCGGGGACGGCCCCCGGCTGTTCGCCGCCGACGATCGGGACGCGGACGGTGTTGCCCCACTCGGTCCACGACCCGTCGTAGTTGCGCACGCCGGGCTTGCCCAGCAGATGGGTGAGCACGAACCAGGTGTGGCTGGACCGTTCGCCGATGCGGCAGTACACGACGGTCTTGTCGTCCGGGTCGAGGAAGCCGTAGAGCTCTTCCAGTTCTGCACGGCTGCGGAACCGCCCCGATTCGTCGACCGCCTTGCTCCACGGGATCGACCGCGCGGTGGGGATGTGGCCGCCGCGCAGCGCGCCTTCCTCGGGGTAGTCGGGCATGTGGGTGCGCTTGCCGGTGTACTCGTCGGGCGAGCGCACGTCGATCAGCGGCTGGCTGCCCAGGATGGCCAGCACGTCGTCCTTGAATGCCCGGATGGGCCCGTCGTTGCGGGCGACGACGGGATAGCCGGTGCTCGTCTTCGTCGGGACGTCGAGGGTGGTGTCCCGGCGTTCGGACAGCCAGAGATCACGCCCCCCGTTGAGCAGGCGCACGTCGGGGTGGCCGAACAGCGTGAAGACCCACAGCGCGTAGGCCGCCCACCAGTTGCTCTTGTCCCCGTAGACCACCACGGTGTCGTCGCGGGCGATGCCCTTGCGGTCCATCAGGTCGGCGAACTGCTCGCCGTTGATGTAGTCGCGCACCAGGGGATCGTTGAGGTCGGTGTGCCAGTCGATCTTGACCGCGCCCGGGATATGGCCGACGTCGTAGAGCAGGACGTCCTCGTCGGACTCGACGATCGCCAGGCCGGGAGCGCCCATGTTGGCCGACAGCCAGTCGGCGGTGACCAGCCGTTCGGGGTGGGCGTACTCCGAGAGAGTGGAGCTTAGATCGGGGGGTAGTGGCACAGGGTCGAGCCTACCCGCGGGGGGTTGGTCGCGGGTCCGGGCGTCGGCAAGCCGCGACACGTAAGCGTTTGCGGCGACACGCCGAGGCGGGTCGCAGTGGATTATGTCTGGAGGATTCGGCGCGTTAGCCACCGCCGTTTGCCGCCCACAACGTGGTTACGGATAATCCGGCGTGGCTCAACATGTCTCGCAGCAGCGGCAGGCTGACGCCGATGACGTTGGCGGGGTCGCCGTCGATCCCGTCGACGAACCAGCCGCCCAGCCCGTCCAGCGTGAACGCTCCCGCCACCTGTAGGGGTTCGCCGTGTGCCACGTAAGCCTGCAGATCTGCCTCCGCGGGCGTTGCAAAACGCACTGTGGTACAGGCAGATTGGACTTCCTCATGGCTGATTGCGCCGTCGCGCAGGCGCAGCAGGCAGTGCCCGGTGTGGAGCCGGCCCGACCGACCGCCCATCAGGCGCCACTGGTTCACGGCCGCATCGGCCGACCCGGGCTTGCCGCACAGCCGGCCGTCGATCCAGAGCAGCGAATCACAGCCGACGACAACGCAATCGGCTGCGACGGCCTCCTCCAGTGCGGCGGCCACCCGGTCGGCCTTCGCCGCCGCCAGGGCGCAGACCACGTCATCCGGCGAAGCGTCTGACCCCAGGCGATCGACGATCGCGTCCTCGTCGACGCCGGACATCCTGACCAGCGGATCGACACCGGCTTGGCGCAGCACCCTCAGCCGGCCCGCGGAGGCCGACGCCAGCACCAGTCGGGTCACTGCTTCATGTGCATCATCTGCTGCATGGTCAGCCGCTGGTAGTTGGACATCGCAAAACGCAGCCGGTCCACCGGAAGTCCCCAGCGGGTGCGCTCGGGTCGCGCCGGTTCCGGCGAACCACCGGCGCTGCCCAGCACGGCGACCAGGGCCGCGATCTCCGCGTCGGTGGGTTTCCCTTTGCGGATCTGGATGTGCGGCTCGTGCGGCTGGGGCGCGGCTTCGGTTGTCTCGGAGCCGCTTTCGCCGGAGGGCATGGTGTCGTCTGAGGTCATAAGGGGATGTTCCCGTGCTTCTTGGGGGGCAGGTGCGAGATCTTTCGTTCCAGCAGGCGCAGCGCCGTGGCGATGTAGCCGCGGGTGTGCGACGGCGGGATGACGGCGTCGACGTATCCCCGCTCGGCGGCCACGTACGGGTTGACGAGGGTGTCCTCGTACTCCTGCTGCAGCTCCAGCCGCAGCGCGTCGACATCCTGGCCGTCCTCGGCCGCTTCCTTCAGCTTCTGGCGGTAGACGAACCCGACGGCGCCCGAGGCGCCCATCACCGCGATCTGGGCGGTCGGCCAGGCCAGGTTGACGTCGCAGCCCATGTCCTTGGAGCCCATCACGCAGTAGGCGCCGCCGTAGGCTTTGCGGGTGATGACGGTGATCTTCGGGACGGTGGCCTCGCCGTAGGCGTAAAGCAGCTTGGCACCGCGCCTGATGATGCCGTTGTACTCCTGGTCGGTGCCCGGCAGGAACCCCGGAACGTCCACGAGCATGACGATGGGCATGTTGAAGCAGTCGCAGGTCCGCACGAAGCGGGCGGCCTTCTCCGAGGCGTTGATGTCCAGGCAGCCGGCGAATTGCGTCGGCTGGTTGGCGACGATGCCGACCGGACGGCCGTCGATGCGCCCGAACCCGACCACGATGTTCTGCGCGTAGCCGTTCTGGACCTCGAGGAACTCGTCGTCGTCGAGAATCCGGGTGATCACCTCGTGTATGTCGTAGGGCTGGTTCGGCGAGTCGGGGATCAGCGTGTCCAGCTCGATGTCCTCGGCGGTCAGGTTGTCCTCGATCGGACCCGCGGGCGCGGGCACGGCGTAGCGCGGCGCGTCGGTGGCGTTGTTGGGGGGCAGGTAGCTCAGCAGGTCGCGGACCCACTCGAAGGCGTCCTGCTCGCCGGATGCGACGTAGTGCAAGGTGCCCGACTTCGCCATGTGGGTGTGGGCGCCGCCGAGTTCCTCCATGGTGACGTCCTCGCCGGTGACGGTCTTGATGACGTCGGGTCCGGTGATGAACATCTGGCTGGTCTGGTCGACCATGATCACGAAGTCGGTCAGGGCGGGGGAGTAGACGTGCCCGCCGGCGGCGGCGCCCATGATCAGCGAGATCTGCGGGATGACGCCGGAGGCCAGGATGTTGTTGCGGAAGATCCGGCTGTACAGGCCGAGCGAGACGACGCCCTCCTGGATGCGCGCGCCGGCGCCGTCGTTGATACCGATGAGCGGACGGCCGGTCTTGATCGCCAGTTCCTGGACTTTGACGATCTTCTCGCCGTACACCTCGCCGAGGCTGCCGCCGAATACCGTGGCGTCCTGGCTGAAAATGCACACGTCGCGGCCGTCAATGGTGCCGTAGCCGGTGACCACCCCGTCGCCCAGCGGCCTGTTCGTCTCCAGGCCGAAATTGCTGCTGCGGTGCCGGGCCAGCGCGTCGAGCTCGACGAACGAGTCCTCGTCCAACAGGGCGTAGATGCGCTCGCGGGCGGTCAACTTGCCCTTGGCGTGCACCTTTTCGACGGCGGCCTCGCCGACCGGATGCAGAGTCTCTTCCCGGCGCTTGTGCAGCTCGGCCAGCTTGCCTGCGGTGGTGTGGATGTCGATGGTGTGCTCGGCAGCGGGCTCCGCCGTGTGGTCGGTAACGCTTGTCATGGGAGTCGATGGTATCGGCAGTCCCTGCGATGGCTTTTAGGGGCTTTTAGGCTGGGCTGGAGAGGAGAAGCGAGTAGATGGACTCCGACGGGCTGAGACCGCCGCTGGACGCCGCCGCGCTGCGCGCCGAGCTGATCGGGGCCGGGCTGGGCTGGCGCCGACTCGACGTCGTCGAGCAAACCGGCTCCACCAACGCCGACCTGCTGGGGCGGGCGGCGTCGGGCACCGACGTCGCCGGCGCGGTGCTCATCGCCGAGCACCAGACCGCCGGGCGTGGGCGGCACGGCCGCGGGTGGTCGGCCACTGCGCGGGCCCAGATCACCATGTCGGTGGGTGTCAGCGTGGTCGACGTCCCGGTCGCCGGGTGGGGCTGGCTGCCGCTGGCCACCGGCGTGGCGGTGGTCGACACCGTGGCCCCCCTGCTCGGCGGGACCGGGGCTGCTGTGGGCCTGAAGTGGCCGAACGACGTGCTTGCCGGCCCGCCAGGTTCCGCCGCGAAGCTGGCCGGCATCCTCGCCGAGGTGTCGCGGCCGCTGGTGGTAATTGGCTTGGGGCTCAATGTCTTCCAGGCCCCTGACGGGATCGACGGGGCGACGTCGCTGGTGGACCTGGGCGTGGCGGCGCCGGACCGTCACCAGCTGGTGTGCGGGCTGTTGCGGGAGCTGGGCAGGCGGATCGTCGCGTGGCGCGCCGCGCGCGGAGCGGACTGGGCGCTGGCGGCCGACTACCGGGCGCGCAGCCTGACCATCGGCAACCGCGTGCGAGCTCACCTGCCCGGCGGCAGGGAAATCGTCGGGACTGCCAGCGGCATCGACGACCAGGGCAGGCTGGTGCTGGACACCGGGGACGAGATCGTCGTCGTCTCGGCCGGCGACGTCGTGCATTTGCGGTAGCTTCTACCAGGGTGAGCTATCCGGACAATGCCCTGGCCGCCGGCGAGCAGGTGGTCATCCACCGTCACCCGCACTGGAAGTGCCTGATCTGGCCGGTGGTGGTTCTCCTCCTGACCACCGCGCTGGCGGCGTTCGGGTCCGGTTACGTCAACTCGACGCAGTGGGAGCAGGTCGCCAAGAACATCCTCCACGGCGTCATCTGGGGCATCTGGCTGGTGATCGTCGGCTGGCTGACGCTGTGGCCGTTGCTGAGCTGGCTGACCACCCATTTCGTCGTCACCAGCCGGCGGGTGATGTATCGGCACGGCGTGCTGACGCGCACCGGGATCGACATCCCATTGGCGCGGATCAACAGCGTGGAATTCCGGGACCGGCTTTTCGAGCGAATATTTCGCACCGGGACGCTGATTATCGAGTCGGCGTCACAAGACCCGTTGGAGTTTGACGACATTCCGCGCCTGCGTGAAGTGCACGCGCTGCTGTATCACGAGGTTTTCGACACCCTGGGTTCCCCTGGTTCTGCGGAGCCGCCCAGCTGAGCCTGCCGGCCGGCCCGGTTCCGCCAGGGGCGCAACAGGGTGACGTTGCCGATATCGAGGCCGCTTTCGAGGCTGTCCTCGAAGACCTCGGCGATGCCGCCGGCGGTGAGCGCGGATTCCAGCGCCTTGTCGGGGTTGCGGGCGAACTGGTCGGGGAACACCCAGCGCCGGAACGCCCAGAAGCGGAACGCCATCTGCAACAGGTTGCCGATGACGTACGCCGAGACGAAGTCGGCGATGTTTTCCATGGTCAGCGACACCATCGGCTCCCGCAGCTGCAGAATGTAGCTGGAGAACCACAGCGGCGCCATGGACAGCAAGACGCCCACGCCGCTGAACGCGAAGAACAGCAGGGCCTCGTGGTGACGCTCGCGGCCGCCGCGATCGCGGAAGCTCCACTCCCGGTTCAGCACGTAGGAGGCGATGACCGCGACGATGCCGGCGATCACCTTGGCGGTGACCGGCTTGGACTCGAGAATCGTCAGCTTCAGCGTGTAGAAAATCGCCGAGTCGATGATGAACGTGGTGCCGCCGACGATGGCGAATTTGATCAGTTCGTGGTGCCGCAACAAATAGGGCTGAATTGCCGCGGGTAGACGCGCTATTGCGGCTTCGGCTAAGGACACAATTCGCCAGTCTACGGACGGACCCGAAATAGGGGCAAAATCGCACATAACGATTCGGTGTCACCGCCGGTCAGGGCGTGGTCAGCGCCGTGACACCATGATGGCGTGCCGAGTACACGCCCGCCGAAGGCCGTCCCGCGCGTCGCCCCCCAAGTCGCAATGGTCGGCGGCGGACAACTGGCCCGGATGACCCACCAGGCCGCGATCGCGCTGGGGCAGACGCTGCGGGTGCTGGCCACCGCGCCCGACGAGCCGGCCGCGCAGGTCACCCCCGACGTCGTGATCGGCTCGCACAGCGACCTGGAAGACCTGCGCCGGGTGGCGGAAGGCGTCGACGTGCTGACGTTCGACCACGAGCACGTCCCGGCCGAGCTGCTGGACAAGCTGGTTGCCGACGGCGTCAACGTGGCGCCGCCCCCGCAGGCGCTGGTGTATGCCCAGGACAAGCTCGTCATGCGGCGGCGTCTGGAGGCGCTCGGCGCTCCGGTGCCCCGCTACGCGGGGATACGAAGCCCGGAAGGTCTCGGCGAGCTGGAAGCCCTCGCGCGCGACCTGAACGCCACGAAAGACGCTCCGCTCGTGGTCAAGGCGGTCCGCGGGGGTTACGACGGCCGTGGCGTGCGGATGGCCCGCGACCTGGCGCACGCCCGCGAGATCGCCGGTGCATACCTGGCCGGCGGCGTGCCGGTGCTGGTCGAGGAGCGAGTGGAGCTGCGCCGCGAGTTGTCGGCGCTGGTGGCGCGGTCGCCGTTCGGGCAGGGCGCCGCGTGGCCGGTGGTCGAGACGGTGCAGCGCGACGGCATCTGTGTGCTGGTGATCGCCCCCGCCCCCGAGATGTCCGACGACGTGGCGTCCGCCGCGCAAGAGCTGGCGTTGCGCTTGGCCGCCGAACTGGGCGTGGTGGGCGTGTTCGCGGTCGAGTTGTTCGAGACCGTCGGGGGCGACCTGCTGGTCAACGAGCTCGCGATGCGGCCGCACAACTCCGGGCACTGGACCATGGACGGGGCGCGCACCAGTCAGTTCGAACAGCACCTGCGCGCGGTGCTCGACTACCCGCTCGGCGACACCGCCGCCATCGCGCCGGTGACGGTGATGGCCAACGTGCTGGGCGCCCCGCACGGACCGGCGATGAGCATGGACGAGCGCCTGCACCACCTGTTCGCGCGGATGCCGGACGCCCGGGTTCACCTCTACGGCAAGGCCGAGCTCCCCGGCCGCAAGGTGGGGCATGTCAACTTCCTCGGCACGGACGTGGCCGACGTGGCCGCGCTGCGTGAACGCGCCGAGTTGACGGCACACTGGTTGTCACACGCGCAGTGGACGGACGGATGGGATCCGCATGGGTGAAGCGCCTCGCGTTGGCGTGATCATGGGCAGCGACAGCGACTGGTCGGTGATGTCGGATGCCGCCGCGGCGCTGGCCGAGTTCGACATCGCGACCGAGGTCCGGGTGGTCTCGGCGCATCGCACGCCGCAGGTGATGTTCGACTATGCCCACGGCGCGGCCGGCCGCGGCATCGAGGTCATCATCGCCGGCGCCGGCGGCGCCGCCCACCTGCCCGGCATGGTGGCCGCCGCGACGCCGTTGCCGGTGATCGGGGTGCCGGTGCCGCTGGCCCGGTTGGACGGCCTGGACGCGCTGCTGTCGATCGTGCAGATGCCCGCCGGTGTCCCGGTGGCCACGGTTGCCATCGGCGGCGGGCGGAACGCCGGCCTGCTGGCCGTGCGCATCCTCGCATCGTCGGACCCGCAGCTGCGGGCGCGCGTCGTGGCCTTCCAGAACGAGCTTGCCGAGGGCGTACGGGCCAAGGATGCGGCGCTGCAGGAGCGTCAGGGTAAAGTTACCGGCCAGTAGGATGGCCGGCGGAGCGCAAGGAGGCCAACGACATGGCTGGATGGGCCGGAAACCCCAACTTTGATCTGTTCCAGCTGCCCGACGAGCACCGGGAGTTGCGGGCGGCGATCCGGGCGCTGGCGGAGAAGGAGATCGCTCCGCACGCCGCCGAAGTCGACGAGAATTCGCGGTTCCCGCAGGAGGCGCTGGACGCGTTGAACGCGTCGGGCTTCAACGCGGTGCACGTGCCCGAGGAGTACGGCGGGCAGGGCGCCGATTCGGTGGCCGCGTGCATCGTCATCGAGGAAGTCGCCCGCGTGGACGCCTCGGCGTCGCTGATTCCCGCGGTGAACAAGCTGGGCACCATGGGCCTGATCCTGCGTGGCTCCGAAGAGCTGAAGAAACAGGTGCTGCCGCAGCTCGCCGACGGCACGGCGATGGCGTCCTACGCGCTGAGCGAGCGCGAGGCCGGCAGTGACGCGGCAGCGATGCGGACCCGGGCCAGGGCCGACGGGGACGACTGGATCCTCAACGGCGCCAAGTGCTGGATCACCAACGGCGGCAAGTCGAGCTGGTACACGGTGATGGCCGTGACCGACCCCGACCAGGGGGCCAACGGCATCTCGTCGTTCATGGTGCACGAGGACGACGAGGGGTTCACCGTCGGTCCCAAGGAGAAGAAGCTCGGCATCAAGGGCTCACCGACCACCGAGCTCTACTTCGAGAACTGCCGCATCCCCGGCGACCGGATCATCGGCGAGCCGGGGACCGGGTTCAAGACCGCCCTGGCGACGCTGGACCACACCCGTCCCACCATCGGTGCCCAGGCGGTCGGCATCGCGCAGGGTGCGCTGGACGCCGCGATCGCCTACACCAAGGACCGCAAGCAGTTCGGCCGGCCGATCAGCGACAACCAGGGCGTGCAGTTCATGCTCGCCGACATGGCGATGAAGGTCGAGGCCGCGCGCCTGATGGTGTACTCGGCCGCGGCGCGCGCGGAGCGCGGGGAGGGCCACCTGGGCTTCATCTCCGCGGCGTCGAAGTGCTTCGCCTCCGACGTCGCGATGGAGGTCACCACCGACGCAGTGCAGCTGTTCGGCGGCGCGGGCTACACGGTGGACTTCCCGGTCGAGCGGATGATGCGCGACGCCAAGATCACCCAGATCTACGAGGGCACCAACCAGATCCAGCGCGTGGTGATGTCGCGGGCGCTGCTGCGCTGAGCGCAGCGATAGGGTCTGCCACGGCAACCATGCGGGGTGGTAAGGCCATACGTAGAGTCAGCGTCGACGCACCGGAAGTCGAAACGCGCCAGTAGAGCAAACGGTCTTATCGGGACATGGGGTGTCCAGTGCAGAGCGCGGCTTCCCATGCGCGCCACGGATGACCGGGAATTGATGCCGGTGCGCGCACCTGTGGCCGCAACGGGGTGCTGATCGCCATGGTGCTGGTCTTCTTCGGCACCGCGGCCCTGCTTGGTTTCCTGGTGCGCGACATGGTCGCCCGCCCGCTGGCGGCGCTCGCCGCGGCGTGCCGGCGGGTCACCGAGGGCAACTTCGCCGACGAGATCTCGTCCCCGAAGCGGCCCAAGGACGTTCGGGACATGGCGATCGACGTGGAGAACATGCGCAAGCGAATCGTCGAGGAGCTCGAGGTATCCCGTTCTGCCCGTGAGCTCTTGAACGAGCAGACGATCGAACTGCGGCGGTCGAACACCGAACTCGAGCAGTTCGCCTACGTCGCGTCACACGATCTGCAGGAACCGCTGCGCAAGATCGCCTCGTTCTGCCAGTTGCTGGAGAAGCGCTACGGCGACAAGCTCGACGAGCGCGGGGTCGAGTACATCGGCTTCGCCGTCGACGGGGCCAAGCGCATGCAGGTGCTGATCAACGACCTGCTCACGTTCTCGCGCGTGGGCCGGCTCAACACCATGCAAACCGACGTGCAACTCGACACGGCGCTCGACGCCGGCCTGGCCAACCTGGCCGCCGCGATCGAGGAATCCGACGCCGAGATCGTGCGCCCGGTACAGCCCCTGCCGCACATCATCGGCGACCCGGTGCTGTTGACGATGCTGTGGCAGAACCTGATCGGCAATGCGGTGAAGTTCCGGCACAAGGACCGGCGGCCCCGCGTCGTCGTCGACTGCGAACGGGGCAGCGGCGATCGCGACGGCGAATGGCTGTTTACCGTGTCGGACAACGGCATCGGCATTCCGCAGGAGTTCGCCGACAAGGTCTTCGTCATCTTCCAGCGTCTGCATGGCCGCGACGTGTACGCCGGGACCGGCGTCGGTCTTGCGCTGGTCAAGAAGATCGTCGAGTACCACGGCGCCACCGTCTGGATCGACCCGTCCTACACCGGGGGCACCCGGGTCGGATTCACGATCCCGATTCCCGCGCCCGTGAACGAGAGCCCCGCCGCTTTGGAAGGAGCGCACCAATGACACCCGCCGGCAGAGCGATCGAGATCCTGCTCGTCGAAGACGACCCGGGAGACGAGCTCATCACTCGAGAGGCGTTCGAGCACAACAAGCTCAAGAACAACCTGCACGTGGCGCACGACGGGGAGGAGGGCCTGGACTTCCTGTACAAGCGGGGTGAATACGGTGGCGCGCCGCGGCCGGACCTGATCCTGCTCGACCTGAACCTGCCGAAATACGACGGCCGCCAGCTCCTGGAGAAGGTGAAGTCCGACCCCGAGCTGTCCCGCATCCCGGTCGTGGTGCTCACCACGTCCTCGGCGGAGGAGGACATCCTGCGCAGCTACGAACTGCACGCCAACGCCTACGTCACCAAGCCGGTCGACCTCGACCAATTCATCACCGCGGTCCGGCAGATCGACGAGTTCTTCATCCAGGTGGTGCGGCTCCCCGGAATCTGATGGTACGCATCAGGATTCCGCGTTTCGGCGCGACAGCCAGGTGATCAGCCTCCCCAGGAGGATCAGCAGCAGCAGGAACACGATGAGCAGGAAGGCAGCGTCGTAGGACAGGTCCTGCGCGGATTTCGACGGCAGGTTGTAGAAGGTCCAAATCGGATAGGTCAGGTACCCGACCGGCGAATGCGTGAGCTGCCCGGTCGGCAACGAGGCTGACCAGCCCGCGGTGTACAGCATCGGCGCGGTCTCGCTGACCGCCAGTGCGAGCGCCACCAGCATGCCCGTGACGATCCCGGGAATCGCGGGTTTCAGGATGATCCTGCGCAACGCCCACATGGTCGGCAGCCCGAGCGCCTCCGCCCCCTCCCGATACGATGTCGGCACCGCGCCGAGCGCCGACTCGGTGGCCTTGGTGATGTACGGGATGCTCATGACCGACAGCACCAGGACGCCGGCCGCCAGCGAGAAGCCCCAGTCGAAATACACCACCAGCGCCAGATAGCCGACGTAGCCCAGCACGATCGCCGGGACGCCGGCCAGCACCTCGTAAGCGCCGCGCAGGGCCGAACGCATTCTGCCCGTGGCGAATTCGGATAGGTAAATTCCCGCCAGCACGCTCACCGTGCCGCCCACCAGCATGACGCCGAGGCCCAGGACGGTGGTTCCGACGATCGCGTTGCGCAGGCCGCCCCCGTTGCCCTGCGTGTCCTGCACCAGCACGTCGAAGTGGAACACCGGCAACGCGCGGCCGACGACACCGATCAGCATCCACACCGTCGGGCCGACCACGACGGCCAGGCAGGCAAGGCAGGCCGTCCAGAACAAGGCGTTGGCGCCCCTGCGCCGCATGGCGACCGGCATCTCAAACACCTCGCCCCACCGGCAGCGCGGTGCCCGACGTCCGACGCACCATCGCGCGAGCGGCGATGTTCGTCAACAGTGTGATCGCCATGAGCACCAGGCTGACTTCGGCAAGCGTCTTCACCGCGAAGTTGGTGGAGTCGGTCATCGCCGAATCCAGTTGCGAGACAACTGTGGCGGCGATGGTGGTCATGGTCGAGTAGATGTTGCCCGGCATCGCGCCCAGCTCCGCGCCCGACACCATGGCGATGGCCATCGTCTCCCCGAGCGCCCGCCCGAGCCCCAGCACGACGGCGCCCACGAGCCCGCTGGACACCCACGGCAACGTGACCTTGCGCGCACACTCCCAATCGGACATGCCCAGCGCTCGCGCGCCCTCGCGTGGCAGCAACGGCACCTGTCGGATCAGGTCGCGAGAGGTGCTGGCGATGACGGGAATGATCATCACCGCCAGCACCAGACCGGACACCAGCATGCCCTCTCCGTTACCCGTGTTGCCCCGGAAGTAGTTGAGGATCGGCACATCTGGTGCGCTGTGGGCGATCACCGGAGCGATGTGATGGGCGACGAACGGCCCGAACGTCATCGCCCCCCAGAGGCCGACGACGACGCTGGGGATGCCGGCCAGCAATTCCAGCACCATGCCGACGGCCGAGGCGAGGCGCCGCGGCAACCGCTCCACGATCGCGAACGCCGCGCCGATGGACACCGGCACCGCGACGAACAGGGCGATCGCAGACGTCGCCAGGGTGCCGACGATCAGGGGCAGGGCCCCGTATCGGGCGCCCACCGGATGCGCGACACCGTGCGTGACGACGGTGTCGCCGTAGGTGTTGCCCGGGTTCCATTCCGTGCCGGTGAAGAAGTGCAGGCCGTTGAGCCTGATCGCCGGCAACGCCTCGACGACCAGCGTCACCAGCACGAAGATGAGCGCGAGGAGCGGAGTCATCGCGCTCATCCCACCGGCGTAGCGGATCGTCCGTTCCCCGCGGCTCCCGTCACGGCGGCCGTTCAGGACCTGTCGCTGCCCGGGCAGCGTGAGGATCACCGAAGCGGCCTAGCTCGAGATCTTGGCGATCTGGGCGTCGGACAGCTTCGCCACCGCCGCGGGCAACGGCTGGAAGTGGAACTGGTTCAGGAACGAGGGGCCGTTCCCGTCGGTGATGGCCCAGTGCAGGAACGCCTGCATCGTCTGCGCGACGGCGGGATCCTTCTGGCTGCCGTAGACGATGGCGTACTCGTAGTTGACGATCGGATAGCCGTCGGCGGCAGGCCCGTTGATCAGAGAGATCACCTCGTTCGCCGGGGTCTGCGCGGCGAAGGCCGCGGCCTCGGCCTGGATGCTCTGGTCGTCGGGCAGCAGGTAGTTGCCGGACACGTTGCCCAACTGTGCCTCGCCCAGTCCCTTCTGGGTGGCCTGGTCGAGGTAGCTGGTGCCGATGTAGGCGACGCAGCCGGGCGTCTGGGCGCAGCCGGTCACCATGCCGCCTGCGCCGTTCTCGCCCAAAGCACCTGGCACCGAGGGGAAGTCGACGGTGGTGTTGTAGCCGGGCGACTTACCCCAGCCGTCCGGATCCTGTTTCGACAGGTACTGGGTGAATACGAAGGTGTCGCCGGACCCGTCGGACCGGTGCAGCGGAACCACGGCGGTGGCGGGCAGATTGACCCCGGGGTTGAGCGCGGCGATCTGCGGGTCGTTCCAGGCCTTGATCGTGCCCTCGTACATGGCCGCAAGGACCTTGCCGTTCAGCTTCAGGTGCTCGGTGACGCCGGGCAGGTTGTAGTTGACCTGTTCGGCGGAGACCGCCAGCGCGATGTTCATCAGCCCCTGGTGCGCGGACATGTCACCGTTGGACAGGTAGGCGCCCGACGCCCCGATGTTGACCGCCCCGGCTGCGGCCTGGGAGATCCCGGCACCCGACCCGGTGCTTCCGGTGGTGATCGAGACGTTCTGGTATTTGGCGTTGTAGGCCGGCGCCCACACGTTCATCAACGGGTAGAGCTCCGTGGCACCGGTCTCCGTCAACGCCACCTTGGACGTAGCCGGCGAGGTGGCGGGCCCCGCGCCGTTAGCCGCGCCGGCGGTGGGGGAAGCCCCCGTCGAGTTCGAACCGCAGGCAGCCGCGACCAGCATCACCGGCACGGCGAGCAAGAGCGCACGCGAACGAATTTTCATGCGATATCACCTTTCTCGTCCCCCGTCTGCGCCCCCTGAAAAGGTGTGGCCCCCGCCCACCGTCTTTGGTCGCCGAACATCGTGCAGTCGCCGAACAGCCCGGAGACATAACGGGCGGTCTCCGGATGCTGCGGTGCCAGGAACACCTGCTCGGTGGGCCCCTGCTCGATCAGCCTGCCGTCGAAAAACAGGGCGGTCCGGTCGCCGATGCGGGCGGCCTGTGCCAGGTCGTGAGTCACCATGATCACGGTGAGCCGGTTGGCGAGCGATCGGATCAGCGCCTCGATCTTCTCGGTCGTCGTCGGATCCAGTGAGGAGGTGGGCTCGTCGAGCAGCAGCACCTCCGGGTGCACCGCGAGCGCACGCGCCAGGCATAACAACTGCTGCTGGCCGCCCGAGAGCCGGAACGGGGAGTCGTCGAGCCGGTCCTTGACGGCATCCCAGAGGCCGACCTCGGTGAGTCGCACCTCGGCAACGGCCGGTAACCCTTTGCGCGGCACCATTTTGTGTGCGCGCACCCCGGCAACCACGTTGTCGATGATCGACATCGGGAACGGGTTGGGCCGCTGGAACAGCATGCCGACGCGGCGGCGAAGCTCCATCAGGTCGCGGCTTTCGAAGACGCTGCGGCCGCCCAGCAGCACATCACCGCTGCGCCGGTAACCGGTGACCCGGTCGTTCATCCTGTTCAGGGTGCGCAGGAAAGTCGTCTTGCCCGAGCCCGTCGGTCCCAGCAGGGTGGTGACGGCGCGCGTGGGGAAGTTCAGGGTCACCCGGTCGAGAACCGTTGTGGCGCCGTAACTTAGGGTGAGGTTCATCGCGGCGACGGCGCTCGTAGCGGAATCGGCAGCGGCGTTGGCGGTTTCGGGGGGGAGTCGGGTGGGGCTGGTAATCACCCCATCAAGCTACGTCGCGATGCGCCGAGAAAAAGCATCCGCGGCGATGCTCTGCATATCTTCAAAGGCGTCGCTCATCGTCCCCTCATTTTCGCGGGACGCCGGGGTGATCCTCACCGTCTGCAGAGGCGTCGCTCATCGGACACCCATGTTCGCGGGATTCGATATACCCGAGGGGGCTCCCAGGTGGCGGAGTGAGTGTGAGCGAGTGTTTCCGTCGCCCCGAGGTGCGGAGGAGTTTCCGTTGAAAGGCAACCGAGTCGGTGCCGCGCTGAGTGCGCTGGCCGTAAGTGCGCTGGTGTTGGCCGGATGTGGCAGCACCACCCACGCCTCGTCGCCGGGACCGTCCGCGGCGCCGGTGCAGTGCGGGGGGAAGAAGCAACTCAAGGGCAGCGGCGCAACCGCGCAAGAGAACGCGATGGAGCAGTTCGTCTTCGCCTACGTGCACGCGTGCCCGGGGTACACACTGGACTACAACGCAAACGGTTCCGGCGCCGGGGTGACGGACTTCGTCGGCAACGTGTCGGACCTGGCGGGTTCCGGCGATCCGCTGGACCCGTCGAAGGGCCAGGTCGATCGCGCGGCGCAGCGGTGCGGTTCACCGGCGTGGGACCTGCCGGCGGTGTTCGAACCCATCGCGATCACCTACAACATCGGCGGTGTCAACTCTCTGAACCTCGACGCGCCCACGCTCGCAAAGATTTTCAACGGCGGCATCACCCGGTGGGACGACCCGGCGATCAAGGCGCTCAATCCCGGCGCCAGCCTGCCGTCGGCGCCCATCCACGTCTTCTTCCGCAGCGACCAATCCGGTGACACGTCCAACTTCCAGCAATACCTCGCCGCCGCATCCAACGGCGCGTGGGGCAGGGGCGCCGGCCAGGCGTTCCTCGGGGGTGTCGGTGCGGGCGGCGTTGGGGATAACGGCACGTCGGCCGAAGTGCAGGGCACCGACGGGTCGATCACGTACAACGAGTGGTCGTTCGGGGTCGGCAGGCAGTTGAGCATGGCCCAGATCGTCACCTCAGCCGGTCCGGATGCGGTGGCGATCACCACCGACTCGGTGAGCAAGACGATCGCCGGGGCCACGTTCAAGGGGCAGGGCCCGGACCTCAGGGACCTGGTGGTGGACACCTCGTCGTTCTACAAGCCGACGCAACCTGGTGCGTATCCGATCGTGGAGCCGACCTACGAAATCGTGTGCTCGAAGTACCCGGATTCCGCGACCGGTGCGGCCGTGAAGGCGTTCATGCAGAGCGCGATTGGCCCGGGCCAGGTCGGTTTGGACCAGTACGGATCGATTCCGCTGCCGAGCGCATTCCAGGCGAAGATCGCGGCGGCTGTGAATGCGATCTCCTGACCAGCAAGGCATTGCGAATTTGTGAAAGGAGCGTGGACGTGAACGACACCATGTCCAGGGTTGGTTCGCGGTTCGGGCCCTACCAACTGCGGCGCCTGCTGGGGCGCGGCGGCATGGGCGAGGTCTACGAGGCTGAGGACACCCGCAAGCACCGGGTGGTGGCGCTGAAGCTGATCTCGCCGCAGTTCTCCACCGACGCCATGTTCCGCGCGCGGATGCAACGCGAGGCCGACACCGCGGGACGGCTCACCGAAGCGCACATCGTTCCCATTCATGACTACGGCGACATCGACGGTCAGTTCTTCGTGGAGATGCGGCTGATCGACGGCGTTTCGTTGCGCGCGCTGCTGACCAATTACGGTCCCCTGCCTCCTGCGCGGGCCGTCGCCACCGTGCGCCAGGTTGCCGCCGCGCTGGACGCTGCACACGCCAACGGCGTCACCCACCGCGACGTCAAACCGGAGAACATCCTGCTGACCACCGACGACTTCGCCTATCTGGTGGATTTCGGGATCGCCCGCGCGGCGACCGATCCCGGCTTGACCGAGTGCGGAGTCGCCCTAGGCACGTACAACTACATGGCGCCGGAGCGGTTCAAGGGAGACGAGGTCACTTACCGCTCCGACATCTACGCGCTGGCCTGCGTGCTGGAAGAGTGCCTGACCGGCGCGCCGCCGTATCGGGCCGACAGCGTCGAACGGCTGATCACCGCCCATCTGCTTGAGCCCGCGCCGCGGCCCAGCGAGCTGCGGCCGGGGCGGATCCCACCGGCCTTGGACCTGGTGATCGCCAAAGGCATGGCCAAGGACCCTGCGGACCGCTATTACTCCGCCGGAGACCTGGCCGCGGCCGCCCACGACGCGCTCACCGCGCCCGAGCAGCACCAAGAAGCGACGATCCTGCGGTACGGCCGGTATGCGGCGCAGCTCGCAAACTCGTCGGGCCCCAACGATTTCGCCGACCAGACCGTGGCCCGGCCCGTCCCCTGGGGCGCCGGCGATGGTGGCTGGCCCCAGACGGGACCACCGGCGGCGTTCGATCGACGACCGGCTGAACCCCACGTCCCGGTCGGAGCGGCCGGGGGCCGGAAACGCAAGCGGTGGATTGTCGCCGGCGCCGCCGTGCTGCTGCTGGCCACGGCCTTCAGCATTACAGCGACCACCGGCTACCTGGGAGCGCGCCCGTCGGCGGCATCCAAGCAGGCTTCGGGACAGACGGTGCTGCCGTTCTCCGGTATCGACTTCCGGCTGTCCCCGGGCGGGGTTGCACTGGACAAAGCCGGCGATGTCTACGTCACCAGCGAAGGCATGTATGGGCGCGTGGTGGAGTTGCCGCCCGGGTCGAGCGCCCCGACGGTGCTTCCGTTCAGTGGCCTCTACGAGCCGCAGGGGCTGGCGGTGGACGATGCCGGCGCCGTATACGTCGCGGACTTCAACAACCGGGTGGTGAAGCTGACGGCCGGCTCGACGAGCCAGACCGTGCTGCCTTTCTCGGGTCTCAACTACCCCGAAGGCGTCGCGGTCGACAACCAGGGCGGCGTCTATGTCGCCGACCGCGGCAACAACCGGGTGCTGAAGCTGGCGGCGGGCTCCAATACCCCCACCGTGCTGCCGTTCGCCGGTCTCAAGAACCCGGACGGCGTGGCGGTGGACACCGCCGGGAACGTCTACGTGACCGACACCGACAACAACCGGGTGCTGATGCTGACGGCCGGGTCGACCGCCCAAACGACGCTCCCGTTCACCGGCGTCGCCGCCCCATGGGGCATCGCGGTCGACGCCGCCGGCGACGTGTTCGTCACCGAGCACGGCAGCAACCAGGTGCTCAAATTGCCGGCTGGCTCCAATACCCCGACCGCCCTGCCGTTAACCGGCCTCAACACGCCCCTGGGGGTGGCGTTGGGCGCGAACGGCGATGTCTACGTCGCCGACCGCGGCAACGACAGAACGGTCAAGCTGGCGAGCTGACGGTCCGTGGCCTCAGGACGCCGTTTCGGGCGCGGTCAGGAACTCTGCGTTGTGCTGTCCCGGCGTGGGCGGGGGATCGGTGGCCACGGCGTCGAAGCTGGAGTAGCGCGCCGGCATGCGCACCACCGTGACGGCTTTATCGTCGCTGTCGCCGCCGCCGACGTGCAGGGCGAGGTCGTTCTCGGCGAACAGCGGAGTGTCGACGACCTGCTTCCAGGTGTTGGCCAGGCAGGCCATCAGGCCGCCCTCCTGCAATAGCTCGACCCATTCGGCAGCGGTCCTGGCGGCCAGCGCCTTCTCGAGTTCCTCGGTCAACTCGGGGCAATTCATTGCGCGCGAGCGCTGGTCGATGAACCGCTCGTCGTCCACCATGTCGGGCCGCCCGATGATCTGGCACAGTTTCGCCCAGTGCTTGGGCACATACGCGCTGATCACCAGGTAGCCATCGGCGGCCTTGAACGCGTCCGACGGTTGGGTCGCGAAGCCAACCCCCTTGCGCCGCTTGGTTTTCGGTGCGGACTCGGGTTTGGGTTGCTCACTTGGCTTGTTCAGGTGGACGGTGAGCTGGGCGGCCTGGAGCGCCACCGCGACGTCGTACATGGCGACCCGGACGACGTCGGCCACCCCGTGGCGCTCGCGGTTGAGCAGCGCGGCCAGCACCGCCTGGGCCAGCACGTGGCCGCTGGCGGCGTCGACGAGCTGAAACGGGATGATCTGCGGTTTGCCGGTCGGCGTGGGCATCCCGGTGCTCATGCCCGCCTCGGAGGCGACCATCAGGTCGACACCCGGCCTGCTGCCGTGCGGGCCGTTGCCGCCGTAAGCCGACAGCCGCGCGTAGACGAGTCCGGGGTTGCGGGACTGCAACTCGTCGGGACCCAGCCCCAGGCGTTCCATCACCCCGGGCCGAAACCCTTCCAGCACAACGTCGGCGGTGTCGGCGAGCCGCAATATCTGCCGCTTGCCCTCGCCGGTGGTCAGGTCGACCGTCACCGATTTCTTGCCCCGGTTGTGCGGCAGAAACAGCGTGGGCAGCGGCGGGCGTCCGGGCAGGACCGCGGTGATGTGCCGGGCCGCGTCGCCGCCGGGTGCCTCGACCTTGATCACCTCGGCACCCAGGTCGGCCAGCACCTGCCCGGCCAGCGGCCCGGCAATGTTCTGGGTGAAATCGAGGACCCGGAAGCCGTCAAGCGGCTTGGCGGGGTTGCTGTTCGCCATCGGGGCCTCCCGTTACCGGAGCGCTGTGCAGTAGTAGTTCTTGCCGAAGGGCGCGTCGGGATCGCCGGACTGCAGCGGTAACCCGGCGTCGCCCAACAGCTGATTCAGCGGTGTGCGGACCGGCCGCCAGCCGCGCTCCTCGAGGTAGGTCGCCGCGTCGTTGCGCTCGCCGGGGAAGCCCAGGTCGCCGAGCGCGATGTCGAGGCCGTTCGCCCGCCACTTCTCGCTCGCGGCGTTCAACGCGTCGCCGTTGACGCCCGTATTGAAGAAGACCTCGGCCACCAGCCGGCTGCCGTCGGCGCTGAGCGCGGTGATCTGGTCCAGCAGCCGGTCCTGCGCCTCGGCCGGCAGGAAGCCGAGCAGGCCCTCGGCGGCCCAGGCGGCGGGCCGGGCGGTGTCGAACCCGGCCTGCCGCAGCGCCGTCGGCCAGTCGTGGCGCAGGTCGATCGGGACGGCCCGCACCTCGGCCGTCGGTGCCGCGCCGAGGTCGGCGATCGTGGCGGCCTTGAACTCGATGACTTCCGGCTGGTCGATCTCGAACACCGTCGTCCCCGCTGCCCACGGCAGCCGATACGCGCGTGCGTCGAGACCGGAGGCCAGGATGACCACCTGGCGGATGCCCGCGTTTTGCGCCTCGGCGAAGAACGCGTCGATGTACCGCGTGCGCGCGGCCAACATCTCGGTCATGCGTTGCATGCCCCACGGGGCGCCGGGCTCGTCGACGTCGGCCGAGTCCAGCTCACCGGCGGACCATCGGGTGAAGAAGTCGACGCCGACGGCGCGCACCAGCGGCTCGGCGAAGCGATCGTCGATCAGCCCGTCCCGGGTGGCCCGGGCCCGTCCCGCGGCGACCATGGTGGCGGTTGCGCCCACGCTGGTCGCCAGGTCCCAGGTGTCGTTGTCAGTACGGCCCATACGAGATAGCCCCTTTCGATGTGCTGGTTAGCCAGAATAACGACAACCGCGTCGCGCGCCGCGGGTGACCAAAGACCCCCGCCGCTGGTGGCGTTGCGCCCTTGCCCACGGCCCGGCCCGGCGGGCAGCCTCAACCCGTGACGAGCACGGTGCAGGCGATGGCGGTCAAATTGGCCCGGCGCCTGGGGCTGGAAGCGTGGTCGCTGTCGCTGTACGCGCGGTCGGGGGGTCTGCGGCCGCTGCCGCCTGGCCGGATCGCCGGCGCGCTGCGCGCCCTCGACCGCTACGGCCTGTTGGGGGCGGCGACGACGATCACCGCCGCCCGGGACCGCTCTGGGCTGGCGCTCATCGACGAGCGCGGTCCGCTCACCTTCGGCGAGCTGGACACCCGGACCAACGCGCTGGCCAACGAATGGCGCCGGCTTGGGCTCGGCCCGGGCGCCACCGTCGGAATCCTGGCCGGCAACCACCGGGGCTTCCTGGAAGCGGTGTACGGCGCCGGCAAGTGCGGCGCGGGCGTGCTGCTGCTCAACACCGGCTTCGGCGGCGCGCAACTCGCCGACATGGTGGCCCGCGAGGGCGTCGACGTGCTGGTCTACGACGACGAGTACGGCGCCGTGGTCGCGGACCTGCACCCGCAGTTGGGTCGCTATCGGGCCTGGGCGGACACTGCCGGCCCCGACACCATCGATGCGTTGATCGACCGGGGCGACCCCGGCCCGCCGCCCAACGCCGGTGGCCGCCCCAAGATCATCATCTCGACCAGCGGTACGACCGGGACGCCCAAGGGCGCGCTGCGCTCGGAGCCCTACTCGCTGATACCCGTCGGCAGCCTGCTCGGCAAGGTGCCGTTTCGCGCCCGGGAAGTCACGGAATGCTGTGTCCCGCTGTTTCATTCGCTCGGCTTCAGCCACGCCATGTATGCGATGGTGCTGGGCTCGACGCTGGTGTTGCGCCGGCACTTCGACCCCGGCCGCGCCCTGGAGAGTGTGGCCACGCATCGGGCGAGCGCGATGATCGTCGTGCCGATCATGCTGCGGCGCATCCTCGACCTGGGCCCGCAGGCCCTCGCGGAGCAGGACCTGTCGGCGCTGCGCATCGTGTTCGTCGGGGGGTCCCAGCTCGGCGCCGCGCTGGCCGGCCGCGCGCTAAAAGCGTTGGGGCCCGTCGTCTACAACATGTACGGCTCCACCGAGGTCGCCTACGCCACCATCGCAACGCCCGCCGACCTGGCCGTCGAGCCGGGCTGCGTCGGCGCGGTGGTGCCCGGATCGGTCGTCAAGGTGTACACCGGCGACCGGCGCGAGGCGCCGCCGGGGACGCCGGGGCGGATCTTCGTCGGGAACGTGCTGGCCTTCGAGGGCTACACCGGCGGCGGCACGAAGGAGGAGATCTCAGGCCTGATGGCCACCGGTGACGTCGGCCATTTCGATCGGGCCGGCAGGCTGTTCATCGACGGACGCGACGACGAGATGATCGTCTCCGGGGGCGAGAACGTGTTCCCGGGTGAGGTCGAAGAGGCACTCGCGCATCATCCCGACATCCTCGACGTCGCGGTCGTCGGCGTCAGCGACGAGGAGTTCGGGCAGCGGCTGCGCAGCTTTATCGTGGTACGACCGGGCGCGTCATTGGCCGAGCAGGATGTCAAAGACTACGTCCGGCAGCGGTTGGCCCGTTTCAAGGTTCCGCGCGACGTAGTCTTCGTCGACGCGCTGCCCCGCAACGCGGGCGGAAAGGTGCTCAAACGCCTGCTGGGTGTGTGACCTCGGTTGCGCAGCCTTAACACGGTTGTATTACGGCTGGGTGTCGACGCCTGCGGCCTTGCCGCGGCGCCGCTAGCCTCGCGTCAGTGTCCGCTTCCTCCGTCATTACCGACGAATGCGCCATCGCTGCAACGCGGGACGTTATCTGGCAGGAGAGCGCCCACTGGGCGCGGCGGCTGGCCTGGGTCAGCATGGCCGTGGTGGTCATCGAAGGCGTCGTCGGGCTGTCGGAGGGCTTGGCCGTCGGTTCCGTTGCGTTGACCGGGTGGGCGCTCGGCGGCGCTGCCGAGGCGCTGGCCAGCGCAATGGTGGTGTGGCGCTTCAGCGGCGCTCGTCGTCAGTCGGAGACCGCCGAGTCGCGCGCACAGCGCGGTGTCGCGGTGTCATTTTGGCTCACCGCCCCCTACATTGCTGCCGAATCCATCCGCCACCTGACAGGTGAGTACCACGTCGACACCTCGGTGATCGGCATCGGGCTGACCGCGGTCGCGTTGCTGCTCATGCCGGTACTCGGGTGGGCCAACCACAAACTGGGCGCGCGGCTGGACTCGGCTGCCACGGAGGGGGAAGGGACCCAGAACTACCTGTGCGCCGCCCAAGCCGCCGGGGTGCTGGTCGGCCTCGTCGTCACCGCCGCCTGGCCCGGCGGTTGGTGGTTTGACCCCGCGATCGGTCTGGCCGTCGCCGCCGCGGCGGTCTGGCAAGGCATCCGGTCCTGGCGCGGCCACGACTGCTGCTGCTAATTGCTGGCCGCCTGACAACGCCACGCCGTTGAGGCACCGCACGGCGAGACCTGATCGTCGAGAAGCTGCAGCCGTATTTTCGCATCAGCGCCATGGTGCCGAGCGACCACCAGGCGCCGGCGGGTGGGCCACCCGCTAAACCAAGAACTCCAGCCAGCATTCGCCCATCGTGTTAATCGTCAGATGCCGCCACGGCGAACTAAATTCGGATGCCGTCAACACAGCTCCGCCAAGGGGCATTACATCCGCAGCGTCCTGGGTTCCGGTCAAGGGGGGCCAGCTTGGCTTTCGCAGCGTTCCATCCGGGGGCCGGATACGCGGCAGCAAGTTTGCGGCCCCCAGTTCATCTCGGATCTTCCAAGTCTGCGGGCACACGTTTACCGTGCCGCGCGTACACGCGGAAGCCGTCGGCGTAGGAGAGTGCCGGCGCATACTCGCTATGCAGGCGTCCCCGCGAGTCGCGACTAATTACCGTGGGACGATCCGTGAGGACGACCGCCCCCTGCATCGGCCACCACCAATCGACCTCTAGGCAAGCGGCACACACGGCATCCAGCTCGGGCATAATCGACCCCGCCAGTTCTGACGCACACGCCGTCGATACCAGCCAGGCGCAATCCCGCCAAAGGGACAGCTCCTCCCAGCGCTCGTCACCGACCTCGCTTATCACAAGCTGCCCACCAAACGACTCCTTCAGCCCGTCGCTGAGCTGCCGACCGAGTCGATCAATGACTTGGTTCCGCACATCGTCCGGGAATGGAGTGGCCAGTTGCTCCCTGAGCTGGCACTCCAGCGGCTCCCCCAACTGATACGCTAACCGCTCGTGGAGCTCGTTCACAATCTGATTCGTCAGGTTACTCCAAAGCTGTTCTGCAAGTGAAGGACCCAGCCGATCAACGACCCGATCCCACGGCGACTTGAACCCGAGAAGCGCCCACACGTTGTCTCTGAGCGGCAGCGCCATCGCGGCCGATTTGATGACTTCTGCCGTCAGCCTTCCACCTAAAGGTGAATCCATCCATACCATTACAGCCGGCTCGTCCAATCCTGCGGCGCGGTAGGCAGCGATGACAGCGGCCTCCGCACGCGGCCGGTCACACCGCCGAGTAGACAACCCAGCCCGCAGCCGACGTCGCACGAGGTCCCGCACACGGGCTATCTGTGCCGTGGTCAGCGGCCTGCCGAGACCGATCTGCGGTCCTGCCATCGAGCGATTCTATGGCGGAGCCCCGATGTAGTTGGTATGAGGGCCAGCTTAGGCCGGAGGCGTCGTGCCGCAATACGATTCGTGGGTTGCCGGCGTGGCCGCGCTCCTAGTTGCTATCCGGTGGTGCGGAACGTCGAGACGCGTTGAGCACCTGAATGGGCGAGGTCGAGCTTGGTGCGGCTCAGATACGGCCCAGGCACACTGGCGGGCGGTTGGCATCGTCAGATGCCGCCACGGCGATCAAATTTTGGCTGCCGTCAACGCCAGCCCACCAGGTGGCATTGCATCAGCAGCGTCCTGGGGTCGCGTCATGCGGTAGTAGGCACCTCGCCGTGCCAGCAGCTCGGCGTGGCTGCCCTGCTCGACAACCTTGCCAGCCTCCACCACCAGAATGTGGTTCGCATCGCGGATCGTCGAAAGACGATGCGCGATGATGAAACTTGTTCGGCCCTGACGAAGCGCAGACATCGCACGCTGAATGAGCAGCTCGGTGCAGGTGTCCACCGAACTGGTCATTTCGTCGAGGATCAACAGCTGTGGGTCGGCAAGCAACGCTCGCGCAATCGTAATCAGCTGCTTCTCACCGGCGCTCACATTCCCACCGTTGTTACTGACCTGCGTCTGGTAACCCTCGGGGAATGTGCGTACAAACCGGTCCAGCTGGGCCGTCTCGGCGGCTTCGACCACCTCGTCTTCGCTCGCCCCTGGCCGCCCGTAGGAGATGTTCTCCGCGATAGTCCCGTCGAACAGCCACGGGTCCTGCAGCACCATGCCGATCCGCGATCGCAGCGAGTGCCGGGTCACCGACGCGATATCGACACCGTCGATCAGGATTGCACCGGAGTCAACCTCGTAGAACCGCATAAGCAGGTCCACCAGCGTGGTTTTGCCCGCTCCGGTCGGCCCGACGATCGCCACCGTGCTGCCCGGTTCAGCCACCAGCGACAGG
>JARLGR010000042.1 GCA_031292665.1 Mycobacterium sp. | reverse complement strand
TTCGTTCATCGGCCGGGCGAACTTGTCGTTGTTGGTGAGCCGGGGAAGTTGGAGGGAGTCTTCGATGGCGCGCAGCAGGCTGTAGTGGTTGTTGTAGTTCACGGCGGTGAAGTGGCCCTGGCGCATCCCCGAGCTCGGCGACGGTATGACGATCATGGGGACGTTGTTGCCGTGGTTGCCGATGGTTAGATCCAGGTTGTTGTAATCCTCGTCCCACGTGATGAAGATGGCGCTTCGCTGGGTGCGGAAGGCGGGCGAGTTCATGATGATGGGCACCACCTGCTGGAGGTACTGGTCGCCCGCCTTGATGTCGTATTGGTGAGTGGTGACCTGGCTGGCCACGAATCGCAGATCGTTGTTGCCTTCCATGTTGTAGGCCTCGTTCGCGGCGAACCACACGTAGTTCGGGGTGGTGTTCGTCGAGAGGAGATCGGAGGTCATCTGTGTCAGTGGCAGCACGTGCGCCTGGCAGCGCGGGATGTTGTTGTAGATGTCCGCGAAGGCCAGAAACGGCAGTTCGTCGGGGGCATAGCCGGATGCGGACGTCCGCGTGCACGGGGCGGGCATGCTTTGCATGTAGCCGGCCCAGTTCTTGCCTGCCGCCTCGATGTTGTCGGGCAGGTTGTGTTGGTCGAAGCACAGGACGGGGCAGTCGTAGTTCACGCCGAAGTCCGATCCGCCGAGGATCGGGTAATAGTTCGGGTCGCTCGGATGGGTCAGGGCGAAGTAGTTCGATCCGAATCCGTAGGTGTCGATAAGGCTGTTGAGATAGGGCGCGTTGTGGCTGCCGACGATATCGGTCACGCCGTGGTTTTCCATGTAGACCATGAAGACGTGATCGAGCTGGCCCACCGTCGATGCCGGCGGCGTGGGCGGTGGTGGGGCCGGCAGCGGGGCGCCGACAGTGAACGAGAGGTTGTCGGCGTACGAGTGGTTGTAGGCGCCGCCCGCCGGGTGGCAGCCCTTGAAGGTCACGACCACCCGTGCGCTGCGAGTGCCCGCGGGAATCGTCCCGGTGGTCTCACGCGGCAGGAGCACGGTGCTGAACTTGCGATCGACAATGCTGACCGGCCCGATCTTGCCTGCGCCCAGCTCCGATTGGCTTGCGGACAAGAAGTACACGGTGGCCGACGCCTCGGACGGTTCCAGTCTGTTGCCGCCGAGCCATCCGCTGAGCGTGTACGACACGGTGCCGGTGTCGATGGCGACCGCCGCGCCACTGAGGTCGACGACTTGGGAGAGGGTGGACGTGGCCACGTTTCCGCCGGCGAAGAACTGTGCGCCGCCGTCGGGGGGTCCGTTCCAAGAACTTGGGAAACCCAGCGCCGCGGGCAAAGTCGGCCCCGGCGAGGAGAGCGGCGACGGCAGACGGACCAGGGTGCCGTATTTGATCACGGTCGGGGTGCCCGTCGGAATCCAGCCGGGCACCGACACCGAGCTGTACCCCGACAGTGACGGGTCGCCAAGCTCGGCGCCCGGATTGACCAACAGGTTCGGGCTCTGAGCCTGAAGGGGTGCCGCCGATACTGGCGAAGTGTCCGTCGACGACACCAGTAGGGCAACTCCCGCGAGCGCACCAGCCACACGACGAAAGCGACAGAACATCAGGCAATCACCTCTGTGGTTGAGACGCTGCGCATTGCTCCGACGATGGTGACCCACGCCACGGCTTACACCTACGTTGTTGCGCAAACCGATACCAAGCGGTTGCCGTTCGTTGACCGAATTTTCGCGGGATTCCAATGGAATTCGTGTAACGGGCTTGCCTGGCCCGCGTGCGTTCGTCGCGCACCGAACACAGTCGGGGCGCTCGAACCGATTGACTGCGAGCGCCTCTCACACCACCGGGCGCATATCCCTGCTAGCGCAGCGTGAGCCAGGCCAAACTGCCGGCGCCGGCCAGCACGCAGTAGATCGCAAACGGCGTCAGGGTGCGGGTCTGGAAGTAGCGCGTCAGGTACCGCACGGCGAGGTAGGCACTGACGAACGAGGCGACGCTGCCCGCCAAAACCTGGCCCTGGATCCCGGCGCCGAGGGGCCCGAACAGTTCCGGGATTTTGTACATCCCGGCGGCCAGGATGATCGGCGTCGCCAGCAAGAACGAGAAGCGGGCGGCGTCTTCGTGCGACAGGCCGCGCCACAGGCCGGCCACGATTGTGATACCGGAGCGGCTGATGCCGGGCAGCAGGGCGAGGATCTGGGCGGCGCCGATCAGCACACCGCGGCCCAGGGGAAGTTGGGCGAGCCGGTTGTCGATGGCCTCGCCGGTGTGGTCGGGGTGCCCGTCGGCCGGGTGCTCCGCAGCATCCGCAGGTGCGACGCGGCGGCGCAGCACCTCCCCGGCGTAGAGGACGACCCCGTTGAGGAGCAGGAACGCCGCCGCCGGGATGGGTTTACCGAGGGTGGTGCGGAACAGCTGCTCGAGGGCCAACCCGGCCAGCCCCACCGGGATGGTCGCCGCCACCAGCAGCCAGGCGAGCCGTTCGTCGGGTGTCTGGATGCGGCGATACCTGAGTGATGAGCCGAATCCGGCCAGGACGCGCAGCCAGTCACGCCAGAAGAACGCCAGCAATGCCGCGGCGGTCGCGACATGCAGTCCCACGATGAACGCGAGGTACGGCGATTCGGGGGCGGAGACGTTGAGGTCGCGCGCCCATTGCCCGCCGACCAGCGCCGGCACCAACACCGAGTGCCCGAGGCTGGAGACCGGGAACAGCTCGGTCACGCCCTGAAACGCGCCCACTACCACGGCCTCCACGTAGCTCAAGTGCGCGCTCACCGGTGGTGTGCCTCCAATTCCGAACGCAACAGGTTGAAACTCCGGCCAACCGGCCTGGGCGGCTGGACAATTCGCCGCCACACTAGCGTTGGCGGATTGCCGCCGACCGGGCGGGTACGGTGTGCAGATGCCCGACAGGTTGCTTGACGCCGTGCGCGTCCTGGACTTGTCGAGCGGCGAAGCCGACGCGGTGACCCGCCTGTTCGCCGACCTGGGGGCCGACGTGCTCAAGGTGGAACCCCCCGGTGGCAGCCTCGGGCGCGACGCCCTGCCGACGCTGGCCGGTGCGAGCATCCCGTTTGCCTTGCACAACGCCAACAAGCGCAGCACCGTGCTGGACCCCCTCGAGGAGGACGACTGCAGCCTGTTCCTCGACCTCGCCGGGGAGGCCGACATCGTGGTGGACAGCGGCCTGGACGGGCTGGCGGACGCCTTCGGGGCGTCGGGCGCGGAGCTGGCCGCTCGCTACCCCGACCTGGTGGTGCTCTCGGTCACCGACTTCGGCGCGACGGGTCCGCGCTCGCCGTGGCGCGCCACCGACCCCGTGTTGTACGCGATGTGCGGCTCACTCTCGCGATCCGGTCCCCCCACCGGCACCCCGGTGCTGCCGCCGGACGGCATCGCTTCGGCGACGGCCGCCGTGCAGGCGGCGTGGGCGGCACTGGTCGCCTACTACAACCGGTTACGTTGCGGCACAGGCGATTATATCGATTTCTCGCGGTTCGATGCCGTCGTGACCGCACTCGACCCGGTATTCGGTGCGCATGGGCAGGCCGCCGCGGGCATCCGCCGCACCGGGAGCTGGCGGGGGCGGCCCAAGAATCAGGACGCGTACCCGATCTACCCGTGCCGGGACGGCTACGTCCGGCTGTGCGTCCTGGCCCCGCGGCAGTGGCGCGGGCTGCGACGCTGGCTGGGGGAGCCGGAGGAATTCCAAGACCCGAAATACGACGCGCTCGGCGCCCGCTTCGCGGCCTGGTCCGAGATCAGCGCGCTGATCCGGGCGTTGTTCGCCGACCAGACCATGAAGGAGCTGGTGGCCGCCGGTCAGGAGCATGGCGTGCCGATCGCCGCGGTGCTGACCCCGTCGCAGATCCTGGGCTCCGAGCATTTTCAGGCGGTCGGCGCGATCACCGAGGCCGAGCTCGTTACGGGCGTGCGCACCCGCGTGCCCACCGGATATTTCGTCGTCGACGGGCAGCGCTCCGGGTTTCGTTCGTCGGCCCCCGCCGTGGGCCAGGACCCACCGTGCTGGGGTGGGAATGCCGCGCTGGTGCGCGCCCCTTCGGGCAGGGTCGGCGACTACCCGCTTGCCGGGCTGCGGGTCCTCGACCTGGGCGTCATCGTCGCCGGTGGCGAGGTGGGCCGGCTGTTCGGTGACCTGGGCGCGGAGGTCATCAAGATCGAAAGCGCCGACTACCCGGACGGCCTGCGCCAGTCCCGCGTCGGCCAGGCCATGAGCGAGTCTTTCGCATGGACACACCGCAATCAGCTCGGGTTCGGTGTGGATCTGCGCAGCGCCGAGGGCAAGGAGATCTTCGGCAAGTTGGTCGCCAAGGCCGACGCGGTCTTCGCCAACTTCAAGCCCGGAACCCTCACCGCACTGGGGTTCTCCTGCGAGAACCTGCATGCCATCAACCCACGGCTCGTGCTCGCCGAAAGCAGCGCATACGGCGACACGGGGCCGTGGGGCGCCCGCATGGGCTACGGTCCGTTGGTCCGCGCCGCCACCGGCGTCACCCGGCTGTGGACGTCCGACGACCCGGACGACTCCGACAACCAGACGGACACTACGCGGCACGCCTTCTACGACGCGACGACGATCTTCCCCGATCACGTGGTGGGGCGGATCACCGCCATCGCGGCGCTGGCCGCGCTGATCCACCGCGACCGGACCGCGAGCGGAGCCCACGTCCACGTCTCGCAGGCCGAAGCCGTGGTCAACCAGCTCGACACCCTCTACATCACCCGGGCCGCACTGGCCGCGGGCCTCACCCGACTCCACGAGGACACCGGCCTGCACGCGGTCTACCCGTGCGCAGGCGACGACGAATGGTGCGTCATCTCGATCCCGTCTGACGACGAATGGCGCAGTGCCGCAAACCTTTTGGATCATCCCGAATGGGCCGACGACCTTCGCTTCGCCACGGGCGAAGCCCGCCTGGCCAACCGGCGGGAACTGGTGGAGCTGGTGTCCGCGTGGACCCGCGCGCGCACTCCGCAACGCGCCACCGAACTGCTGCAGTCGGCCGGAGTGCCGGCCGGACCGATGAACCGCCCGCCGGACATCCTCGAAGAGCCCCAGCTGATCGGGCGAAAACTGTTCAGCGACATGGTGCATCCGCTGATCGAGCGTCCGCTTCCCGCCGAGACGGGTCCGGCACCGTTCCAGCACATTCCGCCGGCGCCGCAACGCCCGGCGCCCCAGCCCGGCCAGGACACCCGCGAGATCTGCCGAAACCTGCTCGGCATGAGCGCCCGGGAGACCGAGCGGCTCATCGGTGACCGAGTGCTGTTCGGGCCGGGCTAACGTTGCTTCTCACGCCGAGCGTGAAGCTGGCTTCACACTCGCGCCCGAACGTGAAGCTGGCTTTACACTCGACGGCCATGGGCCGGCCGGATAAGCGCCACGATAAGTTCGGTCCATGACCGTCGACCCCAGGACACCGGTGCTGATCGGCTACGCCCAGGTCAACCACCGCGACGACATCGACCCGGCGAAGCGGTCCGTCGAACCGGTCGACCTCATGACCGCCGCGGCCCGGGAGGCCGCCGACTCCCGCGTCATAGAGGCCGTCGATTCCATCCGTGTGGTGAACATCCTGTCCGCTCACTACCGCGACCCCGGGCTCCTACTGGGTCAGCGACTCGGTGCCACCGACTGCGCCACGTTGTACAGCTCCATCGGCGGCAATGCCCCGCAGTCGCTGGTCAACCAGGCCTGCCTGGACATCCGGCGGGGCAGGGCGGGCGTGGTGTTGCTCGCCGGCGCCGAAACCTGGCGCACGAGAAGGGGACTCAGGGCCAAGGGCAGCAAGCTGGTGTGGACGGCGCAGGATGAATCCGTTCCCATGGCGGAGGTCAGCGGCGAGGACGTGCCCATGGCCGGCGATGCGGAGACCCGGATCGGGCTGGACCGGCCCGCCTACGTCTATCCGCTGTTCGAGCAGGCACTGCGGATCGCCGACGGCGAGTCGATCGAGGATCATCGCAAGCGCGTCGGCGCGCTGTGGGCACGCTTCAACGCCGTCGCGGTCGACAATCCGCACGCCTGGATCCGCAAACCCGTCACCGCCGAGGAGATCTGCCAACCTGGCCCGCATAACCGCATGATCAGCTGGCCCTACACCAAGCTGATGAACTCCAACAACATGGTCGACCAGGGCGCGGCGCTGATCCTGACCTCGGTCGAGCAGGCGAGGCGGCTGGGAGTTCCCTCCGAACGCTGGGTGTTCCCGCACGCCGGCACCGACGCGCACGACACCTACGCCGTCGCCGAGCGTGACGAGCTGCATCGTTCGACGGCCATCCGCATCGCCGGCGCCCGGGCGCTGGAACTGGCCGGCCTGGGCATCGACGACGTCGACTGCGTCGACCTGTACTCGTGCTTCCCCTCCGCCGTTCAAGTCGCGGCGGCCGAACTCGGCCTGCCCGTGGACGATGCCGCGCGCCCGCTCCCCGTCACCGGGGGCCTGACGTTCGCCGGCGGCCCGTGGAACAACTACGTGATGCACTCCATCGCCACCATGGCCGAACTGCTCGTGGCCAATCCCGGGCGGCGCGGCCTCATCACCGCCAACGGCGGCTACCTGACCAAGCACAGCTTCGGTGTCTACGGCACCGAGCCGCCGACCGAGTTCCGTTGGGAAGACGTGCAACCGGCGGTGGACTCCGAGCCCACGCGCAAGGGCCTGACCGAGTGGGAGGGCGTCGGCACCGTCGAGGCATGGACGACTCCGTTCAACCGCGAGGGACAACCCGAAAAGGCCTTCCTGTCCGTACGCACCCCGGACGGGGCGCGCGCCCTGGCCGTCATCACCGATGCCGCGGGGGTGCAGGCATCCGTGCGCGAAGATCTCGGCGGGGCCAAGGTGGCTGTCGCAGCCGACGGCAGCGCAACGATTCAGTAACAGGTCGGCGACATCACGCCCGGCCAGAGCGTTTTCGGCGCGATAGCGGTCGCGTAGCCGGTACCGACGTGCTTATTGTCGAGACGGACGCTGGGGCCGATGCGGCTGGGGAGGTGAGACAGAATGCGGATCCTGGTAACCGACGCCACCGGCGGAGTCGGCCGGCTGGTCGCGCGGCAGCTTATCGCTGCCGGCCACGCGGTCAGCGGCATTGCCGAGCACCCGCATGCACGCCTTGACCCCGGCGTCGAGTTGGTTTGCGCGCCGCTGCGCGATCCCGTGCTCCAGGAGCTGGCCGACCAGGCCGACGCGGTCGTCCACCTGGCCCCGCTCGACCCCACCGCGCCGGGCAACGCCGACCTCGACGGAGTGGCGCACGTGACGGACGCGGCCGCGCGCGCCGGCGCACGGTTGCTGTTCGTCTCGCACGCGGCGGGCCAGGCCCACCTGTATCGGCCGGCCGAGGCGCTGGTGTCCAGCAGCTGGGGGCCGAGCCTGGTCGTCCGGATCGCGCCGCCCGTCGGTCGCCAGCTCGATTGGATGGTGTGCCGCACCGTGGCCACGCTGCTGCGCACCAAGGTCTCGGCGCAGCCGATACGAGTGCTGCATCTGGACGACCTGGCCCGCTTCCTGGTGTCGGCGCTGAGCACCGATCGCACGGGCGTCGTGGACCTGGCCACCCCGGACACCGTCAACGTGATCACCGCCTGGCGCATGCTGCGGTCCGTCGACCCCCGTTCCCGGCTGCACCACGTTCGCAGCTGGCCGCAACTCGACCCCGACATGGACCTCAGCGCGGTACAAGAGGATTGGACATTCGATTTCGGCTGGCAAGCGGTGGAGGCGGTCGCCGACACCGCACGCGGGCTCGTCGGTCGCCGGATCGACGCCGCGGGCGCGACCGGTCACGGCGGGCAACTGGTGCTGCCGGTGGAGGTGCTCCCGCGTCCCCTCCCGTCGGACGACCTGCGCAGCGCGGCCCCGGAGGGCATGGAGGGTGAGTTCGACGACCGGATCGACCCGCGGTTCCCGGTGTTCAGCGCGACCAGCCTCGCCGGGGCGTTGCCCGGGCCGCTGACCCCCCTGACGCTGGACGTCCAGCTGAGCGGGCTGCGCACGGCCGGACGCGCGCTGGGTCAGGTGCTCGCCCTCGGCGGCACCGTGGACGAGCAGTGGGGGAGCAGGGCCTTCGCGGTGTTCGGTCATCGCGCCTACGTCGGGGTGTCGGCCAACAGCGCTGCTGCCGCGCAGCTGCCCGGCTGGGATGGGGACGTCATCGCCCGGCTGCCGTCGGGTGGGCCGCAGCCCGCAGGCAAAGCGCCGGGCTCGATCGCCAAAGCGGCGGTCGCGGCCCGTTCCCTGGCCCTCCTGCGCCGTCTGAGATCCGACACCAAGGCCTACGTTGCCGTTGCCGAGTCCGAACACCTGGACGCGGCCGAACTGGCGTCGCTGCCCGACGCCGGCCTGGAAGTTCGGCTCCGGCTGCTGCGTGATCGCATTCACCAGGGCTGGATCCTCACCGCGCTGTGGTTGGTCGACGCCGGCGTCACCGCGGCGGCGTCCGGCCTCGGCATGATCATGGACGGCCGACGCGTCGCGGCGGAGACCGCCGAGTTGGCGGCCGCGTTGCGGGCCGACCCGCCGTTGTGTGCGCTGGCCCGGCAGGGCAACCTCGCCAGCATCCGCGCGCTGTCTCCGGACACCGCCGCGGCTCTGGACGCCGCCGTCGCCCGGGTTGGCCACCGCGGGCCGGGGGAAGCGGAGTTGGCCAGCCTGATGTTCGGCGACGACGCGTCGACGTTGCTAACCATGGCGTCGGAACTCACTGAGACCCCCGAGGCCCCCGCGGCCCCCGCGGACGCGGTCGCGCCGACGCCCCCGGCGACGTTCGCCCGGCGGTTGACCGGCGACGCCCGCCGTTCGCGGGAGGTGGCCCACGACACCACGCTTCGGTTCACTCATGAGCTGCGAATGACGTTGCGCGAGTTGGGTTCTCGGCGTGCGGCAGGAGATGTGATCGACGCCGCCGACGACGTCTACTACCTGACCTGTGACGAATTGGTCACCCTGCCGGCCGACGCCCGGTTGCGGATCAAGCGGCGCCGCGCCGAACGGGAGCGGTTGCAGGCGCAGCGCCCGCCCGACGTGATCGACCGTACGTGGAGTCCCGTGGAGTCCGGCGTCTAACCGGCTCGGCCCAACAGTTCGCGCAGTCTCAGCGCGTTGCGCACGGCATGGCCGCCCAAGTCGTTGTTGAAGTACATCCACACGTCCTTGCCGTCGCCGTCCCATGCGGCGATCAGCGCCGCCCACCTGCGCAGGTCGTCGTCCGGGTAGGAGCCCTCGTACATGGCGTCGGGATCGGGCCCGTGCATGCGCACGTACACCAGGTCGGTGGTGGCCCGCGGGATGCACGGCAGGCCCGCGCCGCTCATCACCACGTAGGCCGCGCGCCGACTCTCGAGCAGCGCGTACACCGCGGGTTCGTTCCACGACGGATGCCGCAGCTCGACGGCTACCCGTATCGACGGGGGCACGGCGCGCAGGAACGAATCCAGGCGCGTGTCGTCACGCTGCTGCTCGGGGTGCAGTTGAACGAGCAGCACGCCATGGCGACCGCCCAGCAGCTGCCAACAGCGTTCGAACCGCTCGATCCACGGCTCCGGGGAGGCCAGGCGGCGATAGTGGGTCAACCCGCGGTGCGCCTTGACCGACATGGTGAAGCCGGTGGGCAGCCGATCGCGCCACCCCGCGAACGTCGAATCCTTGGGCCAGCGGTAGAAACTCGCGTTGAGCTCGACGGTGTCGAACACCTCGGCGTAGCGTTCCAAGCGGCGAGCCGGCGGCGTCCGGGGCGGGTAGAGCACATCGACCCAATGGTTGTAGGACCACCCGGAGGTGCCAATCCGAATCGTCACCGCGGGATCAACCGGTCACCCGCCGGCGCGCGCCGTCGTCGAGCGACACCCGCCCCAGCGCGGCCGCCAGTCGCGCATTGTCCTGCGGCGCAAGGGCTCCGAGAATTTCCGGCTGGGCGGTCAGGCCCAATTGCTTCGCCGCTTCGGTGGCGCGGTCGTCGAAGTGGGGCCGCACCCAGGTCCAGACGTCCTGCACCTCGCGCAGAGTTGCTCGCGCGTGGACATACGCACCCGCGTACCCGCGCCGCGCCCGGCCAACCCGACCGCCGAGTGTGCGGCCAGCCGCCCGCTCGTCGCCGAAGGTGCAGCCAGCCGCGCACTCAACGCATAGGGGCACTGCTCGCCTATTTCGGCGGCAGGATTCGCGCGTAGCCCACACCCCGCGCGACCCAGCCCTGCAGTTGGCGCCTGGTTTGCACTCCGGCGGCGGCAACGCGCAACCAGCCGCGGGTTTCCCGGCCCGCCATCACCATGACGCTGACGTGCGCGCGTTGGACGAGTTTGTCGGTCTCGTTCGGCGGCACCCGCACCAGCAACCCGCCCTGGCCGCTGGCGGCCACGGACATGTGGCCGTCGATCAGGAACGCGAGACCGCCGAACATCCGCATCTCCTCGACGCCCCGCTCGGCGCCGAGGAGTTCGCGAATGCCGTTGGCCAGGTCCTCGTCATAGGCCATGTCAGTCCAGGTCGACCCGAATCGTCAGCAGGTCGCTGCCCGTCAGGCGGACCACCGCGCTATTGAACGCGGGCAGATTGCCCAGCCGCTGCAGCGGGTCGTCGTCGGGCAGCACGTGAGCGGTACCGGTGCGCCACCGGCCGCCGATGCGCACACGGACGGCCGGACTGGCCTTGATGTTGCGCACGTAGTCGGAATGTTCGCCGTGTTCGGAGACCATCCAGAACTGGTTGTTGACGACGCGGCCGCCGACGGCGGTGCGCCGCGGCTGACCGCTCTTGCGGCCCGTGGTTTCCAGGATGGTCCCCGGGAGATGCCGGCCCACCGGATTGACCACCAGCCGTTGGACGCGCTGGATTACTTGCCGTTTCAGAGTCACGGCTCTATTCAACGCCGAGCGTGACGCTCGTGTCACGCTCGGCGTTGAAAGTCACCAGAAGGTCACGCGCGACAGCTCAGGCCGCGGCCGTCACCGTCTGGGCCAGCGGCTCCAGCGCCTGCGCGACGATCTCGGCGACGTCGAGCATCGGCCGCACGTCCAGCGCGTCGAGCACTTCGGCCGGCACGTCGTCCAGATCGGGCTCGTTGCGCTGCGGAATGAAAACCGTTGACAGGCCTGCGCGTTGGGCGGCCAGCAGCTTCTGCTTCACGCCGCCGATCGGCAGCACCCGACCGTTCAGCGTGACCTCACCGGTCATGCCGACGTCGGAGCGGACCTGACGCCCGGTCGCCATCGATACCAGCGCGGTGACCATCGTGACCCCTGCCGACGGGCCGTCCTTGGGCACCGCGCCGGCGGGCACGTGCACGTGGATGCGGCGGTCCAGCGCCTTGGGGTCGACGCCCAATGCGTGAGCGTGAGAGCGCACGTAGGACAGCGCGATCTGCGCCGACTCCTTCATCACGTCGCCCAACTGTCCCGTCAGCTGTAAGGACGCCTCGCCTGGCCCGTCTGATCCAGCGGCCCCGGCCTCGATGTAGAGCACGTCGCCGCCCAGCCCCGTCACGGCCAGGCCGGTGGCAACCCCGGGCACCGCCGTGCGTTCGGCCGACTCGGGCGTGAACCGCGGCCGGCCCAGGTAACCCACCAGATCCGGCTCGTCGATGGTGACCTGCCCGCTGTCGTCAGCGATCTTGGTCGTGACCTTGCGCAGCGCCTTGGCCAGCAGTCGCTCGAACTGCCGCACACCCGGCTCGCGGGTGTAGTCGGCGGCGATCTTGCGCAGCGCAGCGTCGGTGACGACGACCTCGCGGTCGGTCAGCGCCGCCCTGTCCCGTTGCCGGGGCAGCAGGTAGTCGCGGGCGATGGCGACCTTGTCGTCTTCGGTGTAGCCGTCGATCTGCACCAGCTCCATGCGGTCCAGCAGTGCCGACGGGATGTTCTCGATCACGTTGGCGGTGGCCAGGAACACCACATCGGACAGGTCCAGCTCCAGGTCCAGGTAGTGGTCGCGGAACGTGTGGTTCTGCGCGGGGTCGAGCACCTCGAGCAACGCCGCGCTCGGGTCGCCGCGGTAGTCGGAACCGACCTTGTCGATCTCGTCCAGCAGCACAACGGGATTCATCGACCCCGCCTCGCCGATTGCGCGCACGATCCGGCCCGGCAACGCGCCCACGTAGGTGCGCCGGTGCCCGCGGATCTCGGCCTCGTCGCGCACCCCGCCCAAGGCGACACGCACGAACTTGCGACCCAGCGCCCTCGCCACGCTCTCACCCAGCGACGTCTTGCCGACGCCGGGCGGGCCTGCCAGCACCATCACCGCGCCGGAGCCGCGGCCGCCGACGACCTGCAGCCCACGCTGGGCGCGGCGGGTGCGCACCGCCAGGTATTCGACGATGCGGTCCTTGACGTCGTCCAGCCCGTGGTGGTCGGCGTCCAGGATGTCCCGCGCGGCCGTCAGGTCCGTCGAGTCCTCGGTCCGCACGTTCCAGGGCAGGTCGAGCACGGTGTCCAGCCAGGTGCGAATCCAGCCGCTTTCCGGGCTCTGGTCGCTGGCCCGTTCCAGCTTGCCGACCTCGCGCAGCGCGGCCTCGCGCACCTTCTCGGGCAGGTCGGCGGCCTCGACGCGGGCCCGGTAGTCGTCAGAACCATCGGCTTCGCCCTCGCCCAGTTCCTTGCGGATGGCGGCCAACTGCTGGCGCAGCAGGAACTCCTTCTGCGTCTTCTCCATGCCCTCGCGCACGTCTTCGGCGATCTTGTCGTTGACCTCGACCTCGGCCAGCTGGCTGCTGGTCCAGTCGATCAGCACGCGCAGCCGCTCGGCCACATCGACGGTCTCCACAAGCTGCCGCTTCTGGACGGCGGTCAGATACGAGGCATAGCCCGAGGTGTCGGCCAGCGCCGACGGGTCGGTCAGGCTGTTGACGTAGTCGACGATCTCCCAGGCCTCTCGCCGTTGCAGCATGGCCAGCAGCAGCTTCTTGTACTCCGCCGCCAGCGCCGTGACCTCGTCGGTCAGCTCCGGCTCTACGACCTCGGTCACCTCGACCCACAGCGCGGGGCCGGGGCCGGACGCTCCGGCTCCGATCTGTGCCCGGCGCTCCCCGCGCACGACGGCGGCGGTGCCGCCGCCGGCGATGCGGCCGACCTGCAGGATCTTCGCGATCACGCCGTGCGAGGGATACCGGTCCTCCAGCCGGGGCGCGATCAGCAGCTGCCCCGATTCGCTGGCCTTCGCGGCGTCGATTGCGGCCCGGGCGGCGTCGTCAAGCGCGATCGGCACCACCATTGCGGGCAACACGATGGTGTCGGTGACAAACAGCACCGGCACCGCCTTGGCTTCAGCCATCAATCCTCCCAAAGTTGAGTCTGCTCCGCTTAACCCAGCCGGGGGCCCGTTTGTTCCTGACGTCCCGACGAGTTGTGGTGGCTATCACATCGGCGTTCTTGCATAATCGGCCCGTGCCGCTGACCCACCCCGCCCCGACCGACCTTGACCCGGACATCCTCGAATCCGCGGCCACAGATCTTGCGTCCACCGGCGCCATCACCTTCCTCGTCGAGGATGACGCGGTCACCTATGCCGTCGACGGCTCGACCATCCGCGTCGGCGAAGGGCAGGCTGACGGAGACGCCGTCGTACGGCTTTCCCGACTGGCCTGGAACGACATGGTCGGCCAGGTCCGCACGATCATCAACCTCCTGCTCAGCAACGACCTGGCCTTCGAGCGGGGCGAATTCGAGCAGCTGGCCGACTGGGACCCGGTCCTGCGGTATCTGCACGCCGGCATCCCGCCGTACGATCCGGCCCGGGCCGACTTGCAGGGTCGCGACCCGCTCGCCACGTTCACCCTCGACGCCGGCGACGCGGAACTGGCCGCGCAGCTGCAAACCATGGGCTATCTGCACGTCAAGGAGGTCTTCGACGCCGATGAGATGCGGGCCGCCAACCGCGAGATCGACCGCCTCGCGGCGCAGGCCCGCCCCGGCGACGACCAGTCCTGGTGGGCCACCGCCGAGGACGGCAGCAGCGTGCTGTGCCGCTTGGTGTACGCGACGTCGCGCTCGCCGGTGCTCGCCGCGCTGGAAAACGATCCCCGGGTGCGCAGGTTGGGCACCCTCATCAATCCCGCGCTGCGCACCGCACCCGACCGGATGGAAGGCAGCGCGGTGTTGCTCAAAGTGCCGGGGAACACCAGCGGGCTATCCAACATCCCCTGGCATCAAGATTGCGGCATGGGCGGGCACGCCATCATGTGCCCCGCGGTCAGCGTCGGCATTCAGCTCACCGGCTCGGACTCCTCGACCGGCAACCTGCAGGTTCTTCCCGGCAGCCACGGTCAGGCCATTCACTACCGGTGGGAACAACGGCTGCACCACGTGCCGGTGGTGAGCATCGACACCGCCCCAGGCGACGTCACCGTCCACGTCCAGGACCTGATGCATGCCTCTCCCCGGCCGACCGGCGCCGGCGGCCGCCGGACCATGTACGTCACCCACTACCCGCCGCAACTCTTCGACCACATCGGGCCGGGCCAGGCCTTCAACGACCTGGTACGCAACCGCACCGAACAGGTCGCCCGCCTGCAGTAGCTGGCGAGATTGCCGCCATGGTCGTGCTGGGCACGGCAGGCTCAATCGATCGCTGCAATCTCGGCGCCGATGGGGCTTCTTAAGCGGGCGGTTCGATGGGCCCGAGCCGCCGCAACTGCGTCACGTGCTTGGGCGAAAGCTCCTCGAGGCAGGTGACGCCGAGCAGCGCCATCGTGCGGGTCACCCCGCTTTCCAAGATCTCGATCGCGCGGTGCACCCCGGCCTCGCCGCCGGCCATCAGCCCGTAGAGGTAGGCCCGGCCGACGAGCGTGCACCGGGCGCCCAGCGCGATGGCCGCCACTATGTCGGCGCCGGACATGATGCCGGTATCCAGCAGGATCTCGGTGTGCTTGCCCAGGTCGCGCGCGACCGCGGGCAGCAGGTGGAATGGCACCGGGGCGCGGTCGAGTTGGCGCCCACCGTGATTGGACAGCACGATGCCGTCGACGCCGCGGTCGACGACGGCGCGGGCGTCGTCGAGCGTCTGGATGCCCTTTACGACGAGCTTGCCGGGCCACCGGTCCTTGATCCAGGCCAGGTCGTCGAAGGTGACGCTGGGGTCGAACATGGTGTTGAGGTACTCCCCGACGGTGCCCGACCAACGATCCAGCGACGCGAACGACAGGGGTTCGGTGGTGAACAGGTCGAACCACCAGCGCGGGCGTGGCAGCGCGTCGAGCACGGTCCGCAGCGTCAGCGCCGGCGGGATCGACATCCCGTTGCGGGCGTCGCGCAACCGAGCGCCGGCGACCGGGACGTCGACGGTGACCAGCAGGGTGTCGAAACCGGCGTCGGCCGCGCGGTGCACCAGCGCCATCGAGCGTTCCCGATCGCGCCACATGTACAGCTGAAACCATTTGCGCCCCTGGGGGACAGCGGTCACCAGGTCTTCGATCGCGGTGGTGCCGAGCGTGGACAGCGAGAACGGGATCCCGGCCCTCGCCGCCGCCCGGGCGCCGGCGATCTCGCCCTCGGTGTGCATCAAGCGGGTGAAGCCGGTCGGCGCGATCCCGAAGGGCTGCGCGACCGGTTGGCCGAGCACGTTCCATCCGGTGGCCACGTTGGTGACGTCGCGCAGGATCGTCGGGTGAAACTCGATGTCGCGAAAGGCTTGTCGGGCGCGCGCGATGGACAGCTCGTCCTCGGCGGCACCGTCGGTGTAGTCGAAGGCCGCCCTGGGCGTGCGCCGCTGGGCGATGCGCCGCAGGTCCTCGATGGTCAGCGCGGCGTCCAGGCGGCGTCTGGTGCGATCGAACTGCGGCCTTTTGAACTGGATCAGCGGCGCGAGGTCGCGGACCCTGGGCACTTGTCGTTTGACCGCCATGGACACCAGTGTGCAACCGTGGTCGGGTGGAAACGGCAAGCGACCCCTTTGACCTGAGGCGTTTCGTGGACGCGCAGGCCGCGGTGTACGGCCACGTCGTGGACGAGTTGCAGCACGGGCGAAAACGCAGTCACTGGATGTGGTTCGTGTTCCCGCAATTGCGCGGCCTGGGCGGCAGTCCGATGGCAGCCCGGTACGGCATCTCCTCGCTCGAGGAAGCCCGCGCGTACCTGCGCCACGATGTGCTCGGCCCGCGACTGCACGAGTGCGCCCGGCTGGTCAACCAGGTGGAGGGACGGGCGATCGGTGCGATCTTCGGCTCGCCCGACGACCTCAAGCTGTGTTCGTCGATGACGCTGTTCGCCCGCGCCACCGACGACAACCAGGACTTCGTCGCGCTGCTCGACAAGTACTACGGCGGCAGGGAAGACCAGCTGACGCTGGCGCGGCTCACGGCTTCCTAGGCGGGGCGCAGAATCCGCCAGCCATGCGGCTCGACGACGACCCGCTCGACGATCTCCGGTGGCGGGGCCCACGACCCGGCGACCAGCTCGGCGCGCTCGATGCCGAACTTCGACAGCTGCAGGTGCAGCGGCTCGTCGTCGATGTTGAGCGCGACCAGCAGGGCGTCGTCGCCGCTGCGGGTCTCATAGACGTACTGCCGGTTGTCCACCCGCGCCGCGGTGGTCGAAGCGCCATGCAGCCACGGGTGGCGGCGACGCAGCCCGATCAGGTACCGGTGCAGCTCCCACACTTCGACGCCGGACGCGTCCAACTCCATTGGCGGAGATCCGAACTCGGGACGCACCGCGTCGTCGCCGCCGTATCGTTCTTCCTTGACGCCGCGGAATCCGAGCTCGTCGCCGGCGTACACGCTCGGCACGCCGCCGACCGTCATCAGGATCGCCAGTGCGTGGGCCAGGTGCTCGGGGCGCCCGAGCCGGCTGGCGATGCGGGTGACGTCGTGATTGCCGATGAACGTCAGGGGAGCGAAGCCGGACAGAAAGTCGTTGTGCCGCTGCAGCGCCCAGTCCAATTCGAAGAAGTTGCCGTCGTTGATGCTGCTCCAGATCGCCTTCCATAGCTCGTACTGGGTCGCCGAGTCGAAGGTGGCCGCCTCCACGACCGCCGCGTAGTCCCCGTGGATGAGCTCGCCGACGAACCAAGCCTCCGGATGCCGCTCGCGCACCCTTGGCAATGTCGACGCCCAGAACCGTTCCGGGACAGCGTATGCCGCATCCAGCCGCCAACCGTCCGCGCCGCGTCCCAACCAGTGCGCCATCACGTCGACGACGTAGTCGGCGACCTCGGGGTTGTCGTGGTTGAGGGTGATGAGCTCCGAATGGCCCTCGAAGCTGTGGAAGCGCCCGGGGCGTCCCCGAAACCAGCGCGCCGATGCCTCGTTGTCCGGGGCCTCGCTGTAGTGGGAAAAGTCCGCGCCGACGTGGTTGAACACGCCGTCGAGCAGCACGCGCAGCCCGCGCCGATGAGCCTCGCCGATAAGGTGGTCGAAGTCGGCATCGTCGCCGAGCCGGGGATCGATGCGGTAGTGGTCGGTGGAGTCGTAACCGTGTGTGCGCGAGGCGAAGATCGGGCCCAGCGCGATGCCCGAGGCCCCCATTTCGATGGCGTGGTCGAACCAGTCGACGATCCGCCGCAGCCGGTGTTCAATCGGCTGCGGCGGCTCGGACGAGGTGGGATAAGCGCCGACGAAGCCCAGGGGATAGACCTGCCACCAGATGGCATGCGCGATCCAGGCTGGTCCGGTCACAGGGCTTCGATCAGCCGACGCCGGCCAGCGTCGCCAGTGCCTCCGCGGCGACAATCGCCTGCGCCACACCGGACACGATCGCGGCGGCCTTCAATGCCTCCTGGATTGTCTCTCGGCTCACCCCCGCCTCGCGCAGCGTGTGCTCGTGGGCGGACACACAGTCGGGGCATCCGTTGATCGACGACACCGCGAAGCACCATAGCTCGAAATTGGCCTTTTCCACACCGGGATTGGCGATGATGTTCATCCGCAACCCTGCGCGCAGGTCGTCGTACTTGCCCTCGAGAAAGCCGCGACCACGGTAGAACACGTTGTTCATGCCCATGATCGACGCGGCCCCCAGCGCCGAGTCGTAAGCCTCGGCGGACAGGATGTCCGCCGCCTCGGCTCCAATCTCCGCCAGCACCTGGGTGTTCCGCGTCGCTGCCGCACTCGCCAGCAGGGTGCCCCAGAGCTGTTCCTCGCTCAGCTCGGTGCTGCGCGTGATCGACCCCAGGTTGAGCTTGAGGTCCTTCGCGTACTCAGGCAGTGCTGCCTTGAGGTTTTCGACACCCATGAGAGCCTCCAATGCCTCTACTACGCCGAGTCCCTGAGCAGCTCCGCGGCGTCCAGCGTCGGGTCGCCCTTGCGCCAGTTGCACGCGCACAGCTCGTCGGACTGCAGTGCGTCCAGCACCCGCAGCACTTCCTCGACGTTGCGGCCCACGGATCCCGCGGTGGCCGAGACGAATTGGATCTCGTTGTTGGGGTCGACGAGGAAGGTCACGCGGTCGGCGACACCGTCGGCGTTGAGGACGCCGGTTGCCAGGCTGAGCTCCCGCCTGATGTCCGAGAGCATCGGGAACGGCAGTTTCTTGAGGTCGTCGTGCTGCGCGCGCCAATTGAAGTGCACGAACTCGCTGTCGATCGAGACGCCCAGGACCTGCGCGTCGCGGTCGGCGAATTCGCCGTTGAGCCTCCCGAACGCGGCGATCTCGGTGGGGCACACGAAGGTGAAGTCTTTCGGCCAGAAGAACACGACGCGCCACTTGCCTGCGTGGTCCTCGTTGGTGATCGTGGTGAAGTAGTCGCCGGGTTGCTTGGCGTCGACCTTGGACAGATCGCCGGCGATCAGGGCGGTGAGCTGGTAGGCGGGGAACTGGTCGCCGATGGTCCGCAAAGGCATGGCTCTCCTAATTTGGATTAACTCAAGATTAGCTTTCGTTCTTCATGTTGCCGCGTATCGTGACTGAAGTAAAGGTGATATGTCCCACTGGAGTTATAGGTATGACCGATAAGAACTATCAGCCGACGGTCGCCGGCCTTCGCGCGTTCGTGGCGGTGGCCGAGAAGCGGCACTTCAGTAGCGCGGCAACAACTCTCGGGGTGAGCCAGTCGACGCTGTCGCAGGCGCTGGCGGCACTGGAGGCCGGTCTCGGCACCCCGCTGATCGAGCGGTCGACGCGGCGGGTGTTCCTGACGCCGGAGGGCGCGCAGTTGCTGCCGCGCGCCCAGGCCGTGATCGATGCCGTCGGCGCGTTCACCACTGCCGCCGCGGGGACGTCGGATCCGCTGCGGGCCAGCATCCGGCTGGGACTGATTCCCACGGTGGCGCCGTACGTGCTGCCGGCCGTGTTGGCCGGGCTCGCCGAGCGACTGCCGGACCTGACCCTGCGGGTAATCGAGGACCAGACCGAACGACTGTTGACGGTGTTGCGCGCGGGGGCGCTGGATGCGGCGCTGATCGCCCTGCCCGCCGATGCGGCGGGAGTCACCGCGATCCCGATCTATGAGGAAGATTTCGTGCTGGTGCTGCCGCCCGGGCACCCGCTGTCGGGCAAACGCCGGGTACCGGCGACGGCGCTGGCCGACCTGCCGCTGCTGTTGCTGGACGAGGGCCACTGCCTGCGCGATCAGGCACTCGACGTCTGTCACAAGGCCGGGGTGCGGCCGAAGCTGGCCAATACCCGGGCGGCCTCGCTGGCGACGGCCGTGCAATGCGTCAGCGGCGGGCTGGGGGTGACGCTCATCCCGCAGAGCGCCGTGCGCGTCGAGGCGACGCGGAGCCGGCTGGAGCTCGCGCAGTTCGGCACGCCACGTCCGGGACGACGGATCGGCCTGGTGTATCGCTCCTCCAGCGGTCGCGACGAGTCTTACCGGCGGCTGGCCGCGATGATCGGCACGTTGATCGGCCAGGAACACCAGGTGCGGCTGGTCAAGTAAGTTCACCTCATGGAGAAGGTCGTCGCCGTGCTGATGCGTGCCGACTCGGACGAAGAGTGGTGCGCCCGGCAGCGGGGTCCGGTCGCAGATGCGCTGCTGGGACTGGGCCTGCCCGGGCTTTCGGTCAATGTCCGCGACGACGCGGTGCGTCGGTCACTGATGACGCTGACGACGCTGGATCCGCCGGTTGCCGCGGTGGTGAGCGTGTGGACCCAGCAGTGCTATGGCGAGCAGATGACCGCGGCGCTCGACATCCTCGCCCAAGAATGCGAGCAGCTGGGCGCCTACCTGGTGACCGAATCGGTTCCACTGCCCGGGCCGCTGATCGAAACCGGCTCTCGCACAACGGGTTTGGCTAACATCGCGTTGCTTCGCCGTCCCGCGGAGCTGGACGTGGCAACCTGGCTTGGCCGCTGGCAGCTCAACCACACCTCGGTGGCCGTCGAGACACAGTCGACGTTCGGCTACACCCAGAACTGGGTGGTGAGAACGCTCACCCCGGGCGCACCGGACATCGCGGGGATCGTCGAAGAGTTGTTCCCCATCGAGGCGATCAGCGATCTGCACGCGTTCTTCGGTGCCGCCGACGACGCCGAGCTGCAGGACCGCCTGGGGCGGATGGTCGCCAGCACATCCGCGTTCGGCGCCAACCAGAACATCGACACGGTGCCCACCAGCCGCTACGTCATCGCGACACCGTTCACAAGGTAAGGAACCCCCATGACGACATTGGGTGACGCCGTCGCGCTGGCGGCGGCGGAACACGGTTTGGCGGTGGTGTCCACGGTTCGGGCCGACGGAACGTTGCAGGCGTCGCTGGTCAACGTCGGCCTGCTGCCGCACCCGGCGACCGGTGAGCCGGCGCTGGGCTTCACCACCTACGGCAAGGTCAAACTCGCCAACCTGCGGGCGCGCCCCCAGCTCGCCGTCACCTTCCGCGACGGCTGGCAGTGGGCGACCGTCGAGGGCCGCGCGGAGTTGGCCGGTCCCGACGACGCGCAGCCCTGGCTGGCGGGCACCGACCGGCTGCGGCTGCTGCTCCGCGAGGTCTTCACCGCGGCGGGCGGCACCCACGACGACTGGGACGAGTACGACCGGGTCATGGCCAGGGAGGGGCGCGCCGTGGTGTTGATCGCGCCGACCCGCGTCTACAGCAACGGCTGAGGTGGTTAGGCTGCAGCCGTGACGCTGCAGATCAACGACGACAAGCGGGTGCGCACCCTCACGCTGGACCGGCCCGAGGCGCTCAACGCCTTCAACGAAGCCCTCTACGACGCCACCACCGAAGCGCTGCTGGCCGCCGCCGAGGATCCGGAGGTGGCCGTCGTGTTGCTGACCGGTACCGGCCGCGGCTTCAGCGCCGGGACCGATCTCGCAGAGATGCAGGCCATGGTCACAAATCCGGACTTCAAGCCCGGTAAGCACGGCTTCCGCGGTCTCATCGATGCGCTCAGCGCATTCCCGAAGCCGCTGATCTGCGCCGTCAACGGCGTGGGGGTGGGGATCGGCGCAACCATTCTCGGCTATGCCGACCTGGCCTTCATGTCGTCGACGGCGCGACTGAAGTGCCCGTTCACCAGCCTGGGCGTGGCGCCGGAAGCGGCGTCGTCATATCTGCTGCCGCAACTGGTGGGACGGCAAAACGCCGCCTGGCTGTTGATGTCCTCGGAATGGGTCGACGCCCACGAGGCGTTGCGCATGGGCCTCGTCTGGCGGGTGTGCGAGCCGGAGGAACTGCTTCCCGAAGCGCGTCGGCACGCCGAAGTCCTTGCGGCCCGGCCGATCTCGAGCCTGATGGCCGTCAAGCACACGATGATGGAACCCGTCCGGCCCGAGATCGCGGCGGCCACGGCGCGCGAAAACGCCCACTTCGCCGAACTCATGGGGACCCAGGCCAACGCCGCGGCCCTGGCGGACTTCAACAAAGGCCGCTAAAAAACCGCTGACCCTCGGTCGTTACGAGGCCGGCTCGAGCTTGCACGAGGCGGCGATGATCGCCCGCAGCGTGCGCCTGCACCGCCCGCAGTCGCCGCCGGCTCCGCACGCCGCGGTGACCTCTTTGGACGTGGACGCACCCTGCTCGACGGCGTCGGACACGGTCTGATTGGTGGCCCCGACACAAAGGCAGACGTACATCAGCACACCTCCTGCACGCCGACACCATCTCCTTCGCGAAACCTTCGAAAGCCTGATCAGGCGACCACCAACGGCCGTACGTTAGTGAAGTCTAACCTAAGAAGGTTGGCGGAGTCTAAGCTAACCGCGGCGCGATCCGAGTGATCCGGCCCACGCGCCACGCACTGAGCAGAGCCATACCTTGCTGGCCGATCGCGGGTCGGCATGGCAAAGTCCGGTATAGGCGAGGTCGGTGCGCTTGCGCCCTGCACCCTGCCTCGGTCAGCCAGGACAGCCATACCGGAGGAGTGATATGCAAGGGGACCCGGACGTTTTGCGCCTGCTCAACGAGCAGTTGACCAGCGAGCTCACCGCCATCAACCAGTACTTTCTGCACTCGAAAATGCAGGACAACTGGGGTTTCACCGAATTGGCGAAGCACACGCGCGACGAGTCCTTCGACGAGATGCGGCACGCCGAGGAGATCACCGATCGCATCCTGTTGCTCGACGGCCTGCCCAACTACCAGCGAATCGGATCGTTGCGCGTCGGCCAGACGCTGCGCGAGCAGTTCGAGGCCGACCTGGCCATCGAGTTCGATGTGTTGAACCGGCTCAAGCCGGGAATCATCATGTGCCGGGAAAAGCAAGACACCACCAGCGCCATCCTGTTGGAGAAGATCGTGGCCGACGAGGAGTTGCACGTCGACTACCTGCAGACCCAGCTGGAGCTGATGGACAAGTTGGGCGAGGAGCTCTACTCGGCGCAGTGCGTCTCCCGCCCGCCGAGCTGACCTCAGCGGGGATCCGCGGGGGTCCCTAGCCACCGACGGGGAGCATGCGCAGCCCGAGAGCAGGGGCGACCCCGGCTACCCGGGCCGGGGATTCCCTCCCCGGTAGCGAGCGGATCAGCCCGCAGCGACGCAACCTCATCTTCGTGGCGGTCGTGCTGGGCATGCTGCTCGCGGCGCTCGACCAGACGATCGTCGCAACGGCGTTGCCCACCATCGTCGCCAACCTTGGCGATGCCGGCCATCAGTCGTGGGTCGTCACCGGTTACCCGCTGGCCTCCACGATCGTCACCGCGCTGGTCGGCAAGCTCGGCGACCTGTTCGGCCGCAAGCGGGTGTTCCAGGCGGCAGTGTTGTTCTTTGTCGTCGGCTCGGCGAACTGCGGGCTGGCCCAGTCGATGGCCATGCTGGTGGCATCGCGGGCCCTGCAGGGCATCGGCGGCGGGATCACGGTCACGGCCAGCGCGTTGATCGGTGAGGTGGTCCCGCTGCGGGACCGGGGCCGCTATCACGGCATCCTGGGCGCCGTCTTCGGTGTCATGACGGTGGTCGGTCCGCTGCTGGGCGGTTAATTCACCGACTACCTGACGTGGCGGTGGGCGTTCTACATCAACGTGCCGATCTCGGTGGTGGTCATCGTCGTCGCGGCCGCCGCGATCCCCGCGATGACCGCGTCCACCAAGCCCGCCATCCCGGACCGCCGCGCGGTGGAAGCCGCACTCGGACGCGTCGCGGGCCGCGTTGTGGCGCAACGGGACTGGCACGACGAACGTCCCACCACGAAGATTCCCACGGACGCTGTCGGAGCGGGTTCCCGGTAAGTGTTGCCCGGGAAGGCCGCGGGCGTACCATCACGCCATGAGCCGAATCGGAACCTTTGCCGACGACGACGTGGCCGGCTGGTTTGTGAAATCTCCCGAGCTGGGCGGCGCGCTCGCGGGCTTGAGCCGCGCGGTCTACACCAAGAACCGGTTGCCGCTGCGCACCCGCGAGCTCGCGCGGGCCGTGATCGCCCACAACAACGAGTGCATCGTCTGCGTCAACACCCGCGACGCCGACGGGCCCGCGGAGGGCGTCGACGAGGAGCTATACGACCATGCGCCCGAGTGGCGCACGTGGCCCGGCTACAGCGAACAGGAGCGGCTGGCGGCGGAGTTCGCCCACCGGTTCTCCACCGAGCACAAGGTGCTGCGCGAGGACGAAGGCTTCTGGAGCCGCTGCGCCGAGCACTTCTCCGACGAGCTGCTGGCCGACCTGGCGATCTCGTGTGCGCTGTGGGTCGGTATGGGGCGCGTCCTGCGGACGCTGGACATCGGGCAGGCCTGCAGGCTGACCCTGCCCAGCCGCGCGTAGCCGCAGACGCCGACGCGCCCGAGGCCGGCCGGTCCCGTCGCGACACTGCAATGGCTGCGACGACACGCCGATAGACCTAGCAGTGCTTTATGTTTCGCGGGCACAACTCCCGTTGCCCCGCGCCAGTGACACGAGAGCGGGAGGGACATGGAAGGGACGACGCCGGTGAAGATTCGCTTCGGCGTGGGTCTGGGCGCCAACACCGCTCCCGATGAGCTCGCCGGCATCGTCGACCACCTGGAGAGCAGCGGGGTGGACTCGCTGTGGTTCTCCGAGCTGGTGTACTCCCCGGCCGTGGACCCGGTGGTCGGGATGGCCTACGCGCTGGCCCGGACCACCCGGCTGAAGGTCGGCACATCGGTGGCCGTGCTCCCGGGCCGGCATCCGGTGCTGGTCGCCAAACAGCTGGCGTCCCTGGCGGCTGTCGCGCCGAAGCGGGTCCTGCCCGTCTTCGGTCTGCGCTCCGCGATACCGGCCGAGCGCGAGCTGTTCGTGGTCCCCGAGGGACAGCGGGCCGCGGTGTTCGACGAGTCGCTGCGGGTGCTGCGCTCGGCGCTGGTCGACGACTCGGCCAGCTACGCCGGACGGTTTTTCAGCGCGAGCGGGGTCGCGGTCGCGCCGCGGCCGTGGCCCCCGCTCGACATCTGGCTGGGCGGCTCGGCGCCGGCGGCGTTCCGTCGCATCGGCGCGTTGGCCGACGGTTGGTTGGGCAGTTTCCTGACGCCGACCGAGGCGCGAGCGGGGCGCGAGGCGATCGAACGGGCCGCGGCACAGGCCGACCGGCGAATCGAACCCGATCACTTCGGCATCTCGTTGGCCGTCGTGGAAGGGGCCGACGGCGAGTTGCCCGCGGCGGCGGTCGCGGCGGCGAGGCACCGCCGTCCGGACGTCGACCCCGGCGAGCTGATCGCCGCCGACTGGAATCGGCTGCACCGCCAACTCGACGCCTACATCGACGCGGGATTGTCGAAATTCGTCATCCGGCCGGCGGCCGGCACGCCATTGACGCGCTTCATCGACCGGTTCGTCACCGAGTTGCTCGACCGCCAGAACTGATCAGGCACGCGACGCTGCACAATTGCTGCCATGACTGGCACACCACTGGCCGCTGCGGCGATCGCCCGGTTGGAGGCCGAGGGCGTCGACACGGTCATCGGCACCGTCGTCAACCCGGCCGGGCTCACCCTGGCCAAGACAGTGCCGATCCGGCGGACGAACACGTTCGCGGATCCGGGCCTGGGTGCCAGTCCCTCCTGGCATGCGTTCGCCGTCGACCAGAGTGGCATCGCCTTCACCCGCGACGTCGGCGTGGTCGGCGATCAACGCCTGCGAATCGACCTGTCGGCACTGCGCATGATCGGCGACGGGTTGGCGTGGGCGCCCGCCGCCTTTTTCGAGCAGGACGGCACACCCGTCGCGGCGTGCGCGCGGGGCACCCTGAGCCGGATCCAGGACGCGCTCACCGAGGCCGGCATCGAGGCGGCGATCGGCCACGAGATGGAATTTCTGCTGGTCGCCCCGGACGGCGCCCGGTTGCCGTCGACGCTGTGGGCGCAATACGGCCTCGCGGGCGTGCTCGAGCACGAAGCGTTCGTGCGGGACGTCATCGGGTCGGCCACGGCCGCCGGTGTCGCGATCGAGCAGTTCCACCCCGAGTACGGTGCCAACCAGTTCGAGCTCTCCCTGCCGCCGCAGCCTCCGCTGGCCGCCGCGGACCAGGTGGTGCTGATCCGGCTCGTCGTCAGCCGCGCGGCGCGCCGCCACGGACTGCGCATCAGCCTGTCTCCGGCGCCGTTCGCCGGCAGCGTCGGATCCGGTGCCCACCAACACTTCTCGCTGAGTATGCCGGAGGGGCCGCTGTTTTCCGACGGCACGGGCGCCCACGGCATGAGCTCGGCGGGGGAGAGCGCGGTGGCGGGCGTGCTGCGTGGCCTGCCGGAGGCGCAGGGCATCCTGTGCGGATCGATCGTGTCCGGGCTGCGCATGCACCCCGGCAACTGGTCGGGCGCCTATGTGTGCTGGGGCACCGAGAACCGCGAAGCCGCAGTGCGGTTCGTCAAGGGCGGGCCCGGCAGCCCGCGCGGGGGCAACGTGGAAGTCAAGGTCATCGATCCCTCGGCCAACCCGTATCTGGCGTCGGCGGCGATTCTCGGGCTGGCGCTGGACGGAATCAAGCGCGAAGCGCCGTTGCCGCCGGAGACCACCGTCGACCCGGCCCTGCTCTCCGACGCCGAACGTGAGCAGGCCGGAACCGTGCTCCTGCCCGCGAGCCAGGCCGCAGCTATTGCGGCCCTGGACGATTCGAAGCTGCTGCGGGGCATCCTGGGCGATCCCGCGGTCGACATGGTGATCGCGGTCCGCCGCCTGGAGCAGGAGCGGTACGGCAACCTCGACGCCGAGCAACTGGCGGACAAGTTCCGGATGGCCTGGAGCGTGTGAGGGCGTGTGACGGTTGTCCGACTACCCGGCCCTGGCGCACCACATTGACGACGTGGCGCTGATCGACCAGCACGTCCACGGATGCTGGTTGACGGCGGGGGACCGGCCGCGGTTCGAGAACGCGCTCAACGAGGCCAACACCGATCCCACCGCGCACTCCGGATTCGACTCCCAACTCGGCTTCGCCGTCCGCGCCCACTGCGGCCCTCTCCTGGGACTGCCGAAACACGCTGCACCGGAAGAGTATTGGGAATGTCGCAGCCAGCTCGGTGAGACGGAACTGGCCCGCCTGTTCCTGCCGGCCGCGGGGGTGAGCGACTGGTTGGTGGACACCGGAATCGCCGGGGTGGCCGGCGTGACCGAGGTGGCCACCCTGTCAGGCAACCATGCGCACGAGATCGTTCGTCTCGAGGAGGTGGCCGAGCAGGCCGCGCAAGCGCCCGGTGACTATGCGATGGCGTTCGAGGAGGTGCTGCATCGGCGCGCGGCCACCGCGGTCGCCACCAAGTCCATTCTGGCCTACCGGGGCGGGTTCGACGGCGACCTCAGCGAGCCGTCGGCGTCGCAGGTCACCGACGCCGCGCACCGGTGGCGCGATCGCGGCGGTGTCCGGCTGGAGGATCGGGTGCTGCTGCGTTTCGGGCTGCACCAGGCGCTGCGGCTCGGCAAGCCCCTGCAGTTCCACGTCGGCTTCGGCGACCGCGACTGCGATCTGCACAAGACCAACCCGCTGCTGCTGCTCGACTTCCTGCGACGGTCCGGCGACACCCCGATCGTGCTGCTGCACTGTTACCCGTACGAGCGGGAGGCCGGATACCTGGCGCAGGCGTTCAACAACGTCTACGCCGACGGAGGTTTGAGCGTGAGCCATCTAGGGGCCCGGGCGCCGGCGTTCATCGCCCGGCTGCTGGAACTGGCGCCCTTTAGCAAGATCCTGTACTCGTCGGACGGCTTCGGCCCCGCGGAATTGCACTTCCTCGGTGCGGCACTGTGGCGCAACGGTATTCATCGTGTGCTTCGCGACTTCGTCGCCGCCGGCGACTGGAGCGAAAACGACGCCATCCGGGTGGTCGACCTGATCGCCCACGCCAACGCCGCCCGCATATATCGCGTTTGACACCGGGTGACGCCTGGGTATACCCGCGGTCACGGCGACCGTGGGGGGCGTCCTGCAGTGGGCCCGCAAGCAAGTCGTGTCGCGGGTTCCCAAAGCCGACCGCAGAATGTCAGCGATATCGGGCGTGTCACCGTGCAGACACGCGTGCTCGCGCTCGAGCATCCGAACGCGTACCCCGTCTACGACGTCGACACCTGTTTTCCACCGAATTGAGCGCCGTACGCATTCAGGGCGTTGATGTACGCCGTCTCCTGCGGCTTGGCCTGCACAACCAACCCGGGCACGTCGGTGGGCTTTTTCCCATTGAGCCCCGCCGCTGCATGGCTGATACCGTCTAGGGTGGCGGCGAAGGTATTGGTGGTTTGTTGCAGGCCCGCGAGGACCGCCGGGTCGTAGCACCCGAATGGGCTCTGCGTGCCGAACATCATGGGGGCCGTGGAGATTTCGTTGTACAGTTGCCCGGCCGCCTGTGCGATCCGCTGCGCGTCGCCGGAGGCGGCCGCGACGTTGAAGGCTTTCACGCCCTGCGTCAGCGGCTTGGCGACAGTCGAGTTGTATTGCCCTTGATAAGCCTCTGGCGCCGAGGGGTTCGGCTCATCCTGGCCGGTACATTGAACATCGGCCCTGCCGGTCGCCGCCGATGCGCTAATGGCGGTGAAGACAGCTAGGCCGGCGACAACCGCTGCCGTGACTCTCCGCATGGCGGTATGTCTGCCTGACTTCGCGGCCGGCCGCGGCCATTTCACAATTCCAACCCGCTCGTCAGACGAGCCCAGTCGCATCGAACACCCAGCTCGTGTCCGCGGTCGCGAGGTTCTCGAAGTGGTTGGGCGGAGCGAAGCTGACGAGGCTGTTCATATCCCAATAGTCCTTCCAGACAGTGACTTTCCCGCCAACCACCTGGTGGACGGTGACGAACCTCAGCACACCCTGCTCTCCCGTCGGGAACGTCCACGTCTCCGAGTGCTCATAGATGGCGTCGGGGCCGTTGGACACCAGCAGCCCGTCGTGGTTCTCGTAGCCGGCCAGCGACTCCAGCCCCATCTTGAGCCGCTTCACGATGTGCTCGGGACCGCGCGCCGACAACGCGGGGACCGGCATGTCGGCGTACAGGCAATCGTCCGACAGGAAGGTCTTGACCGCGTCCCAATCCCGCCGCGAAAGCGCCTGCCATAGCCCGAGTACGACATCCTCGACCGCGGCCTTGGAAACCGCATTAGAAACCTCTGTCATAGCGGCCAATAAACTAGGTTGTTGGACAGGTGTCAACCACAGCCTTCCGGCGGATACTCACCAGGGTGACCTCGCTGCAGCGCTACCTCGCCGAGGAAATCGCGACCGACCACGTAGACGGCCTGCTCACCCGTCGCGAGGCCATGCGACGGCTGGCGCTACTCGGGCTGGGTGCCGCGGCCGCGACCGAGCTCATCTCGGCCTGCGCCAAGCCGCCCGACCCCGACGAAGCCTTCACGCCGTCGCCGGTTCCCGAAAGTTCGACTGGCGCAGCGCAACCGCCGGGTGCGGCCAACGCGCAGCCGACGACACCCATTACGTGGGCCGGGCCGGAGGGCCCGTTGCTAGGGGCGTGGGCCCAAGCCGCCGACTCCAAGGGGTGTGTCCTGGTCATTCACGAGAACAAGGGATTGACCGACTGGGTGCGGTCGGTGGCCGGCCGGCTGGCCGCGGCCGGCTATTCGGCGCTGGCCATCGATCTGCTGTCCGAGGAAGGCGGGACCGGCGCTTTCCACGATCCGGCGCAGGCCACCGCCGCCCTGGCCGGGATACCCGCGGAACGGTTCACCCACGATCTGAACTCCGCCGTCGCGGAGATGCGGTTGCGCTCTCCCGGGCAGAAGGTCGGCGTGGTCGGCTTCTGCTTCGGCGGGGGAATGGTGTGGCAACTGCTGGCCTCGGGCGCGCTGGGCGTGTCGGCCGCGGTGCCTTTTTACGGTCCCTTGCCGGCCGACCCGGACTTCGTCGGGTCCAAGGCCGCGGTGCTGGCCGTGTACGCGGCCCTGGACTCCCGGGTAACGGGCTCGCGGGCCGCCGCCAAAGCGGCTCTCGATCGCGCCGGGCTGGTCAACGAGGTCGTGGTCGAACCCAACTCCGACCACGCCTTCTTCAACGAAACGGGTCCCCGATACAACGCCGCCGCGGCGGCCGACGCATGGCAGCGGCTGCTGCAGTGGTTCGGCCGCTACCTCGCCGGGCAATGAACGGCGCGCGGGTCCCCTGAAGTGGACCCCTAGCCGTCGACCCGGGCCATCGACCGGGCCGGCCCCAGGGCCACGGGGAGCGACGACCAACCGCGCAGGACCCGGGTGTCCCGCCTGCTCCCGGCACCGGCCGCCCGCACTTCGGGGAAGCGGTCGAAGAACGTTCGCAGCCCGACCTCGCCCTCGGCACGCGCGAGGGCGGCCCCCAAGCAGAAGTGGCGCCCTGCCGAGAACGCGAGATGCCTTCCCGCGTTGGGGCGTTCGATGTCGAAGCGGTGCGGGTCAACGAACACGGACGGATCCCGGTTGGCGGCCGCCAGATAGATCAGCACCAACTCGCCGGTCTTGACCGGCATGCCCGCCACCTCGACGTCGTTGCGCGCCACCCGCGCGGTGAGCTGCACCGGCGAATCCAGCCGCAGGATCTCTTCGACGGCATTGGGCCATAACTCGGGACTCTGACGCAGCCTCTCCAGCTGCTCTGGCGCATCCAACAGCATGCGAATCCCGTTGCCCAACAAGTTGACCGTGGTCTCGAACCCCGCCGCCAACACGAGCCCGGCGATCGCCTGAAGTTCGTCCTCGTCGAGATGTGTTTCGGCAGGGCCGCTTTCGGCCATCTGGATCAGCTGGCTCATGAGGTCGTCTCCGGGGGTGCGACGCAACTTCCTCAGATGGTCGGCCAGCCAGAAGTTGAATCCACCGACGCCCTGCTGCACGCTGCGGTACTGCCGCCACGGCAATCCGATGTCCAGGCTCGGCGCGGCCAGTTCCCCGAACTCCAGGACCCGCCGCCGGTCTTGCTCCGGCACCCCCAAGATGTCGCTGATGATGGCGACCGGCAGCAGCGAGCAATACCGGCCAACAATGTCGACGACCTCGGAGGCGCCGGACCGGTCGGCCAACTCGTCCAACAGCTTCGCCGCCGTCTGCTCGACTCCATCGCGCAACGCGGCGACCGCCCTCGGGGTGAACACCGCCGAGACGGTCTTGCGGTAGCGGGTATGGTCGGGCGGCTCGACGGCCAGCAGCGACGGCGCACGCAGCGGATGCAGGAGGTCGTCGCGGGCGCGGCTTTCCAGCCAGCGCAGCGGCGCCGGCAGATTGGAGCCCATGTTTATCACGCGGAATTCGTCGGACCGCAGCAGTTCGTGGGCGAGCGCGTGGTCGGTGGTCAGATAGTTGACGCGGCCTTTGGCCAGCGGCCCCAGGGCGCGCAGCTCCTCGTAGAACTGGACCGGGTCGGCGGCCACCGTGGGGTCGGCGACCAGCCTGGCCTGTGGGTCGCCCCGCCGCATCCCGATCGCCGCGACACCGCGGATGAAACCGTGCATCGCAAGCCAGTGCAGTCTTTCTTTCATCGACCCTCCATCGATGAGCCGGTCTTCATCCGAGCGTAGACCGGAATTTCAGGTCAGCACTCGGCGGAGATCTTGAAGCCGGTGGTCACGACTTTATTGGGGTTGCTGCTGTTGATGCCGTAGGCGCTGCCGGAGATGGTGTACACGCTGTTGGTGACGTCGGCGTGCGCGCTCCCCACCCCGCCGTCCCAGAAGCTGCCGGTGAACCCGTCGATGTTGCGGATTTTCACCCACTGCGGAATGGCCCGGTAACCGCTGAGCAGCACCACGGCCTCGACCTGGCCGTCATGGTCGCGCAGGTCGATGGTCCGGTAAGACTGGTCCTGGCTGCACGCGGCGGGGCGGGTCGTGTGCGAGGCGCCCTCGAGAGTGAGATGGGCGGCCTTTCGGGGTGTCGTCTGGGCCTGCGCGCAGCCCACGCCGGCGGCCCCGACAATCGCGGCAAAAGCCAGCGCGGGCAACCGGTTTCGCACCAGTTCTGCTCCTTTGCTACCGCTTTGGCATCAGCGCGGGCAGCGATTTGACGATGCGGCCCCGCACGAACTCCGGGCTGAGGCCCTTGAGCAGGTCGATGATGCGGATGCTCTTGGGCACATACCAGTGCAACCGCGTCGGGTGATGGTAGGCCTGCCACGCCGCCTCGGCGACGGAGCTCGCGGGCATGAGCCGGAACAAGCCCTTCCTGGGCGCGGTGGCGTGCAGCTCCTCGGCGGACATCGGCGCCCCGCCATCCTCGGAGTGGTTGACCGTGGTGGTGAGAATGGCGGTGTCGATCAGGCCCGGTAACACGTCGGCGACCCGCACCCCATGCCGGTGCCATTCGACGCTGAGCGCCTCGGTCAGCCCTTTGACCGCGTGCTTCGTCGACGAGTAGACCGCGATGCGCGGCATGCCATACGTGCCCGACGACGACGACGTCGAGAACATCAGGCTGCCGGGCGTCTTCTTGAGGTAGGGGAGCGCGCTGTAGGCGCCGGTCAGTACGGCCTTGAAGTTGACGTCCACGACCCGCATGGCCGCGTCGTAGGGCACGTCTTCGAACCAGCCGGATTCGCCGATGCCGGCGTTGTTCCACATCATGTCCAGGCCGCCGCCGGGATTTCCCGCGCAGAAGTCAGCCAGGGCGCTATCCAGGACCGCCTTATCCGTCACATCGACAGCGCGGGTCCGTAGGCGATCGCCACCCAGCTCCCGCTGCAACGTCGTCAGGCCGTCCAGGTTGCGGTCCACTGCGGCGACTCGCCAGCCGTTGGCGTGGAAGAGTTTCGCTCCCTCGCGGCCCATGCCACTGCCCGCGCCGGTGATGAAGATCGATTTCATTGGCGTGTCATGCCGCCTCGACCACATCTTTGATGCGGTTGAGCGTTTTGGTCATGTCACGGACGTTGCGGCGCTTACGCAGGAAGCCGCCGAACAACCAGTACAGCCCGAGCCACGGCGCCGGGTTGAGGCGAAACGACTCGGTCACGTCGGTGCCACCGCCGCTGGGTGCCAATCGGTAGTGCCAGTTGTTCACCGCCCGGTCGCCGAGGAGAACCGCGAACCCGAACTCGCGGCCGGGTTCGCAGGTGGTGACCTCACACGTCGTCCAATACACCGGCCCGATCTCATTGCGGCGAACGTGCCCACGGAACTTGGCACCGAGCGCGGGACCCGTCGCATCACCCAGCCATTCCGCCTCGAACACTTCCGGCGAGAACTTTCCGGTGTTGCGCACGTCCGCAAGGAGGTCCCAGATCTTGTTCGCGGGTGCCGACATGTGGACCGTCGCCGAACCTTCCATGGCCTGATCCAAGCACATGCCGGCACCGCGTCATAGGGCGCGCGCGGTTGGGATCGTCAGTGCGGAACGGCCGCCTGGATCAGCCCGTTGATGATCTGCTTGATGCCCTGTGCGGGGTGCGAGTACCAAGCGATCGGCAGGCCGGATTGGGAGCCGCACTTCGGCCAGGCCTCCACACCCTCTTGGGCGAAAACCCGGTTGGCAACGGCGATTTGCTGCTCCCTGGTTGCGGCCGCGGGGTTGCCGGCGCCGCCGTATTCGGCCCAGGTGCCGGGCTTGAACTGCAGCCCGCCGTATTCGCCGTTTCCGGTGTTGGCTGCCCAGTTGCCCCCGGACTCGCATTGCGCGATCGCGTCCCAGTTAGGGGTGGGCGCGGCGTCCGCCACGACGGCGGAGGAAGTCAGCGACGCTGCAACGAACCCGCCGACCAGCGCGGACTTGACGAGAGTCATGCAGAGTTTTCTCATGTCAAGGATTTCGGCAGGCGTGTTCGAAGTGTTACCAATCTGGAAATGGCGCGAGATTGGCCCTCTATCTGCCGAAATGGCTCAATCAGGGCGGAATAAACCTTTAAAAATTGATGAGAAATCATTAAATCAACCCTGGCAATACGACCGAGTCGCTGCCAGCAAAGCTTGCTGATAAAGCCCGTCGAGCCGGCGGGCACCCACGACCTCGTCCCTCGCGGCGTCCAACTGGGCGGCGCACGCCGGCGAATGCAACACGTCCCAATCGGCCGCGAGCTGCGCCAACATCGTCTGGTTGAGGGCGTCGATCGTTGACCGCGACGCCGATAAGTCCGGCGGCGCGGCCGGCACGTCGGCGGGGTTGAGCTTCCAGTCCGCAAAGCGGCTGTATTCGATCGCCTCGGTGGCGCTGATCTGGTCACCGAACACCCGGGTCACGTAACCGGGGTCGATATGAGCGGCCCCGTCTAGTCGCTGGGCGGCGGCGCCCAGCTTGTCCAGCTGTTCCCGGACGCGGCCCGGATCCTCGATGTCGCCGTGCGTGTTCCACTTCGCGGCGGCCACCGGTTCGGCGACCTGCAACCGCTGTGCGGCGGCGTCGACCAACTCGGTCAGCGGGCTGGTGGCTGTCGGCGTGCGCGGGCGATGCGGCCATCCTGGCCAGAAGCGTGGCCAGAAGCGTGGCCAGGGTGACGCCGAGTCGCGGGCCGCGACGTCGCCCGCCGGCACCGGAGCTTCCCCCGGCGCCGCGAGCCGGCGAGTTAGCCTGGCGGGCAAGGTCCCGATGTCTGACGTACGAACCGCCCCACAGCGCCGCCGCACTCCCAGGGGAGGCGGCAACCTCGGAAAGTCGCTGCGCTCGACACCTGGTCGATTGCTGATCGGCGCCGCGCTGGCGGTTCCGCTGGTGCTGGGCGGGGCCTTCCTCTCGGTCGGCCGGCTCCATTCGACACCCTCCGACGTCCTCGACCATCCCGCCAGTCCGGTCACCGACGAACAGAGCAAGGACCAAGTCGTCGGGCCGGCACGGCAGATCGTCTCCGCCGCCGGACTGCAGACCGCGTCGGCGGGTTACCTGTTGATGTCCTGCAAGAACCGGGACGATCCGCCGTATCAAGGTGCCGTCTACCTGACCTTCGCGTTGCCCGCCGGACAACAGACCGATACCTACTTCGAGACCGTCGCATCGACGTTACGCACGCACGGCTGGGTGGAGGGCCCGCCCCCCAACAACCACGCATTCGCGAAGATCTTCTCGCAGAACGCCGTCACAGTGACCATTTATCGCGACAACGACGATCCGGGCGCCGGGGTGCTCCGCCTCTACGGTGAGTGCCGGAACATGAACGATCACGGCCATGACGCGACCGGCTGGGCAGACATCACCGGCGAGGTCGCGACGCCACGTTGACCGCCCGGGCGTGAACGGCCCGAAAAGCGCTACTGCGCCCGACCAGGGTGTCGGGCGCAGTAGCAACATCGGGAAGAGAAACGCTTATCCGCCGCCCCCGGGGGTGGCGCCCAAGGCGCCCTGCAAGTCGGCCTTCATGGCGTTGACCTGCGCACCCCAGTACTCCCAGCTGTGGGTGCCGTTGGCGTTGAAGTTGAACACGGCATTGTGTCCGCCGGCCCCGTTGTAGGCGTCCTGGAACTTCAGGTTGCTGCTGCGCACGAAGTTCTCCAGGAACTCGGCCGGCATGTTGGCCCCGCCGAGCTCCGACGGGGTGCCGTTGCCGCAGTAGATCCAGAGCCGGGTGTTGTTACCGACCAGCTTCGGGATCTGCACCATCGGGTCGTTGCGCTGCCAGGCGGGGTCGCTTGACGGCCCCCACATGGCGTCGGGCTTGTAGCCGCCGGCGTCACCCATCGCCAGGCCGATCAGGGAAGGTCCCATGCCCGAGGAGGGGTCCATCAGGGCCGAGAGCGAACCGGCGTAGATGAACTGTGCCGGGTGGTAGACGGCCAGGATCATCGCCGCCGAACCGGACATGGAGATGCCGACCGCGGCGCTCCCGGTGGGCTTGACGCTCCTGTTGGAGGACAGCCATTGTGGCAGCTCGCTGGTCAGGAAGGTCTCCCACTTGTAGGTCGAGCAGCCGGCCTTACCGCACGCCGGCTGGTACCAATCGGCGTAGAAGCTGGACTGGCCGCCGACCGGCATGATGATCGACAGGCCCGACTTGTAGTACCACTCGAACGCGGGCGTGTTGATGTCCCAGCCGTTGTAGTCGTCCTGGGCCCGCAAGCCGTCGAGCAGGTACACCGCCGGGGAGCCGTCGCCGCCGCTTTGGAACTGGACCTTGATGCTGCGGCCCATCGCACCGGACGGCACTTGCAGGTATTCGACCGGCAGGCCCGGGCGCGAGAACGCCCCCGCAGTCGCCGCGCCGCCGGCAAGACCGATCAGGCCCGGCAGCGTGACAGCCGCCGCCGCACCGACCAAAAGCCGGCGCCCCCAGGCCCGCACCTTCTCGCTCACGTCTGTCATTCCTGCCCCTTGTCGCTGGGTGATCCTGCTCTCAGGCAGGAAATTTACCGTGCGAATCGGCCAAATGTCGATCTGGACACGAAGACGTGTCATTTTCATATCGCTTATTACAACGAATTTCGCACCCTGGATAACTGTGCCGCAGCGCGGCGCACGAACGGCCGCGCACATCACCAAGGGCGCCGCTGCCTGGCGTTTTCGGCGGAGAATCACCTAACCGGCGGCGCCGGAATCGGAGACCCTGCGCACCTTTGGGCGGGCCGGCCCATCCGTCGTCCGGGCGCGGATCCGCCTTTTCTCGGCGGCGCGCCGACTGAGTGAGATGCCCGGGCGCGCCAACTTCGGCGCGGTGCGGCTTCCCGCCTGCGGGTTTGGTTGGGATATCGGATCGGTTCTTCCCAACGCGCGTTGAGCGCGTAGGCTCTCACGAGCAAGCCGATGGAGACCACGCAATCCCGGGTCGTTCCGGCTCCCACGAACCACCGCACCCGCGGCCGCCGCGGCGTGCGATCGTGTGACTGGGGGCGTTCGGCGGACCGGGACCGATTGAGGTGCAGAATTTGGATACGGTACTAGGGCTGTCAGTGACGCCGACCGCGGTTGCGTGGGTCCTCGCTGAAGGGCACGGCGCAGACGGCACCATCCTGGACCATCGGGAGCTGGCGCTGCGCGCCGGACACGGTGTGCGCGCCGTAAGTACCGCAGAGCAGGTGGCAGAGGAAGTTCTGCGAGTGGACGCGCAAGCGGCCCAGAGCGATCACCACTTGCGGGTCATCGGAGTGACTTGGAACGACGAAGCGACGGCGCACGCAGCACTGGTCCTGGAGGCGCTGACGGACGCGGGTTTCGACAACCTCGTGCCGGTTCGGTTACTCGACGCGGTCGAAACCCTGGCGCGCGCCATCGCACCGGTCATCGGTTACGAGCAGACAGCCGTATGCATCCTCGAGCATGACTGGGCGACCGTGGTGATGGTCGACAGCCACGAGGGCGAGACGCAAACGGCGGTCAAGCGCGTGCGCGGCGGCTTCGACGGGCTGACGTCCTGGTTGACGGGGATGTTCGAACGCGATGGATGGCGTCCGGGCGGCGTGGTCGTCGTAGGTGCGGACGGCGACCTCAACGGGTTTTCCTGGCAGCTCGAGAAAGCCTTGCCGGTGCCGGTTTTTGCGCAGACTATGGCGCAGGTGACGGTCGCCCGGGGCGCGGCGCTGGCGGCGGCTCGCAGCACCGAGTTCACCGACGAGCAGTTGGTGCCACGCGGCAGCGAACCGGTCGCGGCGGCCGCGCGGTCCCGGCAGCGGTCGTACGCCGGGGCGGTGACCGCACTGGCCGCGGGTGCGATCACCTTCGTCAGCTCGTTGTCGGTGGCAGTGGGGATGCATCTGGCTCCCGAGACCGAGCGCGCGGCGCCCAGGCATACGGTGCACGCGCCGACGCCGCAGGTCGCCGAGGCCGTTGCGCCGGCGGCTGTTGCACCGCCACCGGAGTCCGGGCCGGCGGCCCCGAGCCCGAAGGAGCCCGGCGGCGAGCCGGTAGCGCAACCTGGCGAGCAGGAGAGCGTTCCCGTTGAGCAGCAACCGGACGCCGGTGCCCGGCAGCCGTACTTGACCAGGGTGCTCGAGCACATCCCCGGCGATGCGACCGGTGGTGCGGAACCGCACGCACCGGCGCAGCCGTAATCCGCTGAGGAGCTTCTAGCCCCGCCGGATCGCCGTGCAGTAGTAGTTCTGCGTGAAGACCTCGTTGGCCGGGGTGGCCGGTATCTCGGGCAATCCGTTCTGAGCCAGCAGCTGGTTCAGGGTTGACGAATCAGTCTGCCAGCCGTGGTCATCGAGATAGGCAGCTACGTCGTTGCGTTCGACGTCATAGCGCAGGTCGGACAGCTCGATGTCGAATCCGTGAGCCCGCCACCGCTCGCTGGCGGTCTGCAGGAGGTCGGGGGCTTGGTCCCCGTTGACGTCGGGCGGGTTGGCGAAGATCTCTGCGGCCAGTCGGCTGCCGGGAGCGCTGAGTTCGGTGATGCTGTCCAGCAGGCGATGCTGTGCTTCCGGCGGCAGGAATGCGAGGAGCCCCTCGGCGATCCACGCGCTGGGCCGCCCGGCGTCAAAACCGCCCGCTCGCAACGCGGTTGGCCAGTCGTGCCTCAGGTCGATCGGCACGGCACGCAGATCTGCCGTGGGACGCGCACCCAGACCCCCCAGCGTTGTCGCCTTGAACTCGATGACCAGCGGCTGGTCGATTTCGAACACCGTTGTCCCCGCCGGCCAGGACAACCGGTACCCGCGTGCGTCGAGGCCGGACGCGAGGATCACCGCCTGGGTGATGCCCGCGGTCATCGCCTCGCGAAAGAACGCGTCGAAGTAGCGGGTGCGGGCGCTCATCAGGTCGGCCATCCGCTGCAAACCCCAGGCGTCCTCGGCGACGTCGACGTCAGCCGCGGTGATGTCGCCGTTGACCCACCGGGCGAAGAAGTCGACCCCGACGGCGCGCACCAGCGGTTCGGCGAACGGGTCGTCAATCAGCGGGTTATCGGCTTTCGAGGCGACCGCCCGACGCTGGTCGCCAAATCCCACGAATCGTTGTCATTGCGCGGCATTTCGGCCCCCTCGTTACCACAGGAAATAGATACTTAGCGGAATTAAAGATCTGTAGCCGAGGATACACTCGCCGACGGCAACGGCCGTTAGAGATCAATCGCCCTTGGCGTGAACCGCGGTGAAAGACACCGACACGTCGTCGGTGACCTGCATGGAGCCCATGAGCAGCGAGTAGGGCTTGACGCCGTAATCGGACTGGCGGACGGTGGATTCGGCGGACATTCGCCACGAGTCGCCGAGATCTTCTGTGCGCAAGTCGATTACGTGGTCTCGCGACTTTCCCTTGATGTGGAGCTTGCCGCTGAGGCGGTAGCCGTCGTCGGTGTCGGTGATGTTGTCTGCGGCGAAGCGGATTTCGGGATAGCGGCCGGAATCCAGCGATTTCATCGCGTTCGACTTCACCAGGACCTTTTCCGGCCCGGACAACCCTTTGACGCCCCCCTCGCCGCGGAGCACGTCGAACGAATCGACATCGGCGGTCAGTTCCGCGCTGACGGGCTCGTCACCGGACCAGTTCACCGCGGCCTGCCACCGGGTCATCGCGATGGTGAGCCGATGACCCATTCGCGCGGCCCTGCCCGTGACGCCGGTGCGGATCAACAGCTCTCCGTCGGAGGCGTCCAGGGTCCAGGTATCGGTCATAGACCGACTGTAGTCACGGTGCCGGCCACCGGCCGACGATAGTCACGGTGCCGGCCACCGGCCGACGGTAGTCACATGGTCAGAACGGTGCGGTAGTGCGCGCGGCCTTCCTCCAACGCCGCGTATCCCTCGGCGGCCTGCGACAGCGGTAGCTCCTCGATCCACGCCCGCACGCCGGACAGGACCGCGAAATGCATGGTTTCTTCGATCTCTTTCGCTGTGCCGGAAGGATGGCCGACGACGCTGAGCCCGGGGGTGATCAGTTGTACGGGGCTGATCGGCAGCGGGTCGGCCGTCACACCGATGGTGATCAGCTCGCCCCGGGGCAGCAACCCGCCGACCGTGTCGGCCATCGCCTGGGAGTTGCCGGCGGTGCCCAAGACGACCGCGGCTCCGCCCAGCGCTTGCAGCGCTTCGGCGACGTCACCGCGGGTGGAGTCGATGTAGTGGTGGGCGCCCAGTTTTCGGGCATCCTCGGCTTTACCGGTGCCCCGGGCGATCGCAATGGTTTCAAAGCCCATCGCCCGGGCGAACTGCACTCCGAGATGGCCGAGCCCGCCGACACCGAGGATCGCGACCCGGTCGCCCGGCAGCGCCCTGGTGTGGCGCAGCGCGTTGTAGGTCGTCACACCGGCGCAGCCCATGGGGGCGGCCTCCGCATCGGAGAGCCCCGACGGAACCCGGGCCAACGCGCTGGACGGCACCGTCACCGACTCCGCATACCCGCCCGGATAGTGCCAGCTGGGAACCTTCCCGTTCGCGCAGTGGATGAAAAGGCCTTTCCGGCAAGGGTCGCAGTGATAGCAGCACCCACCGAACCACCCGACGGCGACCCGATCGCCGACGGTGAAGTCGTCGACGCCGGCGCCCAGCTCGGCTACGGTTCCGGCGATCTCATGCCCGGGAGTCAGCGGCCACGAGATGTTCGGGAAGCCACCATGGACGAAGGCGCGGTCGGTTCCGCAGATGCCGCACGCCGTGACCGCTATCCGGACCTCGCCGCGGCCGGGGGACACGGTGTCGACTTCGGAAAGTTCAAGCGGGCCGCCCTCCGACTGTATCAGGACCGCTTGGTGCTTTGGCATGGCTAATCGTAACTCAATGTGCCACAGGACATTTCGCCGCCCCCTCGGAATGGTAGTCGACCTGCCAGTGCTTGATCCCGTTGAGCCAGCCCGACCGCAGCCGCTCCGGCTTGCCCACCGACTCCAGCTTCGGCATGACGTCGGCGATCGCACCGAACATCAGGTCGATCGTCATCCGCGCCAGGTTGACGCCGATGCAGTAATGCGCGCCGGTGCCACCGAATCCCACGTGTGGGTTGGGATCACGCAGGATGTTGAAGCTGAACGGGCCGTCGAACACCTCTTCGTCGAAATTGGCCGAGCGGTACACCATCACCACCCGCTGACCCTTTTTGATCTGGACACCCGACAGTTCGTAGTCCTCCAGGGCGGTCCGCTGGAACGAGGTGACCGGGGTGGCCCACCGAACGATCTCGTCGGCGGTGGTGGCGGGTCGCTCCCTCTTGTACAGCTCCCACTGGTCGGGGAAATCGGTGAAGGCCATCATGCCTTGCGTGATCGAGTTGCGGGTGGTCTCATTGCCGGCCACCGCCAGCAGAATGACGAAGAAGCCGAATTCGTCGTCGGAGAGTTTGTGGCCGTCGATGTCGGCCTCCACCAGCTTGGTGACCAGGTCCTCGCCGGGGTTCTTCGTCCGGTCGGCGGCCATCTGCATGCCGTATGTGATGAGTTCCAGCGACGCCGTGATGGCGTCGTTGGTCGCGAACTCGGGGTCCTGGTCGCCGACCATCTGATTCGACCAGTGGAAGAGTTTCTTGCGGTCTTCCTGCGGGACACCCATCAGACCGGCGATGGCCTGCAACGGAAGTTCGCACGACACCTGTTCGACGAAGTCTCCCGATCCCTCGGCCGCCGCCGTTTCGACGATGCGCCGGGCGCGCTCGCGCAGGTCGTCGCGCAGGCGCTCGACCGCCCTGGGCGTGAAGGCCCGGGAGACGATCTTGCGCAACCGCGTGTGCTGCGGCGCGTCCATGTTGAGCAGGACGAACTTGCCGCGTTCGACCTGCTCGCCGACCGTGCCGTCCTTATACCGGGGCAGGGCCGTCTTCTGCAGGCTGGAGAAGACGTCGCTGCGCAGCGAGATCTCTTTGACGTCCTTGTGTTTGGACACCACCCAGAAGCCGCCGTCGTCGAACCCGCCCGCGCCGAAGGGCTGCTCGTTCCACCAGATCGGTGCGGTTCGACGCATCTCCGCCAGTTCCTGCACCGGCAGTCGCTCGGCGTAGATGTCCGGATCGGTGAAATCGAATCCGGGCGGCAGGTTCGGAGCCGGCTCGGCGGACGACTCGGCGGTTGGCTTGAAAGTTGACAACGCCACTCCTCGATATGAAGTCCTCTAGTCCCTGTTGTGCAAATAAACCATTGCGACACCACGGTTGGGAAGCATCGGCGCAAGATCGCTGGTCCGAATTGCAACGTGTTCAGGCCCGCGCGGAGCGGCGCCGGTCGGCCGGCGGAAAACGATCTTGTGGCCGGCGGCGTACTCGATATGCTTTGGTGCAGGTCACCGGCGGGTCGCTGCCGGGTTTGCGGGGGCCGGGTGACACCGACGCGAAGGGCGGAGCATGATTCGCGAACTACTCGCCACTGTTGCGGCCACGGCCGGTGCGATCGGCGTGGCCCCGTGCGCGGCCGCCGATCCGCAGTACGACGGCGACGTGCCCAACATGAACTATCAGGCGTCGCTGGGGGCGCCGTGCGACAACTACGAGCGATTCGTCTTCGGTCGCGGCCCCAGCGGGCAGGCCGAGGCCTGCCATTTCCCGCCGCCCAATCAGTTCCCGGCGGCGACCACCGGATACTGGGTGATGTCCTACCCGCTGTACGGGGTCCAGCAGGCCGGCGCGAAGTGCCCCGGCCCGCAGTCGGCAGCACAGTCGCAGGCCGGAGTGCCGATGCTCTGCCTGGGAGCGCAGGGGTGGCAAGAGGGCTGGTTCACCGGGGCAGGGTTCTTCCCACCCTCCGGATGATCGGCTGAGCATGACCAACGGTCAGCCGGGCGAAGCGTCAGTGCCGCGTCCGCGCGACTAGAGTCGTACCAAAGACCCTGCAAAAAAAGGAGACTCCGATGGGCTTCAATCCCAAGGACGCCGTCGATGCCGCTCGGGACATCGCCACCAACGCCGTCGAAAAGGCCTCGGACATCGTCGAGCATGCCGGCGACATCATCCGCGGTGACGTCGCCGGCGGCGCCAGCGGCATCGTCCAGAACTCCATCGACATCGGCACGTACGCGGTCGACCGAGCCAAGGAAGTGCTCACCGGCCGGGACGACCTGGACGAACCCGACGACGAGTAGTCCGAAAAGTTCTAGTGGTGTGTCATCCAAATAAGTATGCGGTTGGCTGGTAGCCTTGGTGCATGAGCGCAGCGTCAGCCCCGCCTTTGGCGATGTCGGTCGGTCAGCGAGATGCGTTGGAGGTGTTGGCTCGCGCGCGATCGGCGCCGCATAGGCAGGTGCAGCGGGCGAAGGCGTTGCTGAGGGCCGCCGACGGCGTGGCCAACACTCGGATCGCCGATGAGCTCGGTGTGACCACGGTGACGGTGCGGGCCTGGCGGAATCGGTTCGCCGAGGAAGGTCTGGCCAAGCTCGGGGAGGTCCGCAAGGGGCGTGGACCGAAACCGTCGATCCCTGCCGAGAAGGTCGAGGAGATTGTGCAGGCCACGCTGCATTCCAAGCCCAAGGGCGAAACCCATTGGAGCACAAGGTCGATGGCCAAGCATGCCGGTGTCAGCCGGAACACTGTGCAGCGGATCTGGAAGGCACGCGGGTTGAAACCGCACCTGGTGGACACCTTCAAGATCTCCAACGATCCGGAGTTCGAGGACAAGCTCACCGACGTTGTCGGCTTGTATCTGAACCCCCCGGAGCAGGCGGTGGTGCTGTGCATGGACGAGAAGTCCCAGGTGCAGGCTTTGGACCGCACCCAGCCATCGCTGCCGATGAAGAAGGGCCGCGCCGGCACGTTGACCCACGACTACAAGCGCAACGGCACCACCACCTTGTTCGCCGCGCTGAATGTGCTCACCGGGGTCGTGATCGGCAAGTGTCTGCCCCGGCACCGGCACGAGGAATTTCTGAAATTCCTCCGCGCTGTCGACAACCAGGTACCAAAACACCTTGCGGTGCATCTGATCCTGGACAACTACGCCACCCACAACCATGCCGACGTGCGGAACTGGCTGCGCCGCCACCAGCGGTTCCACCTCCATTTCACCCCGACCTCGTCATCATGGCTGAACCTGGTCGAACGCTGGTTCCGCGAACTCACCGACAAGGCACTACGCCGCGGCAGCTTCAACTCCGTGCCCGACCTCATCACCGCCATCGAGGAATACCTCGACGCCCACAACCACGACCCGAAACCCTTCCTCTGGACCGCCACAGCGGAATCGATCCTAGAAAAGGTCCGCCGCGGCCGCGTGACCCTCGAACAAGTAGTTACTCAATGACGGGACACACCACTAGTTAGACGGTTGCGGCAGCGTTCAATTCGTCCAGTCTGTTCGTCGCCTCGAGGTATTCCTGCACCCACCGGTCGATGACGGTCGCCGTCTTCTCCACCTTGGTGAATTGGCCGACGACCTGCCCGACGGGATTGAACGCGACGTCGACGGTCTCGTTCGGGTACCTGTTGGTGGCGCGGACGGCCATGCCGGAAACCATGTACTGCAAGGGCATACCGAGTGGCTTGGGATTGTCGGGCGCCTCCCACGCCTCGGTCCAGTCGTTGCGCAACATCCGGGCCGGCTTACCGGTGAACGATCGGCTGCGGACGGTGTCACGGCTGGACGCCTTGGCGTACGCCGCTTGCTGAACCGGGGTGTTCGAGGCTTCCTCGACCATCAGCCATTGGGAGCCCGTCCACACGCCCTGCGCGCCCAGCGCCAGCGCCGCCGCGATCTGCTGGCCGCTGCCGATGCCACCCGCCGCCAGCACCGGCACCGGAGCGATCTCCTTGACGACCTGCGGCCACAACACGATTGAGCCCACCTCGCCGCAGTGGCCGCCCGCCTCGCCGCCCTGGGCGATGACGATGTCGACGCCGGCGTCGGCGTGCTTGCGGGCCTGCGACGGCGACCCGCACAACGCGGCCACCGTACGCCCGGACTCGTGAATGCGCTTGATCATGTCGGCCGGGGGGGTGCCGAGCGCGTTGGCGATCATCGTCACCTTCGGGTGCTTGAGCGCCATCTCCACCTGCGGGGTCGCCGTCGCCTCGGTCCACCCCAGCAGCTGCAGGGTGTCCTCGTCGGCGTTGTCCACGGGAACGCCGTGGTCGGCGAGGATCTTCTTGGCGAAGTCCAGATGCTCGTGCGGCACCATCTTGCGCAACGTGTCGGCCAGCTCCTCCGCGGACAGGTGCGAGTCCATGCCCTCGTACTTGTTCGGGATCACGATGTCTACGCCGTAGGGGTGGTCGCCGATGTTCTCGTCGATCCAGTTGAGCTCGATCTCCAGCTGTTCGGGCGTGAAGCCGACGGCCCCGAGCACGCCGAAACCACCGGCCTTGCTGACGGCCACCACGACGTCGCGGCAGTGGGTGAACGCGAAGATCGGAAACTCGATACCAAGCTCATCGCAGATCGCGGTGTGCATGCCTTCTCCTGGGACTGTCGCCGAATTGGAACGTGTTCTACTTTAGTACGCGGCCGGTTGACGTGGCCAGCCCGTCCTGACCTGCGTGTCCACACTACGATCCGTCACTCCGTCATACAGCGGCGCTACGAACCACCCATAGGACCAGGAACGCGACCATGCAGCTGACGCAGACGAGGTGGTCGCGGCAGATCGACCGCGCCAGCCTGGTCTGCTCCGCCGCGTTACCGGTGCGGTGCCCGAGCCGAACGGCGTCGGGAACGGTCCGGGTCAATGCCAGCGCCATCGGGGCACCCGCAAGCCCGGCCGACACCACGAGCAGCCAACCCGGGTCGCGCCCCAGGGCTGCCTGAACTCCCAGAGCTCCCAACAGGATCAGCATGACGAGAGCAATCAATCGGCTCATCGGCCGTGATGTGGTGGTCGCGCGGTGGTAATACCCCGCGATGGAAGCCAGCACGGACTCGGGTAATTCCCGGCCGGCTGAACGGTGCCCAAAAATTTGGGCGTCGAAAATCAAATCCATCCACAAGACGGCGAAAAGGAAGCCACTGCAGGCCGTCAGCACAGGGGCCACGTGCGTCCACCTCAGGTTCACGCAGGCATCAACGCCCGGCGCGGTAAACAGGTCGTTTTCATTGTTACGCCGCGTCAACCGGTGAAACCGGAATCCCCAGCGTCCCTGAACATGAATCTTTGTCTTTGTCAGCAAATGTGGTGCACTTATTAAGCGCATCGACGTGAGCCGTATTACCGGGGACCTTTCTGGAGGTTGTCACATGTCATTTCTGGTGACCGTGCCCGAGGAAGTTGGTTCAGCGGCAACGGGTTTGACCGACATCGGCTTTTCGCTCAGCGCGGCCCGTA